>NZ_JAQBOD010000027.1 GCF_028288205.1 Mucilaginibacter sp.
ATATCAAGCAAAACTCCGGTGGTACCAGGACACTTAACGCGAAATGTTACTATGCTGATATCCCGGGCACGGATGCTTCACAAAATCCATTACTGGTACCTAGTCATAACCCTGGTTATTAATTAATTTACCGGGCTTGTGTATAAGTTAGCTTATACACAAGCTCATTTTATCTATTGCTATGAATAAGATATTATTGTTCAATCCCAAAAGCGCCAATTCTAAGTACAGAATACCTAATTCTATTTTAAATATCGCCGCGTCGGTCGAAGGAAAATATGAATGGGTAATTGTTGACGGGAATTGTGAAGCCGATCCTTTAAAGAAAATGGAATCTTATTTAGATACCGGCGAGTTTAAATACCTGGGTTTTACGGTAATGCCGGGCCCACAATTAAGGCAGGCTATATTGTTTTCCAAAACAATAAAACTAAAATATCCTGATACAAAAATGATATGGGGGGGGTACTTCCCTTCTAATCAGCCGGACTCTGTACTGTATTCCGGTTATGTTGATTTTATCATAAACGGCCCTGGCGACCATGCCTTTCCGGCGTTAATAGATGCCATGGAAAAAGACGAGCCGTATGAATTTATAAGGAACCTTATTTACCAGGCCACAGATGGCAAGCTAATTAAAACAGCTAAAGAAGACCTGATGGACCAGGATTCGCTGCCGCCATTACCTTACAATAAACTAAATGAGTTTTATCCTATCCCGAAGTTTTTAGGCAAAACCTATTTGGGCGAAAAAACATTGGCCTATCACTCCAGCATAGGTTGTCCGTTCACCTGCTCATTTTGTGCAGTGGTTCCTATTTATGAGGCAAGGTGGAAGGCAAAATCGGCACAAACCGTTTATAACGACGTTAAGTATATTAAAGATAAATGGGGCGCTACCGCGATTGAATTTCATGATAATAACTTTTTTGTTTCTGAAAAACGCGCGGTTGAGTTTTCAAAGCTAATTGAACCCGAAAACATGTCCTGGTGGGGAATGGCCCGTATTGATACGATGCATAAATTTAAAGACTCATCATTAGAAGCCATACGCAGGGGAGGATGTAAGATCATATTCTTTGGTGCCGAAAGCGGCAATAATGCCATTTTAGAACAGATGGATAAAGGCGGCACCCAAACCGGCGACCAAATACTTGAATTTGCCGAACGCTTAAAGAAGTTTGACATTATACCCGAATACTCATTTGTGTTAGGTACTCCTGCGCCAACGCCGCAGCAGGTTATGGCGCAAATTGATTTTGAAATAGATTTTATTAAAAAAGTAAAAGCGATAAATCCCAAGACAGAGATTATTATTTATACCTATAGCCCCGTACCTACCGAGGGATCAGAACTATATAAACAGGTATTGGCCAGCGGCTTTAAATTTCCGCAAACGCTGGAAGATTGGATAAGTCCGGCATGGGAAAATTTTGATCTGAGGAAAAATCCGCTCACGCCATGGCTAACAGCCGAAATGATTGATAAGATAAGGAATTTTGAAACAGTGTTGAATGGCGTTTACCCAACAACAACAGATATCAGGCTAAGCAAACTAAAACGTGCGGCTATAAAAGCGGTATCAACTTTGCGCTATAAAATAAATGTGTATCAATACCCATACGAGATAAAGCTGCTGCAACGGATTTGGAAATATCGCCAGCCGGAAATACAGGGATTTTAAAATTAAAAGCTGTTGGATATAAGTGTTAAAGATATTGCAAAGAAACAGTCGAAAAAACCAGAGACGGGTTTTGAAGAACTTTATATTGCGGTAAGACGGCATGAAAAAAAGGTTTATACCGACGACCAATTAAAAGCCCTGCCCGATTTTGATATCCACTCGCACGAATGGGAGATAAGGAAACAATCAAGCGGCAGATTATTAACTTATCTTAGAAAGAAACACAAGCATTTAAATATACTGGAAATTGGCTGCGGCAATGGTTGGTTATCGGCAAAAATGGCCAATATACCCAATACAAACGTAACCGGCCTTGATATAAACCGCACAGAAATTAGCCAGGCCAGGCGTGTTTTTAAAAAGACCAACCTTCAATTTGTATACGATGATTTTAACGATATTATGTTTGATAAGGTACGGTTTGATGTGATTGTTTTGGCTGCATCATTACAATACTTTTCATCGATAGTTACAGTTTTACAAAAAGCATTAAATATTTTAAACCGGGGCGGCGAGATACATATTATTGACACACTATTTTATGACCCACCGGAAGTTGGCAAAGCAGCCGGGCGCTGCCGCGATTATTACAACGATATGGGCATACCCGAAATGGCCGATCATTATTTCCATCATACTATAAGCGGGTTTTGGGGATTTAACTACCGGGTGCTTTTTAATCCCGGTAACATACTTAACCGCATATTTAAAAAAGAACCGTTTTACTGGATAGCTATTTATAAATAATCATGTTGTTTACATCTATAACACATACTTACAAACGCCTGCGCACATTGCAAACGCACCAAATATTTGCCTTGCCGGTAGTAATCCTGATGCCGCATAGTGCATGCAATTGCAGGTGCGTAATGTGCGATATATGGAAGGACAATAAAAATCTGAAACAGCTTACCGAACAGGATATAAACGATCTGTTGATATCGTTGAAAAAGTTTGGAGCCCAGCAGGTAGTAATGTCGGGTGGTGAAGCTTTGCTGAATACCAATTTTTTTAAGCTTTGCGAAATATTAAAAAAGCAAAATATTAAAGTAAGCTTGCTTACTACGGGTTTATCTATAAAAAACAATGCCCCGCTGATATTAAAGTGGGTTGATGATATGATAGTTTCACTGGATGGTGACGAGCCAATGCACGATGCTATCCGCAACATTCCCAACGCGTTTAAAAAACTGAAGGAGGGCATAGAGCATATCAAATCTATCGACCCTAATTATCGTATTACAGCACGTACAGTTATTCATCGTATAAACTTTAGGAACTGGCCGGCAATTATTGAAGCAGCAAAAGCAATGGGTATAAACCAGGTAAGTTTTTTACCTGCTGATATTAGCAGCCATGCCTTTAACCGCCAAACTGCATGGAGTGAACCAAAGCAGCATGAAATTTTAATAAGTGAGAAAGAGCTGCCTGAATTACAGGATGTTATTAATGGCATACTTAGCCAAACAACTGATTTTAATAGTGGATTTATAGCAGAATCCGCTGCGAAAATTCAGAATATATATAATTACTACGCGGCATTTTATGGCTTAAATGCGTTTCCGTTTAAAAAATGTAATGCACCATGGGTATCAACCGTAATAGAGGCGGATGGCAGTGTGCGCCCCTGCTTTTTTCATGACACTATAGGTAATATACGAGATAATTCGTTAACGGATATATTAAACAGTAATGAAGCAATCAATTTCAGGAAAACACTGGATATGGGCACCAACGCTACATGCGTAAAATGTGTATGTAGTTTAAATTTATCGCCATTTGCAAAATTATAATATAGTATGATGAACCTGAAGGAAGTGGTAAGCAGCCGGCGACCAACGTTACTGCAGATAATTATATTATTAACCATATTGCAATTGCTGGTTACCTTGCTTACAAATGGTTTTGCCCTATCATTTGATGAGGCCATGTGGCACTACATAGGCCGTAACTGGTTTAGGCATGGTATGGTTCCTTACTCGGGCGGAATTGATAATAAATCTCCCTTAATATTTGTAATTTTCGGTTTATCAGATACACTTTTTGGTGTAAATTATTGGTTTCCCAGGGTGTTGGCTACGGCCTGCCAATCAATAAGTATATACTATATTTATAAAATAGCTAAACACATTGCGGGCCAACAAGCCGGCATGTTAGCTATATCATTTTTCGGGTTGTCATTACTTTGGCATGGCACAGGCGGCAGGTACGTTGCATTTACAGAAACTTATGAGGTAATGTTTATTGCCATAGCGGTTTATAAATATCTTACTGCGCAAAATAAAAAAGATGTTCTAATCAGTGGCTTAATGGCTGGTTTAGGATTAGGGTTCCGTTTATCAGCAATTTTTGGCATCCTTACCCTAATTATTTCATCATTGCGTAAAAGCAGGATATACACCGTGACGTTTTGTGCAGGAGTATCATTAAGTATTCTATTTCTTGCATCGGCAGGTTTTTTTGCAGGCATCAATCTTCATAGTTTTCTCACTTATGGGCTGGCAGATAATTTTGGAACAGGCAGCACTACCGATCATAGCCTATTATGGAAGCTGGAAAATTTTTCCGATAAGTTTTTTTATTCAGAGATCATCCTGTTTTATCCGCTTGTTCTGGCTTATATTTTTATAAAAAGAAAGGTCGATCTGTTTATTTTATGGCTCGTCCTTGAGTTTATAGGGATAAACATAATAGGTATATATGATACGGTGCATCTTAAAGATTTACTGGCCCTATTATCATTAATGAGTGCCTTTACTATTACCTGGTTGGTTAATGTTCATAAAGTGCCGGTAAAGCCGGTAATGGTTATTATATGGCTCACTTTCTTTCCCAAATTATTGGAACCACTGGTAAATATCAAAAAAATACTGATCGGCGGTACAGGCCCGGTAGAAAAATATGGCATACGGCCCTATATTAAACCGGGTGAAGGCTCACGAAAAGAACTGGGGTTATGGATAAAAGCCAATACAACCAGTCAGGATAAAGTTTTTGTAGCCGGTTTTGGCGCGCAGGTGCAAGCTTACTCAGAAAGAATATCGCCAACGGTTTACTTTAATGCCACTCAAACCCGTATAGCAAAGGAGACATTTTTTCATGATATGCAAATAAATAAACCGGCAATGATACTTGTGCCTTTATTTTCAGAATATGAGCAATTGGTAAGTGCAGATATGCGGCAGTTTGTTAATGAATTAATACAGAAGAATTATTATTTATACAAAACAATGTATAACTATAATATTTACAGGGCAAAAAAGTAAGCACTCATGATGAAGTATAATACAAAACCGGGGCAACCCATTAACTTTTAAAAACGTAGTTATTTATATAAATGAATAATATACTATTCTCACACTCCTATTTTTTACGGTTTGACCCTAAACAATGGTCATTGGGTCAACCCTATGCTCCGTTGGGAACATTATATGCTGCAGCGTTAATGCGTGAGAATGGTTATAACGTTTCTTTATTTGATACCATGTTTATTGAAGATCCGAACAGAGTTATTCCTGTATTGGAAAAAATACGCCCCGATTTTTTTGTGATCTATGATGATGGATTTAATTATCTCACAAAAATGTGCCTCACCAATATGCGTGAGGCGGCCTTTAGCATGTGCAAAATGGCTAAAGCAAAGGGATGCACGGTAATTGTTTCCAGTTCTGACTCTACAGACCGTTATGAGGAGTACTTGAAAGAAGGTGCTGATTTTGTAATAATAGGCGAGGCCGAGCATACTTTGCTTGAACTGGTTAATCATATTAAAACCGGCCAGGAAGATTATGTTGCTATACAGGGGTTAGCTTTTATAAACAAAGATAACAAAGCGATTAAAACAATACCGCGCCCTGTTTTAAAGGATCTTGATAGCTTGCCGCTGCCTGCGTGGGATTTAGTTGATATGGAGCGCTATCGTGAAAGCTGGTTAAAAAGTGCGGGTTACTTTTCTATCAATTTAGGCACTACCCGTGGTTGTCCGTTTAAATGTAACTGGTGCGCTAAGCCTATTTATGGTAACCGCTATAATTCGCGCAGTCCGGAAAATGTAATAAAGGAATTAAAATTGCTAAAAGACCGATACCCGATAGACCATATATGGTTTTGTGATGATATTTTTGGCTTAAAACCGGGTTGGGTAATGGAGTTTTCACAACTAATTCAAAAAGAAAACCTGCGTACACGTTTCAAAATACAATCAAGGGCCGATTTATTGGTAGATGAAAAGTTAGTGGCATCATTAGCTGCATCAGGTTGTGAAAATATTTGGATTGGCGCCGAAAGCGGCTCGCAAAAAATACTTGATGCCATGGATAAAGGCATTACGGTTGAGCAAATACGCATAGCTGCCAAAGCAATGAAAAAAGAAGGTATCAAGCCATCTTTCTTTATTCAGTTTGGCTATCCCGGCGAGGACAAGGCCGATATTGCTTTAACTATTAAAATGATAAATGAACTGTTGCCATTTGAAATTGGCATATCGGTTTCTTATCCGTTACCCGGCACTGTTTTTTATGACAGGGTGAAAGCCGATCTGAAGAAAAAAACAAACTGGACCGACTCTGATGAAATGGCTTTGATGTTTAGCAACACATTCCCCCCAACCTATTATAAGCAACTGCATAAATATGTACATAAAAACTACCATATGCACCTGGCAAAAAACAGCATTATTAAGCTAATTAAAAACCCATTGGATGTTAATATCAAAAGTTTAAAAAAGGCGCTGTCTGTTTTTTATTATACCCCGGCTACTTATATTGAACGTTTGAAGCTTAATCAATTAGAAAAAATATAATGGAAGCTGTTGCAGAAAATATAAACGAACAATACGCGGCAAAAGCTTTCTCTGCACAATCAGAAATATTTGACGACATATACTCGGGCAATACCATTGTTAATTATAAACGCGGCAGGGTAAGGGGCCACGTTTTGCAATACCTGCGGCCCGGCGCATCTATATTAGAGCTAAACAGTGGCACAGGTGATGACGCTGTTTATTTTGCCGGCCTGGGCCATAAAGTTCATGCTACAGACATAGCCGAAGGCATGCAGCAAAAGCTGCGCGAAAAAGCATTAAAATACAACCTGGATAATTTAATAAGCACAGAGCTATGCTCTTTTACGCAACTGAATAATCTAAAAAACAAAGGGCCTTATGATCATGTTTTCTCCAATTTTGCAGGCTTAAACTGCACAGGCGAACTGGATAAGGTTTTATTATCGCTGCCTCGGTTATTAAATAAAAATGGCACGGTTACGCTGGTTGTTTTACCTGAATTTTGTTTGTGGGAGTCGCTGTTGTTGATTAAAGGTATGTTTAAAACTGCTACGCGCAGATGGTTCAGCAAAAATGGGGTAAAGGCACATGTGGAAGGCACTTATTTTTCTTGTTGGTATTACAATCCATCGTATATTGTTAATACGCTGAAAGATTCGTTTAATGTGCTTTCTGTTGAAGGGTTATGCACTATCGTTCCGCCATCATACATTGAGCATTTTGCCGAAAAACATCCGGTTATATATGACCGGTTAAAAAAACTTGAAAACAAATACAGGTTTAGCTGGCCATGGCGATTTATTGGCGATTATTATATTATATCACTCAGAAAGAAATAGCATCACATGGTGGTTGTTTTGGACTCCGTAGGAGTCTCCTAATGCTTTGAATAACTATTATTGGCTTAATTAGCCAGGATATTTTGAGGGGAAATTAACATACTTGATATTTTATTTTGATACTGCTCCAGCAACTTGCTCTGAAAATTCTTAGGATCGGGCTTAGCATAATGCTTGTTGGCATCCAGCCCCATAATAGATCCTTTTGAATTTACCCTTTTTGACAGTGTTTTCTTTAACCACCTGCTTGCTGTAATTCTCATTAACATATTGTCAATGGCATTGCCTAAACGGTTGTTTAGCAGTTTTTCAAACAGTACTTTAAAAAGAACAGGCTTTAACGGTTTTGCAGATGATAGCCGCATGATTTTATTGGGCAAGTATTCTCTTGTCCAGGCATTGGCCGCATAAAAATTTTCTATCGTGGCATCGCCTTGTAAAGGTATCAGGGTAACTACTTCTATTGCCGTATATATAGTTTTTTCAACAATTTCCAATTGCTCTTCGTCTATATAATAGTTCATACAAAAATAATCCTGCTTGTTTACTAAATAGGTTAATTTTTTAAAAGCATGCATTAACGTGCGTGCTATCCATAAACGATTTTTAGCTGTTATAATAAACAGGTCGATGTCAGAGTTCTCATCAGCAAAGTTTTTGGATAAAGACCCCGAAATAGCTATACCGCGCACATAAGGAAATTTGATAAGTATATCACTTACCTTTCCGCCGATTTTAATCAACTCTGCAGCTTTTTTATTCCCGGCACATCTTCTTGTAATTAAAGAGTAATCATTTTTAAGGGTGTAGAACTCGCTGAATTGATAGACGGATTGATTAGCGATAAGGCATCTTAGCGCACCATCAAAGTCATCCTGCTCATATTTATTCTTTAAAAATAAATATATCTCAACGCTGGTTAACGGATAATTAAATAGATCAAAATAGGCCAGCGTAGCTAATATGTTTTCCTTTACCTCAGTCACGGATGCTCTGTTATTAGTAGATATTATCAATGCAGGGGACTTGTTCATCTTTTTATATAGTGATGACGGAAATACCTGTGGATAGGTTGCCTTGGGCTAAATAAAAAATGGCTTTTTTCGGTTATAGTATATATGCTTTGCAAAGTATAGGGGAAAATCGCGAAAATGTATTGCCGATGGCAAATAGTATCAGGGAAATCGCGTTTAAAATGAAAGCATATAATTTGTGGCTAAAGCCATTTCAATCATTGCAATCTAAGCCGTTGGCTGAAGCCCAACGGCAATAAATGAAAAAATTAGGTCGAAAATAGTGGCTAAATTCATTGCCGTCCCATTTATGGGGCGGAAGAAACATCATTAAAAGGGGCTTTAGCCAAAAAACGACAAATAAAATTTAAAAAGCGATCTCTGCAAATGATACTAAACAACCCGTTTAGCATTATCCTTAACAAAGGTATCCCAACCCGAGTAGGATTTTTTGCCGGTGCTTTTGCCGGTGCTTATTTTTTGGAACGAATGGCAAACCGCTACTGCAAGCCCGTCGGTAGCATCTAAAAAATCGGGGGTTTCTTTAAAACTTAACAGATTTTGCAACATGGCTGCAACCTGCTCTTTAGTAGCATTACCGTTGCCGGTTATAGATTGCTTTATTTTACGGGGAGAATATTCTGTAACCTCTATGCTGCGCGAAAGTGCCGCTGCCATGGCCACGCCCTGCGCCCGGCCAAGCTTAAGCATTACCTGTATGTTTTTGCCATAAAACGGGGCCTCGATGGCCAGGCAGTCGGGCTTGTAATTATCAATAAGAGCAACAGTTTTTTCAAATATGCGCTGCAGCTTTAGCATGTGGTCATCAATCTTATCCATTTTAACCACGCCCAGGCTAATCAGCTCAATTTTTGATCCGGTTTCTTTTACCAACCCATAACCCATAACCGCTGTACCAGGGTCTATGCCTAAAATTATACGCTCTTTTGTGTTTATTACCTGCATGCTATCTATTTAGATTTGGAAGTTTTTAAACTTCTAAATCGGGGTGTTCGGGTATTCCTATTACTAAAAATATGGGAATGCCCTAAAGTTAACTATCCTTCTATATTATTCAGCATAGCCATGTATTCTTTTCTGGTTATCATGTGCGCACCCATTGATTCCATATGGTCAGAATGTACCTGGCAATCTAATAACTTATATTTCTCGCTTTGGCACAGTGCTATTACCGCGGTTTTTGACGCATTACTTACTTTGCTAAACATACTTTCGCCACAAAAAACATTGCCAATGGCTACACCATACATGCCGCCAACCAATTCATTCTGCTGCCATATTTCGATAGAATATGCATGGCCCTCATGGTGAAGCTGTATATAAGCCGCCTTCATATCGTTAGTTATCCATGTTCCGTCCTGATCTTTACGCTCAACGGATGAACAAGCCTCTATTACATCAGCAAAACATTGGTTATACGTTACCTTGAACCGGTTTGAATTGAGCACCCTTTTCATACTTGATGATATCAGCAGCTCATCCGGGTAAAGCACAAACCGTTCATGCGGCGAGTACCATAAAATTGGCGTATCATCACTGTACCACGGGAATATCCCTTGCTGGTAAGCCAGCATTAAGCGCGCTGTGGAAAGGTCGCCACCCACTGCCAGCAAGCCATCCGGCTCGGCCAGTTCCGGGTCAGGAAATTGTAAACGCTTATTGAGCCTGAATATCATCAGACAAATTTATATCTTAGAGTAGTAAAAAGTTACAGGCATTAAACTATTTATTAAAGCGATTGTCACACCAATGTAAACACCCCAAGCCATATTAAATCTTAAGCAGTCTGGTAAATCCATCATTAGTAAATGAACAACTCAAGACAGATAAAACATTTATACGCGCGAGCAGGCTTCGGCATCAGGTTCGAAGATCTGCATGACCAGGCTAACCAGTCGATCAAAAAAAGCGTAAAAAAACTTTTCAAAGCGTCTGAGAAAATAGAATTCCTCGATGCCCTTAATGAAAACATAGACCTTAGACCAAAGCCTGTTGCCCAAACCGACATGGATAAAATGGCGTTGCAGGCAGAGCGAAATAAACAAGAAAAAGCGCTCAATGATGCCTGGGTTAAACAACTGAGCGAAACCGACGCGCAGCTAAGGGAAAAGATGACCCTGTTTTGGCATAATCATTTTTCATGCAATATAGGCAATGCCTATTATGAGCAGGAGCTGAATAATGTTGAACGGGCCAATGCGTTGGGCAATTTTAAAACGCTGCTGCTGCAGGTATCGCAAACGCCGGCTATGCTACAGTTTTTAAATAATCAACAAAATCAAAAAGGTCACCCAAACGAAAATTTTGCCCGCGAGTTAATGGAGCTTTTTACCCTGGGCAGGGGGCATTATACCGAGCAGGATATTAAAGAATCGGCACGGGCATTTACGGGTTGGGCCTATAGTGGTAAAACAGGTGTTTATACATTTAATCCGCGTGTGCATGATAACGGGCAAAAAACTTTTTTAGGCAAAACCGCTAACTATTGCGGCGAGGATATCATGAGCATTATTACTGATAACAAGCAAACGGCTGTTTTTCTATGTACCAAACTATACCGCTATTTTGTTAATGACATTCCGGATGATACTCACGTTAACCAAATGGCCGATGTATTATATAAGGCTAATTATGAGATAAAACCACTGCTGGAATTTGTGTTCCTGTCTGATTGGTTTTATGAGGATAAAAATATTGGTAACCTGGTAAAATCGCCCATTGAACTTTTAGTTGGATTAAACCGCCAGTTTTACATCAGCTACCAAAATCCGGATGTGTTGATGCAGTTTCAGCGTACGTTGGGGCAGGTATTGTTCCGTCCGCCAAATGTTGCGGGATGGCCGGGCGGCAGGAGCTGGATAGACAGTTCATCATTAATGTACCGGATGAAGATACCATCAACCATATTAAATGCCGGCTTAATTGACTTTACGGGCAAGGCCACACCCGAGGATGAGGCTTACCTGGCATCGCAGCGCAAGCAGCAGTTAAACGTAATTAAACGGGTACAGGCGCAACCCAACTGGGATAAATTCTTACATGATATTCCGCCCGATACAACACACCTGCAAATAGCAGAATTTATGCTGGAGCCCAAATTGGATAAAACAGTAGTAGACGAGATGAATAGTTCGGCTGATATTAAATCAACCATCATACAAATAGTTTCAACACCTGAGTATCAGCTTTGCTGATAATTAATGAGTGAATTGTGAATGTTAATTGATAATCGCTCATTCAATAATTAGATAAGATCATGGAAAGAAGAGATTTTTTAAGAAACACCGCGTTAATATCAGGAGCCTTTATGGTGCCGGCATTTTTAAAACCGTTAGAGGCAATGGCAAAAGGCGACCTAACCGGGCATAAAAACCTGGTTATTATCCAGCTATCAGGCGGTAATGACGGGCTGAATACGGTTGTTCCTTATGGTAATGATATTTACTATCAAAAGCGTAAAACCATAGCCATTAATAAGCCTGACATTGTTACGCTTAATGATATGCAGGGTCTTAATCCTAACCTATCAGCCTTAAAAGAAATTTACGACCAGGGTTGGATGAATATAGTTAATTCGGTAGGTTACCCAAATCCTGACAGATCGCATTTTCGATCGATGGATATATGGCAAACCGGCAGCGATGCCGACCAGTTTTTAACTACCGGCTGGATCGGCCGCTATTTAGATTCGAACTGCCAAACCTGCAAAAACCCTTATACCGCTATTGAGGTGGATGATACGCTGTCGCTGGCTATGAAGGGCGCTAAAATGAAAGGGATTGCAGTACAAGATCCCGGCAAACTGTTCCAAACCACACGCGAACCATTCTTTAAGGACCTGGTGCATGATCATGGCGACACTAATTTGAACGAGGATAATTTAGGGTACCTGTACAAAACCATGATCGAAACTTATTCATCGGCAGATTATATACAGAAAACATCAAAAACTTATAATGTAACAGCCCAATATCCTGCTACAGGTTTGGGATATCAACTTAAAAATGTATCTAAGTTTATTAATTCGGGGTTGGATACCCGGGTTTATTATGTATCGCTAAGCGGATTTGATACCCATGTTGGGCAGCAGGCACAACAGGGCCGTCAGTTAAAAATTTATGGTGACGCGGTAGCCGCGTTTATTAAAGATTTAAAGTCAACAGATAAGCTGGATGATACATTGGTAATGACCTTCTCTGAATTTGGCCGCCGGGTAGAGCAAAATGCCAGTAACGGTACCGACCACGGTACTGCCAATAATGTATTTTTATTTGGCGGCAAGCTTAAAAAGGCCGGCATATTTAATGATGCGCCAGACCTGACCCAATTGGATAACGGCGATTTAAAATACCAGGTAGATTTTAGAGATATTTATGCAACGCTATTAGATAAATGGCTCGATGTAAGTAACAGCCAAATACTGAATAAGAATTTTGTGGGATTGGATTTGGTGTAGGAAAAAATTACTTATATATAATTTAATTCTTCAACAATTGCTGGTACTTAATACCATTAGCCGGATCGGCTTGCGAAAGGGTATTGTAAGACTCCAGGCGCTCCTGTGGATCGGTATGAGCAAATAACGATACCAGCTCATCAGCTTTAGCTGTAAAAAAAACTAACGGAAACATTGCCCCTAACCGTTGCCTGTCTACTTGTATAAGTGTTGGTATTAAAGCCAAAATAGCCTTGCGCCCTTTTGTAGCATTATCTGCCATTAAATCCAGTCCGTTACGATGGTAGTCATATAAAAAACCACGTAAAGATGCATACGTCTTGCTATTCAAATTCTCGGCAAGCCAGTAACGGTTGGTGTTGCTATCAAAAGCCTTCCAGCCTTTGTAAGCCGATGTTTGCGCATTGGTAACTATGTTTTGCGCCAGGTTAAAATAAGCCGAGCCGCCAAATCTTGAAAAAGTATCATAATCTGCACCGGCAATTATATAGGCATAAAATGCCATTACAGCGCTCAGATTAGATTGAAAATTTTGATTAGAATAATCAATGGTTTGCCCTTCCGTATAAATAAAATCAAAATCTTTATCATTAATGCTTAACAGGGTAGAGTTATAGTTGGAGTTAAAAACCGGGCGTGATGATTGTACCTGCAATTCGCCGCTGTAATTACTGCCATTATCCCAGGCGGTAATGTTTAATACAAAGTTACAATCTATCCTTTCCTGAGGCAATACAGGGTCGGCAAGCCATTTATGCCCGTTCAAAAAATCTTTCATTGCTGTTTCCAGCGCTTGGAACGCGCGTTTATTGGTAGTTTGTATTTTTGGGGCAAGTACAGTAACATGCGCGTTCAGATCCTGGGCAGAAGCCGTTAACCCGCAAAGCAACAATGCTATATAAATACTAAATAACCTCATCTTTTAATAAGCGCTATAACTTTTTGGCAAATATCCTTAGCAACATCCTCTTTACTTTTAAGGTCGAAGGTGGTTTTTTGCAGGTCGCGGTCTATAATAGTGATCTTGTTTGTGTCGGTTTTAAAACCCGCGCCCGCATCGCCCAACGAATTTAGTACAATAAAATCAAGGTTTTTCTTTTTAAGTTTTTCAATAGCGTTTGCTTCTTCGTTATCAGTCTCTAATGCAAAACCCACCAGCAGTTGGCCATCGTGTTTATTATCGCCCAAAAACTTTAAAATATCGGTGGTCTTTTTTGTTTCGATGGTAAGCCCGGCCTCATGTTTCTTTATTTTTTGCGTGGCGATGGTAACCGGCGCGTAGTCTGATACCGCGGCACTCATAATACATACTTTAGCCATGGTGAAATGTTGCCGGCAAGCCTCCAGCATTTCTGCAGCGGTAGTAACATCAATGCGTTTAATCAATCGTTGTTTGCTCACTTGTGCAGATGGGCCCGAAACCAGCGTAACATCAGCACCCAGTAAAGCCAGTTCATCAGCAATGGCAAAGCCCATTTTGCCTGATGAATGATTACCTATAAAGCGTACCGGGTCAATAGCCTCATAAGTTGGGCCGGCGGTTACCAGTGCCTTTATATCAGTTAACGGGAGTTTTTTTTTAATATCAGCCGATAGGAAGGCTATGATTTCTTCAGGCTCGGCCATGCGCCCTTCGCCATGCAAGCCGCTGGCCAGCTCTCCATTACGGGGAGCGATCATAATATTTCCAAAAGATTGCAGGGTAGCCGCGTTTTCTGTAGTAGATGGGTGCTTCCACATATCAAGATCCATAGCCGGCGCAAAATATACCGGGCATTTGGCAGATAAGTATACGGCGGTTAATAAATTATCGGTTAATCCATTTGCCATTTTAGCCAGCGTGTTAGCACTTGCGGGGGCGATAATTATAAAATCGGCCCATAGGCCTAATTCTACATGATTATTCCATTCACCGGTTTCGGGAATAAAGTAGTCTGTCAGTACCGGATTTTTTGAAAGGGTTGAAAGCGTTAAAGGGGTTATAAAATTGGTAGCGTCAGGCGTCATCACTACTTGTACACGTGCACCCGCTTTAATAAGCAGCCTTACCAGCAAAGCCGATTTATATGCAGCTATACTGCCGCATACACCTAAAACGACATTTTTACCCTCAAGCATAGAAATAAAGTAAAAAACAAAAATTCAAAATTCAAAAATAAAGGTACGCAATAAAACGTCCCTGTTTGGCTAAAGCCTACTTTTTGAATTTTGAATTTTACCTTTTGAATTAAGAAGCTACTATTGCTCCTTTAACGGATTGCGATAGTAAATTTTACCATCTAAAAATTCCTGAACTGCCACCAATGAAGGCTTAGGCATTTTCTCGTAATATTTAGATATTTCAATTTGCTCGCGGTTTTCAAATATCTCTTCCAGGTTATCATTTGACGATGCAAATTCAGAAAGCTTTGCATGCAATTCCTCTTTTACATTATTTGATATCTGGTTAGCCCTTTTTGACATAATTACCAGCGACTCATAAATGTTGCCTGTTTCTACATCCAGTTCGCGCAGATCGCGGGTCACGGTACTGCTGGCTATAGCAGGTTTGTTTGTTGTATTAATAATGTTGTTACTCATATCTTTTTTAATTATGGCATTTTTTTATGAATGTCCGGTCTTTCTGAAATTGGTATAAATACAGAATCTTTTTTAGCAAGTCTTCTATACAGTTTGTCATCATTAATAGCCTGGGCTATTATACGTTTAGCATTACTTATACCAACCCCACTGTCTTTTCGTAATCCTTCGGCTGCATGTATATAAGCACTTTTAGGATATTTTTCAATAAACTGGTCGGCAAATGCTATGGTTTGAGTGTAACGCTCTTCCTGTTTAAATTCACGGCTTTGATGAGCATATTCATATTGCGCTTTGATGGTTAAATACTCCATCTCTTCTGCATATTTTGTATCCGGGTAATCGCGTAATGTATTGCCAAATGCAATAACAGCGGCCTGGTTGTCACCAATAGTTAAATACAATTTCGCATTCGAATATGCTTTTAGCTCCAACCTGTCGCGTAAATTTTGTATTAGTTTACTTGCTTCGGCAACACGCTCACTTTTTGGATAAAGGTTAATAAACAGTTGTAATGATTCTATACACTTGGTAGTGTTTTCCTGATCGAGCGAAAATATAGGCGCATCCAGGTAATAGCAATAAGCTGTGTAAAACCGGGCCTCTTCCGCTCTCGGGTCAGAAGGATATGAGGTTGCAAACTCTTTAAAATGATAAGCCGCCGCGGTATAATCCTTCAGCATATAGTTCGTCATTGCATTATCGTAAAAAAGGTCTGTAGCGCCATCCTGTCCGCGATAACGTGTTAGTAAGGTCTCAAATAAACCTAATGCTTTACTGTACTCCTTCTTTTTGTACAGCCTTTGAGCTTCCTGGAATTTTTTAGCATTATCATTACTTGCTTTTAGCTTTTCATACTTGCTTTTGCAGCCTGTAACTGCAATAGCTAATACAAATAATATGCAGGCAAATAATGATGAATATTTTTTAAACATTTTGCAAAGATAAGGAATATTATAAATCGGTCAATTATTTATTTATCTGCTAATATATAGCGTGTTTTTTACATGTATATATACAGGTATGTATTTTAACATCTTTTAACGTATGGCTTTAGTGAGTAGTATATAATAGCAAGTATTTAGTATCCCGATACCGATCACTAAATATAGCTGTTATATTATATAGTATATATAGTATATATAGGATAGTATATATAGAGTATACATGAACTATTTGCCTGAAAGGGGGTGTGCCATGTACTGGCCCAATTTTTTTAGCCTGATTTGCAACAGTTTACCCCGTAATATAAAATTAATGTTAATAACCATTTGCTATAATCAATACTGTGTGTACCTTTGCAGCCCGCAAAAGAGATAGCGCGGTTGTTCTAAAACACTTCAAAATACAAGGCGAAAAAATATTTAAAATATAATTTGCAGAAGTAAAAAAGGTTCATACCTTTGCAGTCCCAAAAGAAAGGGGCGCTAAATTAAGCGGTTGCCGAAAGCGATTTTCGGATACAAAAATTGAAAAAGTAATCACTGTTAAAGGTGATAACATAAATAACAGATACACTGCGACAGTGTATATCGAGAAAGTTCTTTTAGGAAATAGAAAATCATGTAGTGAGCGGGCCGGAAGGAAGCCAGTGGACGATAGGAAAGTAGTCAGCAATGACTAATGACTTAATGACCAATGACCAACAAACGGTTT
>NZ_JAQBOD010000028.1 GCF_028288205.1 Mucilaginibacter sp.
TCTCTACATAAGCTAATCAGTTATGAAGTATGTTTTATTTAAGCAGGGCTCCTATTTCTATTCCAACAATACGTTTTGTTGATTGTCCTACGTAGAGATTGCTTCGTTCCTCGCAATGACGTGGCGGGGGTATGTGCAATTAATGCTGTCTTGTAGTGTCCTAACTGTCTTGTAAAATAAACTACAAGACAGTTAGGACACTACAAGACAGTTCTTCGCTATGCTACCAATGACAAAATGAAGTAATTACCTATCCAAACAACTCACTACTCAAATACCTATCCCCTCTATCGCAGCAAACAAATACAATAACGCCTTCTTTTAGTTCCGAGGCTAATTTTATGGCTGCTGATAAGGCGCCGCCGCTGCTCATCCCGGCAAAAACACCCTCTTGTTTTACCAGTTTACGGGTCATTTGTACAGCTTCTTCTTCTGATATATCCATCACTCTATCAACCCGTTTCGGATCGAATATTTTTGGCAGGTAAGCTTCGGGCCAGCGGCGTATACCGGGAATGGACGAGCCTTCGGTTGGCTGGCAACCTACTATTTGTATAGCCGGATTAACCTCTTTAAAGTATCTGGAGCAGCCCATTATTGTGCCTGTAGTACCCATAGAGCTTACAAAATGGGTTATTTGCTGGTCGGTATCACGCCAAATCTCAGGGCCGGTAGTTTTATAGTGGGCCAGGTAATTATCCGGATTGGCAAACTGGTTCAGCATAAAATAATCCGGACCGGCGGCTTTCTCTTCGGCGTAATCACGGCATTTTTCAATACCATCAAGCAAGATAACTTTAGCGCCAAATGCCTCCATTGTTAATGTTCGCTCGCGGGTAGAGTTGGAGGGCAGCACCAGTTCTATCTCCAGATCAAACAAATTAGCTATCATGGCTAACGCGATGCCTGTATTGCCACTGGTAGCTTCTATAAGTTTAGTGCCGGGTTTTATATCGCCCCGCTCTAAGGCGCTTTTTATCATGTTTAACGCCGCACGATCCTTCACGCTGCCGCCGGGGTTATTACCCTCCAGCTTACCAAAAATCTTTACGTTAGGATTGGGATTGAGCTTTTTAATCTCAACCATTGGCGTATTACCTATCAGATCAATAACTCCTGCCATATTATTTAGCTTTTTTTAAAACTTTCACCAAAGGGGAATGGTAAACTGTAGAATGCGGCTCTATGCTTTTGGTGAGCCAAACATTACCGCCAATAACGCTATCATGCCCTACAACCGTTTCGCCTCCCAATATAGTAGCACCCGAGTAAATTACCACGTTATCTTCAACCGTTGGATGGCGCTTGGTATAGGCCATATTCTTGGCAACGCTTAACGCGCCAAGGGTTACCCCCTGGTAAAGTTTTACGTGCTTGCCTATTTTACTGGTTTCGCCAATAACTACACCTGTGCCGTGGTCAATATAAAAATACTCGTCAATGTCGGCTGCCGGGTGTATATCTATACCGGTTTTTGAGTGGGCATATTCGGTTAGTATCCGCGGTATTAAGGGCACGTCATTTTTAAATAAACCATGCGCCAAACGGTAAAATGATATCGCGAAAAATCCGGGATAGGTGCGTATCACTTCAAACTCGCTGCGGGCCGCGGGGTCGCCCTTAAAAATAGCTTGTATATCGGTATTTAATTTTCGGTATAGTTCGGGCAGCTCATTAAAAAAACTTTCAACCAGCCTTTCGTTATCACAGTTATTGCAGGCCTTGGTAAGATTCATTATATGGCATAATTCGTCCTGCAATTTTTTAAATTCATCCTGTAGTTGGCCGATAGAAATAAATACTTTTTTTGATTGTTCGGGATACATCAAACGGATTACCTGCAGGGCCCAGGTAGTAATTTCCTGATTTGAAGGTATTGCTTCTGTTTGCTGCTGCTTATTTAAAATTTGCCGGTAAAATTCGTCGTTCATAGTATTGCAATAATTGGTACCTATTGTATTGCAAGTTTATATAAAAAATTGTTGTCTGTATGTAAAAAGTCAATAGATGTTGACTTTTTAAGGGGTGTTCCATTTTTGGTAAGCGGAGCCGGCAGAATACCTGGAATACTCAGAACACCATAGAACTATTAACGATAGCTAACTAATAATTAAGCAATTGGTACATTGCTTTTTCCAGGCGAGATTTGCCTAAGAACTGGTTTTCTAAGCCCTTATCCATTGGTACCGGTGTGTCTAAACTGGCACAGCGCATAACCGGGGCGTCAAGCTCAAGGAAACAGTTTTCGGCTATGGTGGCAGCTATCTCAGCACCAAACCCTCCTGTTAGGGTATCTTCATGCAAAACCATTGCCTTGTGCGTTTTCTTAACGCTTTGTATAACGGTTGCGCTGTCCCAGGGCTGCAGGCTGCGCAAATCTATAATTTCAATAGATAGATCGGGATGATTGCTTAAATATTCCAGGGCCCAATGCACCGCGTAACCATAGGCAATTATGGTAGCCAGTGTGCCTTTTTTTACTACTCTTGCTTTTCCTATCTCAATAAACAGCTCACCATCGGGGACTTCGCCGGTAAGGTTACGATATAAATACTTATGCTCGAAATACATTACCGGGTTAGGGTCGGCAATGGCAGCCATTAACAATCCTTTTGCATCTGCCGGGAAAGCCGGGTACACCACTTTTAAGCCCGGGGTTTTAGTGAACCATGCCTCGTTACTTTGCGAGTGGAACGGCCCGCCCGCGGTGCCTGCGCCTGTTGGCATACGTATCACCACATCAACATTTTGCCCCCAGCGGTAATGGGTTTTAGCCAAATTATTAATTATCTGGGTAAAACCGCTGCTTACAAAATCTGCAAACTGCATTTCAACAACGGCCTTATAACCATTTAAGGATAAACCCATCCCGGTGCCTATTATTCCCGATTCGCAAAGCGGCGTATTGCGCACACGCGCTTTGCCAAACTCTTCTACAAAGCCCTCGGTAACTTTAAATACACCGCCATACCCGGCAACATCCTGGCCCATTATTACCAGGTTCTCATGCTTACGCATTGCCAGTATCAGGCCATCGCGTATAGCATCAATATACCGTATCACCTTTGAGGTGCCCGAAAGTTTAAATATTGGGCGGGAAGCTGTTTTATACACATCGCCCATTTCGGTAAATATATTGGGGCGGATATCTTTTTCGTTTAAAACATTTTCAATAACCGGGTCTATCTGCTTTATAAACTCATTACGCAGATAAGGTATCCATTCGGGACGAAGGGCTTCTTCGGCTAATAAAAAATTCTCGAAACTGCTTATCGGGTCCTTATCCTGCCAGTCGTCAAATAACTCCTGCGGAACATATTTGGTGCCCGATGCTTCTTCATGCCCCCGCATCCTAAAGGTCATGCATTCCACTAAAACAGGGCGTGGTTTTGAGCGGATGTTATTGGCTATTTCACTAATGGCATAATAAACCTCCAATATATTGTTGCCATTTATTTGCCTGCCCTCAATGCCGTAACCTATTGCCTTATCAACCAGCCGCTTGCACCTGTATTGTTCGTCGGTTGGGGTAGAAAGGCCATAGCCATTATTCTCTATCAAAAAAATAACCGGCAGGTTCCAAACCGCGGCAATATTAACCGCCTCATGGAAATCGCCCTCACTGGTGCCGCCTTCGCCGGTAAATACTAACGTTGCTTTTTTTCTGCCCGCTAATATATCAGCTAACGCGATGCCATCAGCCAAAGCCATTTGCGGGCCAAGATGAGATATCATCCCGATGATCTTATGTTCCTGTGAGCCAAAATGAAAGGACCTGTCGCGCCCTTTTGTGAAACCCGATGGTTTACCCAGCCATTGCCCAAATAAGCGATTAAAGGGTACGCCACGACCCGTAAATACCCCCAGGTTGCGGTGCATGGGTAATATATATTCATCCGACTGCATGGCCATTGCAGCTCCTACGGCAATAGCTTCCTGCCCAATACCCGAAAACCACTTACCTATACGCCCCTGGCGCAACAGGATAAGCATCTTCTCTTCAACAACACGCGGAAATAACAGCTTTTTATAAATTGCAATCAGCGTATTGTTGTCCAGGTTTTTCCGGTCAAAAATCATACAGCTAATCTACTGAAGTTTTTAAGTTTTCCACGGTTGTTACCTGCCCTAATATAACGATGGTAATAGTTCGACTATTTTTCTGGCTGATGTTTTTCCTGCCATTGTTGGGCAAATGATTTGTCGGCAACTTTTGGCATTTCCCTGAAATGGCCCCAGGTTTTTTTGAAAAATTTATTCATCAGGAAATTTTTAGTTTTACCACTAAAAAAATCTTCCAGTTTGCGGCTCAGCATACCCCTCTTCCATATGGCCCATCCCCATTTTTCTTTGCGCGGCACCAAGCCTTCATTAACAGCATCCCTGCGGTTAAGCAGCAGCATTTTATGAATATCAATTTTTACGGGGCAAACTTCGGTACATTTGCCGCATAGGCTCGAGGCGTAGCTTAGGTGCTTAAAATCTTCCATCCCACGCAAATGCGGTGTGATGATGGAACCTATTGGCCCGCTATAAGATGTATTGTAAGTATGGCCGCCAATATTTTTATAAACCGGGCAGGCATTTAAACAAGCACCGCAACGGATACAATATAATCCCTGGCGCTGGTCTTTTTGAGCCAGCAGGTTTGTGCGCCCATTATCCAGCAATATTACATACATTTCCTCCGGCCCATCGGTTTCATTAGTTTGCCGCGGACCGCTTAGTATGGTGTTATATACCGTTAAATTTTGCCCGGTGCCATGTGTCGACAACATCGGCCAAAACAAATCAAGATCGGCCATTGAAGGGATTATCTTTTCAATACCTACAACAGCAATGTGTATTTTAGGAAAAGTGGTGCTTAACCTGGCATTCCCTTCATTCTCGCTAATAGCAATGCTGCCGGTATCGGCAATTAAAAAATTGGCGCCTGTTATGCCTGCATCGGCCTGTACATATTTTTCGCGCAGCAGTTCGCGTGCTTTTTGGGTGAGTTGCTCGGGTGTCGCGTCTATTGGTGTGCCAAAGCGCTCATTAAATAATTTGGCAATATCCTCTTTTGAAAGATGCATAGCAGGCGTTACAATATGATAAGGCTTTTGCCCTAACAATTGCACAATGTATTCGCCCAGGTCCGTTTCTAATGATTCAATATGGTTATGCTCCAGGAATTCGTTCAGTTCAATTTCCTCGGTAACCATTGATTTTGATTTTACAACGGTTTTAGCATTTGCCTTTTGTAAAATATTAAGGATTTCTTTGTTAGCCTCGGCAGCATCATTGGCCCATATTACTTTACCGCCCCGTTTTTGAAAGTTGGCTTCAAACTCGGGTAATATTTTATCCAAATTTTCCATTACCTTCCATTTGATAACGTGCCCTTTGCGTTTGGCGTTATCCAGGTTGATAATTTTAGACAAGCCCCTTGCTACAGCCGCATCATACTTACCAATATTGTAATTGATAATTTTGCGGTGGTCCGTATCAAATGCCTTATTTTCAGAGTCAACCAAAAACTCTTCAGCGATGCTTGTCATGTTGCTAAATTAGGCATTTTTGTTGATTAGGTAAATGGTTGAATGGGTTGATTACGTTTTTGCAATAACGCTAACTTAATCAACCCATTCAACCCGATCAATTTCAAATTTTCTTTTATTTTTTTCCGTCAACAACCGGGCGCTTATCAGCATTAACTAAATCCCAGGCGGTATAAAATACCAGTTGGGCGCGTTTAGCCAATAGCGTGAAGTTGATCTTGCTTACCTCATCGCCGGGGCGGTGATAGTCGGCATGTACACCGTTGAAATAGAAAATAATTGGCACACCATGCTTTGCAAAGTTGTAATGATCTGAGCGGTAGTAAAAACGATTAGGATCAGCAGGATCATCATATTTATAATCCAGGTCAAGCTTGGTATAGGTATTATTAGCTTTCTCGCCTATGTTGTGCAACTCGGTACTTAACATGGACGAACCAATAACATAAACATAATTTGCAGAGTCGGCTTTGCCAATATACTCGGTACCTACACGACCAATCATATCTATATTCAGATCGGTAATAGTTCTTTCTAATGGGATAACCGGATGATCTGTATAATACTCAGACCCCAGCAATCCTTTTTCCTCGCCTACATTACCTAAAAAAAGAATGCTTCTGCGCGGGCCTTTGCCATCCTTCTTTGCTTGTGTAAACGCGCGGGCAATTTCCATTATACCGGTAGTGCCTGATCCATCATCGTCGGCGCCGTTGTTCACTTTATCTATCGCGCCTTCTGTACGCACTAAACCAATATGGTCATAGTGGGCAGAAATTACTAACACTTCATCTTTAAGCTTTGGGTCGCTCCCTCGCAAAAAGCCTAATACGTCAACCGCTTTAACCGGAATTTCTTCGGTAGTATAATCTATAGCGATGTCAGCCTTAACAGTTTGCGATTGTGGTGTTCCGCTTTGGTCGATAGCTGTTTTCAGATCAGCAACGGTTTTACCAGAGCTTTTAAGCAGCATATCCGCAGTGGCTTGAGGAATAGTAATTGTTACCGGAGCCGCGGGGCCTTCCTTTTTCAGGGTCATAGGTAATTCGCGGGCACCACCAGCGCCGGGGCTCCTGCCGCCTGCGCCAAAGCCAGGGCCCGTCGTAGTTACCGCGAGCATTAATGATGGGTTTTTGCTTAATATATACGCCTGGCGCTTCCTGCTGCGCGGGCCGCTCCAGTCTGATAGTTTATCTGTTCCGGTAATTTTGGATACACCTGCATTCATAGGCTCGCCGCTGCTAATATACATTACCACTTTGCCGGCTATATCAATTCCTTTAAGGTCATCATAGTTACCTGCACCAATGCCGTAGCCTACAAAAACAACATCTTTTGCATTAATGGTTTTAGTACCTGTGCCGGCAAAGGCTGTAAAATCTTTGCCGCTGGTTAGCGGTGCTCCGTTTAAAGTGAAGGTATTTACCTTAAATGCGTTTTGGATAATTGGCACATTAAAAAAATAAGAGCCGTTTACAATGGGCTGTAAGCCTAATGATTTAAACTCATCGGCAATATAATGCGCCGCCTTGTCTGCGCCGGGCTTGCCGGTTTCGCGTCCCTCATATTCATCAGAAGCAATGATGCTTAAATGTTTTTTTGCCAGATCGGCACTAATTATTGGCGCATACTTCATCGCGATTGGATTTTGCTGCGCACACGCGCCGGTCATTAACCCGGCTAAGGATAGTAATAGTATTGTTTTTTTCATTACATCAGTTAATTTATACCCGAAAATTACTGATTAGTTAGCAATGTTTAATACTAAAGCTAATATTTAGGATAAAAAACGGCATGCTCATCTTTAAGTATCAGACTAAAGTCAAAATGCAATTCAAATAATATTGATAAAAAACAGATCACGATACTTGCAGCAAACATAGGGTTAGCATGAACGAAGAACAGTATTTAGCGCAATTAAAAAGTGAGATAGAACCGCTTCGCCGGCAATTGATAGGCCATGATCTGTACAGCCGCATTACTTCGGTTGATGAATTGCAGCTATTTATGGAACACCATGCTTTTGCCGTTTGGGATTTTATGTCGCTGCTAAAATCGTTACAACAAAAATTGACCTGTGTTACTACGCCGTGGCTCCCGGTTGGGGATGCCAATACACGTTACCTTATCAACGAGATCGTTATCGGCGAAGAAAGTGATGAGGATGAACAAGGCAATCGTACCAGCCACTATGAGTTGTATTTGCGCGCTATGCAACAAGCGGGGTGTACCTGCTTGTATATTAACCAATTATTGGCGCGCTTAAAAAGCGGCGTTAATATTATGGATGCACTTAATTCGCCTGGTATTCCGGCTGCTGCTGCTAAATTTGTAAGGCATACGTTTGATGTGATAAACAACAGCCCGGATCATGTACAGGCGGCTGTATTTACCTTTGGCAGGGAAGATCTGATACCTGCTATGTTTATCAGTATGGTTCAGAAGATCAGCGGGCAGCTTCCCGGAAAAGTTGATATTTTGCTTTGGTACCTGGAAAGGCATATTGAGGTTGACGGCGACCACCACTCGCAATTAGCCTACCAAATGACGGCCGGCCTATGTGGCAACGATTCTCAAAAATGGGCCGAAGCTACTGAAGCCGTAAAACAGGCACTACAATCGCGTATTGAATTGTGGGATGGAATATTAAAGAGTATAAAGGCTGTAGAGCTAAGTTAGCCTGCTATATAGCACATCTACCGTCAAATAATGGGGGTAGTAATTTACGAACAAGCTATTTTATCAACGCGCCTTGCATGGCGGCCGCCTTCAAATTCGGTATTGAAAAATATTTCAACTATGTTTTTGGCTTGCTCCAATGTAACAAAGTTAGAAGGGATGCATAATACGTTAGCATTAGTATGGCTGCGTGCCGGTATTGTTACCGCCTCATTATAACATAAAGCCGCGCGTATTCCCTGGTGCTTATTAGCTGCAATGGCTACGCCATTGGCACTGCCGCAAAGCAAAATGCCGTAATCAAACCCACCACTCTCTACTGCTGAAGCAACCGGGTGCGCAAAGTCTGTATAATCAACAGATTCTTTTGAGAAAGTTCCAAAATCTTTTACGTTCTCGCCTAAGATAGCTAACAGGGCCTCTTTCATTTCAAAACCTGCGTGGTCCGCACCAATGGCAATTTTTAATCCTTCAATCATTGTGTTAGTCGTTCATGATCTCATCATGCCTTGCAGCACGGCGCTTTTCAACCATAGAAGCTACAACAATGCCAACTTCGTACAAGGCAAACAATGGGATAGTTGATATCATGGTAGTCAAAAAATCTGGTGATGGTGATATAATGGCCCCCACTATCAGCAATATAACTACCGAGTAACGGCGGGTCCTTTTCATGAACGTGCCTGTCAATATACCTATTGATGCCAAGATATATATTAAGACAGGCAATTCAAATACAATTCCTATAATCAACGTTATGGTAGCCACCATTGAAAGATAGGAACCAATCGTAAATGTGTTCTTGATCGTATCGCTCACCGTATAACTTGCCAGGAAAGAGATAGACTCGGGAGCTATTATATAGTACCCAAATAAAATACCCAAAACAAAAAGAAGCGAAGCATAAAAAACAAACCCGCTGGCGGCCTTTTTTTCTTTTGTTAACAGGGCCGGTTTTATGAAGCGCCATAGCTCCCATAATATATAAGGCACAGATAATATTATGCCGATTAGTAATGACGAGTTAATTTGCAGCATAAACTGCCCTGCTACTTCTGTATTAATGATAGTTGCGTTTATTTTGGAAACGCAAAAGCCGTCGCCCAGCTTGCACAGCATTCTGTAGGTCCAAAAATCCGGGTTGAACGGACCCATTATGATTTTGTTTAATATAAAATCGTAATTAAAAAAAGCAACCAGCGAAAACACAACAACAGAAATAGCCGCCCTTATCAGGTGCCATCTTAAAGCCTCTAAATGCTCAAAAAAAGACATTTCGGCCTCAATGGTCTTACCTTTATCCTGTATTGCCTTTATTATTTTGTTGTCGCTCATCTTTTAGTTTTTCAGGCGTAAATGCCGGAATGCTAATTACATTTTAATATAGTTGATAGTTTGTTTGCTATTCAGAATAATCAAACGTTTCCATAAACTTCGTGGTAAAATTACCTGCTCTGAAGTTAGGATCCTGTAATAATTTTAAATGGAATGGTATAGTTGTTTTTACTCCCTCTATTACAAACTCGCTTAACGCGCGCTCCATGGTGCTTAGGGCTTCATCTCGGGTTTGTGCCACGCAAATTACTTTAGCGATCATTGAATCGTAATTAGGCGGAATAACGTAACCTGTATAAACATGGGTATCTATACGTACCCCATGCCCACCAGGCGAATGGAAGTTAGTTATTTTACCCGGTGACGGACGGAAGTTATTAAACGGATCTTCGGCATTTATACGGCACTCGATGGCGTGCATTGATGGCTCGTAATTTTTACCTGATATTGGTATACCTGCCGCAACTTTTATTTGCTCTTTTATCAGGTCGAAATTTATTACCTCTTCGGTAACCGGGTGCTCTACCTGTATACGGGTATTCATTTCCATGAAGTAGAAGTTACGATTTTTATCAACCAAAAATTCTACTGTACCGGCACCTTCATATTTTACAGCTTTGGCGCCCTTTATAGCCGCGTCGCCCATTTTTTTACGCAGTTTTTCTGTCATAAAAGGAGACGGTGCTTCTTCTACCAACTTTTGATGACGGCGCTGTATGGAACAGTCACGTTCTGACAGGTGACAAACTTTTCCATATTGGTCGCCTACTATTTGTATCTCGATGTGGCGCGGGTCCTGTACATATTTTTCCAAATACATGCCATCGTTGCCAAAAGCGGCGCCAGACTCAGCACGTGCCGAATCCCAGGCTGCTTCAAACTCTTCATCTTTCCAAACTACACGCATACCACGGCCACCGCCACCGGCAGTAGCTTTTAATATTACGGGGTAACCAATCTTTTTTGAAATGGCTATACCTTGTTTAACATCAGTAAGTAATCCTTCTGAACCGGGAATAGTAGGTACCCCGGCTTTTTTCATGGTTTCTTTTGCTGATGCCTTATCGCCCATGGCATTGATCTGATCAGAAGTTGCGCCTATGAATTTTATACCATATTCTGCACAAATAGCCGAAAACTTAGCATTCTCAGACAAAAAGCCATAACCCGGATGGATCGCGTCGGCATTAGTAACTTCGGCGGCTGATATGATATTCGGGATATTTAAATAAGAATCTTTACTTGGCGGCGGACCGATACAAACGGCCTCATCAGCAAAGCGAACGTGAAGGCTGTCACGATCGGCAGTGGAATATACAGCTACCGTTTTAATGCCCATCTCTTTACAAGTACGGATTATCCGCAACGCAATTTCACCACGATTAGCTATTAATATTTTTTTAAACATGTTGATTTCAGTTAGTAGTTGATTGAGTTAAGTGGTTGATTAAGTTATATTGCTTTAATCAATTTCTGGTTGATTGTTTCTGGCATAACCACTCACTTAATCAACCATTCAACTAATCAACTTACATAGGTTCTACTAAAAATAACGGTTGGTCGTATTCTACAGGTGATGCATTATCAACCAATATCTTTACGATACGACCTGAAACTTCCGATTCAATTTCATTGAATAGCTTCATGGCTTCAATAATACAAACTACAGTTCCGCTTTCTACTTCATCGCCAACGTTAACAAACAAAGGCTTATCAGGCGATGCAGAACGATAGAAAGTACCTATCATTGGTGATTTTATGGTTACATAGTGTGATGTATCAGCAACAGCGGCGGGCGCTGGCGCGGCAGCTAATGCCGGAACAGCCGCGGCGGCAGGAGCCGATGCAGGTGCTGGTATAGTTGCATGAACAACGGTAGGTTCCTGGTTAGTTTTTATTGTGATCTTAAAATCTTTTTGTTCTAATGAAACTTCGTTTACTCCTGATTTGGAAACAAAGCGTATAAGATCTTGTATTTGTTTAATATCCATTGTTGCAGATTATAGGGTTTTTTGGATAATGTGTTTATATCTAAGTTAGTTATAATATGCAGATGTGCAAATGTGCAGATATGCAGTGTTTTATGATTTAAATATTTAAACGTGTATAGTTACTAATGGTTTTATTTTATTCTCTTATTTAGCTACCATACTATTTCGTCATTTACATATCGCAAATATGCACATTTAATACGCCCATTTTAAATAAAGAGAGCCCCAGGTAAATCCACCGCCAAAAGCGGCTAAAATTAAATTATCGCCTTTTTTAAATTTATCCTCCCACTCCCACAAACATAAAGGTATTGTTGCATTTGTGGTATTGCCATAGCGTTCAATATTTACAATTACTTTATCAGCGCTAACGCCTGTGCGGGCAGCAGTAGCATCAATAATACGTTTGTTGGCCTGATGCGGCACCAGCCATGCAATATCTTCGGCTGTAAGATTATTGCGTTCCATTACTTCGGCAGCAACATCGGCCATGTTGGTTACGGCAAATTTAAATACCGCCTTACCTTCCTGGTAAGCATAATGTTCGCGCGCGTCAATAGTTTCATGGGTGGCAGGTTTAACTGATCCACCAGCTTTCATGTGTAAGAATGGGATACCCGAGCCATCACTTTTTAATATAGAATCTATCACTCCATATCCTTCGGTATTAGGCTCTAATAATGCGGCACCACAGCCATCACCAAAAATAATGCAGGTAGCCCTGTCCTGGTAATCAACTATTGACGACATTTTATCGGCACCTACTATCAATACTTTTTTATGTTTACCGGTTTCAATAAACTGTGCGCCGGTAGCTAAACCAAATAAAAATCCAGAGCACGCTGCCTGCAAATCAAATCCCCATGCATTTATGGCTCCAATTTTATGTGCAAATAAGTTAGCCGTAGCCGGGAAAGGCATATCAGGCGTAGTGGTACAAAAAATTATCAGGTCAATTTCATCGGCACCTATACCCCGTTTTTTTAGTAAGCCTAAAACCGCGGGTACGGCCAGGTCAGATGTGCCAAGGCCTTCGCCTTTTAGTATCCGCCGTTCTTTGATACCGGTACGAGAGGTTATCCACTCGTCATTAGTATCAACCATTTGAGATAGCTCATGGTTAGTGAGTATATAATCTGGTGCATAACCATTAACAGCAGTAATAGCTGCGGTAATTTTACTCATAATGTATATTTTTTACTGAAAGGCCTTAGTTATTTTACTAACCAATTCGCTTTCAACCATATCTTTAGACAAAAGAACCATATTCTTTATAGCCTCGGGCGTTGAAATCCCGTGGCCAACAATAACCGGTGCATTAACGCCAAGTATTGGGCTGCCACCATATTGCTCATAATTAAACCTGTCAAAAAAATCATCCTTAAACCCTTTTTTAAGGGTGATAGCATAAAAAGATTCGGCAAGTTTTAATATAATATTACCGGTAAAACCATCGCATACAAAAACATCGGCCATATCGCCAAACAGGTCGCGCCCTTCAGCATTACCTATAAAGTTAAAAAGGCCGGTATCTTTCATCAAAGGATAAGTTGCCTGGCATAGCAGGTTTCCTTTTTCCTCTTCTTCGCCAATATTCATCAGCGCTACACGAGGATTATCAATATTATAAACGTTTTTAGCCATCAGGCTGCCTAATACACCAAACTGCATTAATACTTCGGGTTTGCAATCGGCATTGGCACCTACATCAAGCAAAATGCCTATACCGCCTTTTAACCTGGGTACAATAGTTGTTATAGCAGGCCGTAGTATGCCGGGGATAGTTTTAACACTAAACATGGCACCAACCAGCATTGCGCCGGTATTACCCGCCGAAGAAAAAGCCTGTATATGGCCCTCTTTCAAGAGTTTAAAACCTACGCTTATACTTGAGTCAGGTTTTTGAACAACTGCTTTTGTGGGATGTTCGCCCATGCCTATCACTTCGGTTGTATGTACAAACTCAAAATGATCCGGACTAAAATTATTTTCATGAAGAATGCTTAAGGCGGCGTCTTTATCGCCAATAAGCACCAATGTATGACTTGATAAAACCTTATATGCTTCGATTGCCCCTAAAACAGTTGCTTTGGGGGCGTAATCACCGCCCATAATATCTAAGCCAATCTTCATGTTAGAAAATTAGTGTTAGGCTACTGCTTTTTCTATCAGTAATTTACCGTTGTAGTATACGTTACCATCAACAGTGTAAGCTCTGTGCGGTAAATGCACAGCACCGGTAACTTTGCAAGTAGTTAAAGTAGGAGCTTCAGCTTTGTAGTGAGTTCTACGCTTATCTCTTCTTGATTTGGATATTTTACGTTTTGGATGTGGCATAACTTCCTGTTATTTATTTAATTTTTTTGAGCACGTCCCACCGTGGGTCCGGATTCTCATCTTGTTCATTATTCGCCGATAGGTTATTCAACTTATCAAGCATCTCATTATCACAATACGGGGTGTTACCCTCGTCGTTACATACCGATATAAATGGCACTGCAACATTTATATATTCATAGATCAAACCCGCAAGCATTATTTCATGCTCATTTTTATTCAGGGTGATGATCTCATCATCTTCATCAATCTCCTCGTCGCTAAACTTAGCTATCTGTTGTTCGTGTATATCCAGTGGTTGCGGATATTGCGACAAACATTTATCACAGCTTGCATCAATTGTACCGGCAATATGAAAATTCAGGATAAGCATAGTTTCCTGTTTTTCCATTTCAACCCGACATTTCAGATCAGCCTTTTTAACCAACGAATAATCAAACTCGTCAAAAAAAGCATCATTGATATCAAAGTCAAAATGATGCTTCCCCAGCGGTAAACCGGTAAAAGGAATCGAATAATTTCTTAGCGATTTCAATGAGCAACAATTAGCCCGCAAATGTAAGGAAAAATACTAATACGGAAAAGGTTTTTTTTAAATGGGTTATCCCCCTCTAAATCTTCAACTTAATATTCACCTTTTCTAACAAACCGGTTATCCAGACCATGGCAAATGCAAATAGTATGCACTTAATTAGTCCGCCTGTTCCCTGGCTTATATAACCCGGAAATTCCAGGTTGGTCATTTCAAATAAGGGATAAAACAATCCGGGTACTATATAACAGGTAAATGCATTGGTACCGGCCGGCTTAATAATTTTAAACCACTTATATTTATGCTTAAAATCAACAATAAAAATAAATATGGCATATACCACCAGGCTTATACCGGTACAAATTAATACCCATGATGGTGTATCGCGCATTTTGGAGATCCCCCCGCTAAAATAACGCACAATAAAGCCCAGGTTAAACAGGATAACAGCCATTAACAGCATACCTATCCATAGTAGCTTTACCTCATTTCTTTCTTGCAGTCGCATATATAATACCGCTACAAATACTCCTGCCATGGTGAATGATTGCATCGCTCCATTGCCCGACAGCCACACATATTCGCGCAAGGGGTTTAAAAAATCAAGCATGCCGAAATGAAAATCGATATTAAAAAACATAAAGAATATCCACGCGGCGGCTTGTATCCATATGTAACCCTTAGAGTAATAATAAATTAGGGCACATACCAGGTATGACCAGCCAATAAGCCCTAAAATCTCCCACCAGCTAAAGTGCAGCCAATCATGACCGGGCGCTTTACTTTTATAAAGCAACGACAGTACCATTAACAAAAGCACACCAAATCCCTGCAGTAAATACCTTTTGAGCATCGGGGTTTCTTTGCTGTAATCTAAAAAAATAAAGAAAAAACTAAATGTAAGCAGGCTTTCCCAAACCGGCCGGGGCAATAAGGCTGCGGCTTCATTGTAGCTATCAATATTCGAGAAAAAGAACCCCATAAATATGAGCGCGAACGACCGGGTAACAACGCGCCACGGTATGCGGTAATCGCCCCGTTTAACGCGATTTTGAAAAGCAAATGGTATAGAAAGGCCCACTATAAATAAAAAGGCAGGGAAAATTGTATCGGCAAGCCCAAGCGCGTCCGCATTTATTTTAGCGTGATGTATCCATGCGGGGGTATTTGGCATTCCGTCAATATCATTTACAAATATCATCAGGAACATGGTAACAGCACGAAAAGCATCAATTGACCGAACCCGGCTCAACATATTATTCATAGGATTAATTAATATTTTGCCAGGTAAAATGTTTTAACCTAATGGAAATTGTTACAAAAAGCTATGTTTAATAAAAGGGATATCGGCAAAAGCTTACAGGAAACTGCTTATGGGTAATAACAAGGAACAAACTATACAACGTGCAAAAGCAAAGCTTTAGCGCCTCCCGGCAGATTTAAAAATTATATTGTAACTCATTATTTACTTAGGCTATTGCTAAAAAACACCTCGCGGTAAAAAATTATTGTAGATTTACCTAACCAATTTATGAATTGATTATGAAAAAAATATTTCTATTAAGCTTTGTAGCATGTATTGCTATATCATCTGTACTACAGGCACAAGACAAAACGCCGGATAACACATTAACTAAGAAAGAAAAAAAAGAAGGCTGGAAATTGCTGTTTGATGGCAAGGACCTAAAAGGCTGGCATTCTTACCTGCGCGATACCGTAGCTGCAAACTGGATAGTAAAAGACGGCCAGATACAATATGACAGGGACCATGACAAGGCCGGTAATGATTTGTTAACTGATGCCCCATATGAAAACTATGAGCTGCAGTTACAATGGAGGATATCAAAAGGCGGAAACAGCGGCATAATTTTCGATATACAGGAGGATCCTAAATTTAATGCTACCTTTTTAACCGGCCCCGAAATGCAGGTTTTAGACAATAAGGATGCCGATGATAACAAAAAACAAAATCACCTGGCAGGTTGCCTTTATGATATGATGGGCGACTCGACCGTTTCAAAACCGGTACCCGTTGGCCAATGGAACCAGGTAAAAATTGTACAAAACAAGGGCCATCTTACTTTTTGGTTAAACGGAATAAAAACCGCTGAAACACAAATAGGCAGCCCTGAATGGGATGCTATGATTCAAAAAAGTAAATTTAAAAATAGGGAGTTTGGTAGTTTTGCTAAAGTAGCAGCCGGCAAAATAGCCTTACAGAAACACCCGGGATCAAGCGGCTGGAAGAATATTAAGATCCGCGAGATAAAGGATTAATTATATATAACTGTATTTAAAGGGCCCCGGTTAATGATATCATTAACCGGGGCTTTTTTGTTGCTTTATAATAACAATTAAATTATTCAGATTTGTACTCCATGGGCACAGTAGCAAAAGGTAAGCTTTTAATTATAGATGATGAGGATAGGTTAAGAAAACTGCTTGCCCGCATTTTACAGTTGGAAGATTATGAAGTGCTGGAAGCCTCGACCGCCAAAGAGGGTCTGCGCTGTTTAGATAATGACGTAGTTGATGTAGTAATTAGTGATGTAAAACTGCCGGATATTAACGGCATAGAGCTTACCAAAACTATTAAAGCTGCTCACCCGGCTGTTGAAGTTATTGTACTTACTGCCTACGGAACAATAAATGATGGCGTTACCGCAATTAAAAACGGGGCTTTTGATTATATAACCAAGGGCGATGATAATGAGAAAATTATACCACTGGTAAGCAAGGCCATGGATAAAGCCATATTACAGCGCCGCATTTTGGAACTGGAAAGCAAGCTTAACTTAAAATTTGGTTTTGAACGTATTATAGGTACCTCTACCGGGATAACTGCTGCTATTAAATTAGCACAGAGAGTAGCCGCTACCAATACTACTGTTTTGCTTTTGGGCGAAACCGGCACGGGTAAAGAAGTATTTGCCGAAGCTATACACCAGGCAAGCCCGCGTAGTACAAAGCCATTTGTTGCCATTAATTGCAGCGCCTTTAGTAAAGAATTGTTGGAGAGTGAGCTATTTGGTCATAAAGCCGGTTCATTTACCGGGGCAACAAAAGATAAAAAGGGTCTATTTGAAGAAGCCAACGGCGGTACAATTTTTTTAGATGAGATAGGCGAGCTGGACCACGACCTGCAAGCCAAATTACTACGTGTACTGGAGACGCAGCAGTTTATTAAGATAGGCGATACTAAAACCACCCAGGTAAGCGTACGCATACTGGCAGCCACCAATCGCGACCTGCAGGATGAAGCTGCAAAAGGAAATTTCAGGTCTGATCTTTTTTATCGTTTATCGGTTTTCCAGATCACGCTGCCACCCATACGCGAGCGTAAGAAAGATATAGTTCCGCTGGCTAAAAGCTTTATACATACATTTTCTCTAAAAGTAAATAAACAGATTACCGGTTTTACTGATGATTTTTTGCAAAGCCTGGAAATCTACAATTGGCCGGGTAACATCCGCGAGCTGAAAAATGTTATTGAGCGAGCAGTAATTTTATGCGATGGCAATGAGCTGGACGCATCCCTTTTACCTTATGAGTTTGAAGCACCTCCTGTTAAAACAAGCAATCCCGTCTCGGCATTCGATCTTTCATCTGTAGAAAGACTGCACATCCAACGTGTGCTTAACCACACCCAAGGCAATCGTGCCGAAGCTGCCCGGTTATTAAATATAGGTATTGCCACTTTGTACCGTAAGTTGAAAGAATATGAGTTGGAATAATTCTCATTTTGATAAAACCCTATCAAAATGATATGGTGGTCCATTGGCTTCGTTTTCCGTAAAACATAATAACTAATTGTATGTCAACCATTTAAGTTAAAATATAATTTATTTGGCATTTTCTTAGCAATGCTCATAACGTATGCACTTAAAAAATAAACTACGTGCCGGTATTGGCTTTTTGTTCCTGATGGCACTTATAAGTTCAGGATTAGCGGCATATTATTTAAACCGCTTGGCTGTCGATTCAAAGGTTGTTTTAAAAGATAACTATCGATCGCTTACTTATACTAAAAATATTGGGCAGGTTCTTAACGATTCTAAGAAAGAGCGGCTGGATAGCCAAACAATCAAAACCATAGAGACAAACTTAAAAAAAGAAGAACAAAATATTACTGAGCCGGGGGAAGCCAAACTGGCCGATTCCCTCAGGATAAATTTTGAACTTTACCAGTTTGCCCCATATAACGCCTTATATAAAAGCAATATGATGGCCGCTGTATATGCTATTATGCAGCTTAATATGGATGCTATTCAGCATAAATATGATAAAGCAATCAAAACGGCTGATGATGCTATACTAATTGTATCCTTAATGGGTTCGGTTTGCTTTTTAATTGCCTTTAGCTTTATGGTAAACTTCCCGGGCTATATCGCTAATCCGCTCAAAAAAAACTTGGACGCGCTTAAACAGATCAGCGATAACAAGACCACATTTATTGCAACCATATCGCATGAATTAAAAACACCTATTTCTTCTATAAAGATGGGGCTTAAGCTCTTGCAGGACGAACGTGTTGGGCCGGTAAATAATGAGCAGCAGGAGCTACTTAAAGATATTGAAAACGACACCCAGCGTATGCTGCAAATAACCGGGGAATTGATAAATGTTGCCCAGGCAGAAACAGGTAACATACAGCTTAATTTTGGCAGCACGCATCCTAAAAACATTGTTAGTTATGCAGTGCGTGTTATTAAATCATTAGCCGAACAAAAAGAAATAGTTATTGATACGCTTTGTCCCGATAGTTTGCCCAATGTTGTAGCCGACCTGGATAAAGCCACGTGGGTACTTACCAACCTTTTATCAAATGCTGTTAAATATAGCCCCGCAAAATCAACCATTATTCTACAGGTAAAAAGGCAAAATAACAACGCTATTGAATTTTCTGTAAAAGATGACGGATACGGCATTGATTCCATATACCTATCAAGGATTTTTGAACGATATTTTAAAGTACCCGGTGCCGACCCCGACCAAACAGGCACCGGCCTCGGCCTGGCCATCGCCAAAGATTTTATTGAAGCCCAAGGCGGTATGATTGGCGTTGAAAGCGACCCCGGCAACGGCAGTCGGTTCCATTTTACATTGACTACAAATAAAGCGTAACAAATAATAATACTCAATCATACATGACACCCCATTTAAAAAAACTATCAGCAGCAGGCGTATTAATTACATTAGGTATTATTTTTGGCGATATCGGCACATCACCCTTATATGTATTTCAAACTTTATTAACAGAAGGCGGAAAAGTTAATGAAGCATTAGTATTAGGTTCCATATCCTGTATATTCTGGACACTCACCCTGCAAACCACCTTCAAATATATCTTCATCACCCTACAAGCCGATAATAAAGGCGAGGGTGGCATATTTTCTTTATATGCTTTGGTTAGGCGTTATGGTAAATGGCTGGCTATCCCGGCTATCATTGGCGCCGGTACGTTATTAGCCGATGGTATTATAACTCCGCCTATATCAGTAACCTCGGCTATCGAAGGACTTAATAATGTACCGGCACTAACAGCATCCTTTATACCCGGCAACCATCTTATTTTGGGTATTGTTATTGGTATTATGCTGCTATTGTTTTTCTTTCAGCAATTTGGCACAAAGATAGTTGGCTCTGCATTTGGCCCGGTTATGTTAATGTGGTTCTTAATGATAGGTATATTAGGAGCATTACAAATCATGCATGATCCGGGTATTTTTAAGGCTCTTAATCCTTATTATGGAGCAAAATTATTGACAGATCACCCTAAAGGTTTCTGGCTTTTAGGGGCGGTATTTTTATGTACCACCGGTGCCGAGGCGCTATATTCAGACTTAGGCCATTGCGGCCGAAAAAACATTCAATGGAGCTGGTTATTTGTTAAAACCACATTGATATTAAACTATTTGGGGCAGGGAGCCTGGGTTTTAAAACAATCGGCCAATTTTAATTTCATCGGGCTCAATCCATTTTATCAAATTGTACCTAATCCTCATTTATTGATGATCCCTTGTGTGGCCCTGGCCACACTGGCAACTATTATTGCAAGCCAAGCCTTAATAAGCGGATCGTTCACTTTAATAAGTGAGGCGGTAAGTATGAATTTTTGGCCGAAGATTACCATTAAGTATCCGTCAAACATTCGCGGACAGATATATATACCAAGTATTAACTGGATATTATGTTTTGGCTGTATAGCAGTGTCATTATATTTCCGTACATCAGAAGCCATGACCGCAGCCTATGGTTTTTCAATCACAATAGCTATGTTAATGACAACTATATTGATGTACTATTTTATGCGATATGTAAAGCATTGGCCGGTGTGGTTAGTTACCATTATACTTTGTTTATTTTTATGTGTCGAGTTCTCGTTCTTTGTAGCCAACGCGGTAAAAATCCTTAAAAGATTGTTCTTCCTGGTATTTGAGTTTGGATTGATTTTTACCATGTACATTTGGTACAAGGCACGTAAAATAAATAATCGCTTTTTAAATTTTATAGATTTAAAAGAGCAGATACCGTTGCTTAATGCATTAAGTGCCGATGAAGGTATTGCCAAATATGCGGGCCAGCTTATATATTTAACAAAAGCTAATAATGGCAAACAGATAGAGGAAAAAATAATGTACTCTATTATGAGCCGCAGCCCTAAACGTGCCGATACTTATTGGTTTATCCATATTGACACTACCGATGAGCCTTACACTATGGAGTATAGTGTTGACCAAATAGAAAAGGGTAAAATAATACGGGTGGATTTTCGCCTGGGTTTCAGGATACAGCCTCGGGTTAATGTACTGTTTAGGAAAGTGATAGAAGACATGTTAAATAGAAAGGAGTTAGATATCATCAGCAGATACGAGTCGTTAAGTAAATTTAAAGTAGTATCTGATTTCAGATTTGTGATACTTGAAAAGTTCCTGTCATATAACAATGTATTCAGTGTAGCAGAAGGGTTTATTTTGAATAGTTATTTCAGCATAAAAAAACTGGCGCAATCAGAAGCGAAAGCTTTTGGCCTGGATACCAGCGAAACACATGTTGAAAAAATACCTTTAGTGGTAAAACCCGTTACTAACTTTAAACTAAAACGAATTGATCCGTATAATGGCGAGGCAATACCAGAGTTGGTATTGAATAACCAACTAAATTAATTTCCCGTAGCATACAGGTAGCCTATTTTACCTGTGTGCTACTTAAAGTAATTAACCACATAACCCACTACTTCTTTGCTATAATACTCCCAGTTTAATAAGGTCGCGGAATCGGGTATAAAACTGCTTATCACAAAACTGGTATCTGTGCCAAAAAAATTACATGGATAAGGCACAACATCAATACCGGCTTTTTTAAATATCATACGTGACCTGCGCATATGGAAGGCCGAAGTAACCAGCAGATATGGTGGCGGCAAATGTGTTTGGTTTAATAAAACTTTTGAAAACCTTGCATTTTCTATAGTGTTTTTTGAGTTGTTTTCAATTAGAATTAAGCTATCAGGTATATTTAGTTCTGTTAACTGGGTTTTAACCCAGGTAGCCTCTCTAAAACCTCCGGGCAGCAAATTGCCATTACCACCGGTTATTAATATGTGTGACGCCTGTTTAGTGGCAAGTAATTTAATGCCCTGTATAAACCTATCAGCAGCATTGTTAAAGTGGCCGCCACCCTGACCGCCACTTGATGAAAATCCACCCAATACTATTACGCAACTATATTTTGTGGCTTTATTTATTGTGGTTGCCCGAACATCCCATATTTTCTGAAATGTATTTAGCAGGAGTGGATTTGAAAACAAATAAAACACACCTACTGCCGCAATTAAAAATTTTTGTTTTCGTTTTTGCTCTTTGCTAACTAATGCGATGACCAGTAAGATTACTATCCAGTAAATTGGCAATATTAAAAAAAGTAAAATTTTTGAAAATATAAAATACATAGCTATTCTAATGACTGCTTAAATATATTTATAAAATCTTTATTTACACTTATTAACAACCGGATAATCCAAATGCACGTATGTACTGATATAACATTTGGTATATTTGTACACATAACTAAACCCGCTATGGTGCGAAACATTGACAGGCTTTTGCTCTGCTAAGCATAGTTTTTTTACTATTAGCGTATTAGTTATTTTATTAATTACCCTAAATAATTTATCCTGATAATGGATATACAAGAGTATATAAACAGCGGAATTTTAGAACAATACGCACTTGGCTCACTTGATGAAAGAGAAGAAGCCGCTTTTCTTAAAATGATCTCTATATATCCTGAAGTAAAAAAGAAACTCACTGAAGCTGAAGAAGCACTTGAAAAACTTGCATTAATTAACGCCGTTTCTCCGCCAACAGATCTTAAACAAAAAATATTACTATCTCTTGGTTTTTCTGAGGATAAGATTGATCTTGAGAATCTCCCGGCTATCAGCAAATATTCAAACTGCCAAAGCTGGTTAAGTGCGGTTTACCATTTAATACCCAACGAACCCTATGAAGATATTTCAATACAGGTATTGCGCCATGATGCACAAATAGCTCAAATGCTGGTTATTGCCAAAGTTGGTGTGCCTATGGAAATACACAGCGATGTGGCCGAAAGCTTTTTTATACTTAAAGGAGAATGTATATGTACCGTTAGCGGGCTGACTTTTAAATTAGCTCCCGGCGATTTTCTGGACATACCATTGCACCAGGAGCATGATGTTAAATTGTTAACCCCTTATGTAATTGCTATTTTACAGCACCGGTTTGTATAATTCTTAATGCATAACCCTTATAGGCGGCGGCCAGTTATCTGTACGAAACGGCCCGGCAGGCAATCCATCTTTATTATATAAATTACCCGGCGGATTATCTGCCCAATTATATCTTACCGCTATTGGATTAGCAACCTCATCGTTTGAAACCACAACCGTATTTCCATCAATAACTGCTTTTGCCCAAACAAATTTCTGGTCTGAGCCTGCAATGCCAAAGCCTTTAAGTTCTTTAACAGCTGTAGCTGCTGTTCCATCAAGTGAGGGCCTGCCGGTGATCAATCCCTTGTTTATTTCATCAAAGCTGATAATTATTTTATTGCCGGCAATCTTCATTGATTTATAAACCGGGCCAGAATACACAAGGTTTTCATTATATGCAACATGCCGGGCCACTAAAGCCAGCCTGTATGCAGGATCAACTTTATTGGTGGGGTGTATATTAAAAGCATCGCCTGCATCTGTAATTACAGGCATACCTGTTGCGGGTAATGATAACGTTTTAAGCTGGGCCTCACGCACCCAGGCCCAATTTCCTTCTGATGGGCTCACTGCCGGATCGCGAAAATTAGGGAGCTGAACAAACAGGAAGGGGAAATCACCTTGCTCCCATTGCGTGCGCCAGTCATATATCAACCTCGGGAACAGATCCTTATATTCAATAGCATCTGCAAGTTTATCGCCATTTCCTTCACCCTGATACCATATTACACCTTTTATGCCGTACCGCAGTATAGGTGATATCATACCATTATAATCATTTGTAGGCGTGCCAAATCCGCCTTCCGGATCAGCAGGGGCATGTGGCGCCGGGCGGACTGGTTTTGGGCGGATTGGTGGCACCTGGCCACTTGACCTCGCCTGTAAAACATCGGCATCCCATTTCTTTAAAACTATTGCAAAATCATTTCCAACTTCTGTGTTCCAAATTTTTAAGCTATCCTGGTAAGCAGCCAATTTCTGCGGATAAGTTTCTTTTGAGCTTTCATAATTATCAACCAGCTTTTGGTGGGCGTCAACATACTTTGTAAATGGCGGGCTGTTTTGCAATCCTTCTAAACTTATCCATGCCTGGGCCGGGGTGCCGCCTTTATAACTGCCTATCATCCCCACAGGCACACCTGTTGATTTACGTAAATGCTGTGCAAAATAAAAGCCAATGGCCGAAAAGCCATGCCATGCAAATTGGGGGTTTGCCAGCAATTCTGGCGAGCAAACTACCCATTTGCCATTAAAAGAATCAGCAGGCACTTTAGCAATACTCTGTTGAGTCTGTAAAGCCTGTGCCATAGGTACATAAAAAAAATGGATCTCTTTATCAGTAGCTTTTGCAATGGCTTCTGCTCCATGCTGTTCTGTTTGTATACCAAACTCCATATTAGACTGACCGGCAGCCAGCCATACATCACCTATCAATATATTTCTTAATGTTAAGGTAAAGCTTTTGCTGCCAATACGCATTTCATATGGTCCGCCCGCTTTATATGAGCCCAACTTTACAAACCATTTGCCATCGGTACCTGTAATAGTTTTATAGGTGTTGCTCATAAACTCTATGTCAATCTTTTCTCCAATTTCTGCCCAGCCATATATAGGAACACGCATATTACGCTGTAAAATCATATTGTCGCCAAATATGGCAGGTAGCCGCACACCTGCAAATACTGTGCCGCTACATAGTGCTAAAACAACTATAAATAAATATTTGAAACAGTTGGTTATTGGGTTCTTCATAAAGAAATTTAAATGGTTTATTATACTAAGATATATTAATTGCCAATATGCTTTATAGCAATTGAAATATCAAATAAATTAACGTGTTTAGTGATTAAATCGATATAAGCAAATGCAGCAATAAACCTATACCCGTTAAATGTTATTACTGTACTGTACCATGAACACGTTGGTACACCAAACATTGCAATGTTTTGAAAATCAACCTGTAAAACTATTGCCAAATAAACTAACTATAACAGGGGGTAAAAACCTTTCTTATAATTAAAAGAAAAGCTTTTGGGTACGCATAAAAAAACCTCCTGATCTTTTGATCAGGAGGTTAATAACTGCTAATTAGCGGTTATCTTTTTAGTGAATTACAGTGGTTGTTGTGTTACTGTAGTTTTCTTTACCATTAGAACCTGCTCCAACTATAGAAGCGCGGAAGTAATAGGTACCTTTGGCCCAGTGTGTTCCGCCCCATTTAACACCATAGATGTTAACGGTTCCGTCTGCCTTCAAAATATTATTTATCGGAAGCGTAATTGGCGTTCCGAAAGCATAACTCTGAACGGTTTGCGTTGGTCCCCAAACTTGGGTAGCAGGTTTAGTATTGTCGATACTAAAGTTCCACCTGTTAACATAATAAGCGGTACCTGTTTTACCACTGGTACCAGAGTTAACTAAAGGGTAGTTATTAACATACAAACACAAGTTGTTGGCATTGGTTAAGTTATTATTAGCCAGGGTTGCTTGTAATGACCTTGTAATTGTAATAGTTGCCAATGTATCAACCATAGTTAATGAAATGTGGAAATAAGGATACACCTTATAAGTAGGTATTACAGTTGTGGTATTAGGTGCAACAACTACATTTAAAGTATCAGGTTTTCCACCCGGCAATGCCGCGGTTGGAACAACGCCGTTACCTGTATATATCCAAGGTCCTTGGCCTGCCAATGGTAATACTTTATAAGTCTCTGAAAAAACAAGTGAATTATAAAAAGTTCCATCCTGTTTCAGCACATAATCAAGAGCTGAAGGTGCGGGATATTTTGCAGGATCATTTACTATAAACCTGATTTTACCGGCATCTGCTCCATTTTGCTTCAGCTCCATTTGGCCGCCCGTTTCTATGTCTAAAAACGCGCCCGAAATTGTTGCGTCAGGAGCTGCATAATTATCCTTCTGGCATGCTGAAAGAGCCAACAGCAAGCAAGGTATTATATAAATTAATTTTATCGTTCTCATATTTTCTATTAATTAATAACCAGGGTTATGACTAGGTACCAGTAATGGATTTTGTGAAGCATCCGTGCCCGGGATATCAGCATAGTAACATTTCGCGTTAAGTGTCCTGGTACCACCGGAGTTTTGCTTGATAT
>NZ_JAQBOD010000041.1 GCF_028288205.1 Mucilaginibacter sp.
CACCATATCAGTATAAAATCGGCAGCGGCAGCTTACAAAGCAGTCCTGCCTTTAGCAGCCTTGCAGCAGGAACGTATACCATTACAGTAAGCGATGCCAACGCAATAACTTCAACAGTAAGCGTAACCATTACCCAGCCGTCACCACCGACGACCTTAGCAGTAATCATCAGTTCACAAACCAATGTAACCGCCTTTGGTGTATCGAACGGTTCAGTAACCGTAGCGGGCTCAGGCGGCACAGGTCCATATCAATATAAAATAGGAACAGGAACTCTGCAAAGCAGCCCTACTTTCAGCAGCCTTGCAGCAGGTCCTTATACTATTACGGTAAGCGATGTAAATTCAATAACTTCAACGGTAAGTGTAACGATCACTCAGCCAGCAACGCTAGCGGTAACGATCAGCTCACAAACCAATGTGATCGCCTTCAGTGGATCAACAGGTGCAGTGACGGTAATCGGTACTGGTGGAGCTTCACCTTACCAGTATAAAATGGGAACAGGAGCTCTGCAAAGCAGCTCTACTTTCAGCAGTCTTTCCGCAGGTACTTATACGATTACGGTAAGCGATGCAAATTCAATAACTTCAACAGTAAGCGTAACGATCACCCAGCCATCATCAGCCCTTGCGGTAACGATCAGTTCACAAACTAATGTAACCGCCTTTGGCGCATCAACTGGTGTAGTAACCGTAGCCGGCTCAGGTGGCACTTCTCCATACCAATATAAAATCGGCGCCGGCAGCCTACAAAGCAGCCCAACCTTTAGCAGTCTTGCAACTGGGAGTTATATAGTAACTATAAGAGACGCCAACGGGGTGACCTCAACAGTGAGTATAACGATCGGACAGCCATCATCACCTCTTACATTAGCAGTAAGTTCCCAAACCAATGTGGCTCCTAACGGCGGATCACTGGGGTCGGTAACTGTATTGGCCACAGGCGGCACCGGGCCTTACCAGTATAAGATAGGTACGGGCAGCTTACAAAGCAGCCCTACATTTACAGGCTTTGCGGCAGGTCCTTATACCATTACTGTAACAGATGCTAATGGAATAACCTCAACAGTAACAGTTACGGTGGCGCAGGTTAGCCAACCAATCACCTTTGTGCAATTTCCATCAAAAACATATGGAGATGCTGACTTTGCACCAGGCGCCAACAGCAATAACAGCACTATACCAATAGTTTACAGCAGCGATAATAGCGCCGTTGCAACTATAATAAATGGTAATATCCATATTGTGGGTGCGGGTACGGCTAACATCACCGCTTCCCAGGCCGCTATAAGCATAGCCAGCCAGCTAACCGTTGCCAAGGCGCAACTAACCGTAAAAGCGGATAACAAGGGCAGGCAATATGGAACAGCTAATCCGGCATTAACTATTACCTATAGCGGGTTTGTAAACGGAGAGGATATTAACAAACTAACTACTCCGCCTATTGTCGCTACATTAGCCACCGCTACAACCTCGCCGGGCAATTATCAGATCACACCAAGCAGTGCAGCAGCGTACAACTATAGCTTTAATTATGTTGCAGGTACCCTAACCATTATACCGTTAACCAATGCAGTTGCGACTAATCTTACCATAGGTTCGGGCACCTTGTCGCCAACATTTGCAAGCGGAACATTTGCTTATACAATCTCGGTGGGATATAATGTAAATTATATTACGTTAACCCCAACCTTTGACCCTACCGCTTCGGCAACCATATATGGCACGCCGGTACCTAATGGCAGCCCAAGCTATAATATTGGACTGAATGCAGGCAACAACGTTATCACATTAGTAATAACAGCGCAGGACGGGGTGACCAAAAACACTTATACGCTAACCGTATACCGGGCATTACCGCCAAGCGCCATTATCCCAACAAATTTTTTATCGCCAAATGGTGATGGTAAAAACGATGGTTGGGTAATAAAGGATATACAGCTTTATCCGGGCAACACGGTAACAATATTTGACAAGGCTGGCAGGGTAATTTATACCAAACACAACTATAACAATGACTGGAACGGCACGATGAACGGGTCGCCACTGGTACAAGGCACGTACTATTATGTGATACAGCTGGGCCCGACGAGGCTGAAAGGCTATGTCACTATACTGAGAAGCCATTAAGGGATAGAAACAAGAATCAAGAAAAAAGCAAACAAGACAATGCAAATCATACCCAATATAACCAAAACGCTGCTGACAACGCTGTTGCTAACAGCTGCATCCTTAATCAGCCGGGCGCAGTTGAATCCGTTCAACGCGATGTATTACCAGAACCCGTATATGTATAACCCTGCCATGGCGGGCCTAAGCAGGGTGCTGACGATCAATACCAGTTACCGGCAGCAATGGAGCGGTTTCCCGGGCACGCCTAAGACCGGCTCACTAACGGCCGATTTCCAGCCGGCAGATAAAGTAGGGTTGGGCCTGAACATCAATGATGACCAGGCCGGGCTGATCCGCCAGACGCGGATCATGGGGACGTATGCTTATCACCTGTCGCTGAACGGCCAGAATCAGCAGTTGCACTTCGGGCTGTCTTTTGGCATCGATGACTCACGGGTAGACTATAACAATGTAACCGGGGATCTCTCAGATACCGAGATAGCCCTGTACAACCAGCTGAAACCGTATGTAGACGGCGACTTAGGTATAGGCTATACCGACAATAATCTGTCTGTTGGTGCAGCTGTACCCAACCTGAAGGCGGCCTTCTTTAAAAGCTCGGATGATAGGTTTGATGCCGACCGGATGCTGTTCATCACCACAGTTAGCTATAAGATCCCGATGCAAAACGACGACCGGAGCTTTATGCTGACCCCGCTGGCCGCTTTCAGGATGGTGAAGAGTTATAACAGCATCGTGGATGTGGGCATTAACTTTAATTTAAATAACTACGGGCTGTATATGCAGAGTATCTATCATAGTAGCCGTAGCGTGGGCCTGGGCTTCGGGCTTGACCAGGGCAGCTATGCGCTGAGCTTTAACTACAACCTGGAGACCGGCTCGCTGACCCAATACACCCAGGGTGCCTTTGAGTTTGGACTAAAGCTGAGGTTGTTGGATAAAAAATAAGCAAGGGTGAGTAAACCAGTTTATTACCGCCTTTATAATTACCGAAACGCTCAAGGTGCAGGTTGCCGCACACAATTAAACAATTTGAGATACCTGTTTGTAATACTATTAAACATAAGCTATGAGCAATAATAATTTGTATGTACAGGCTTTTTATAATGGTGGCATGACCGGCTTTGAGATCATACCACGTGGAGATCATTTTGATGTTGCCCGGAATGGTGAAATAATAGCAGCGTTACAACATGGGCAAACATGGCAGCAAATATCAGGCAAGCGGTTGCCCGATGAGGTTTTACAAAGTATTTACCAGCAAATAGAAAAGCCCGAAAGCCAGGCATAGATTAGGGATATTCCAATCTATGCCCTGCCAACCTATACCTGATATTAATCTTGCGTTATAGCATGGTGGTGCTCATGGCAGGCTTCTGCACAGGCTAAACAAGCCTTGGCGCATTGTTGGCAATGGTCATAATTGTGTTTTTTGCATTCTGCGCCACATGCTCTGCATATCTCTTCGCATATAACCAGGTATTGGTGCGCAATGTCCGATTCGCGTTGCAGTAACCTTGCAGCTTGATTGCATATATCGGCACAGTCCATATCCAGTTTAATACAAGCAGCCATCATGGCAATATCCGGCTCTTTTAAACATTGGGTAGCACAATTTTCGCAAGCTAAGGCGCAATCCAATAATTGTTGAATTAATGCCCGGTGATTATGATTATCCATAATTTATAATTTAATGATTAATCTATTTTTATAATAAGCAATACTTAACAAATGTTTTTTATTTTTTTTGAACTTATAAAATCACCCAATCAGTAAATAATACCACAATCGCCATAAACAATACCATTAAAGCTCATTATTACCATTTATCTTTGAGTAATGAAAACGAGCATCCCCATATATGACATTTGCAGCCTCACACAAAAGCAGCAGGATATATTGATAAGCCGTTTTGCGCCTTATTTAAAAAGCCATCGCAATTTACATTTGGCGCATAAGCATTCATTTTATCATTTAGTATTTTTTACTAAAGGCGGCGGCTCGCAAACTATAGATTTTCAGCAGATTCCGGTAAGGCCCAACCAAGTATATTTTATGATACCCGGCCAGGTGCATAACTGGGCCTTTGAGGGTGATGTTGATGGATATATTATTAACTTCTCCGTGCCGTTTTTTCAATCGTTCCTGCTAAAGGCTAATTATTTAGAAGAGTTTACATTCTTCGCCGGCATTATACAGGATGCTGTTATTGATATCCCTGCAGAGCTTCAGGGCAAGGTGATTGATCTTTTCGAAGAGCTTATACGCGAAACAGAAGAACCAAAGCCGTTGGAAATGGATATGGTCAGATCTATTATGCTGCAGTTATTTATCAGTATAGCGCGTTTGAGTTTAAATAAGGTAAATAAAACCATACCGTCTTATAACTACATGTTGTTGCGCAGTTTTCAAAAACTGATAGAGAAGAATTATACTACTATCAAACTGCCAAAGCAATATGCCGGGCTGCTTTACATTACCCCCAACCATCTCAACGCGCTTTGCAATGATGTGCTGGGTATTTCAGCCGGCGAAGTTATTCGAAACCGGATAGTGTTGGAAGCAAAGCGTTTGTTAATAAACAATGACCTGACCATACTGGAGATAGCCAACCAGCTCAATTTTGCAGATAACTCTTACTTTACCAAGTTCTTTAAAAAGCAAGCAGGCTTTACACCGGAGGAATTCAGGAAAAGCACAAACAATCATGAACACGTTATTAAATAACACCGAAATGGAAGTATCACAATTATCAGCAGCACTTCATGCTAAATGCCCTAAATGCCGCAAAGGCAATATGTTTGCCAATAGCATGTATGGTTTATCATCACAAAAAATGAACACGCATTGCCCGCATTGCGGCTTTACGTTCGAGATTGAACCGGGTTATTTTTATGTAGCCATGTTTGTAAGCTACGCCTTTAATATTGCTGAAATGGTGAGCCTGGCCGTAGCTATATATATATTAACAGGAAGCCATAATCCATGGGTATATGTAGGAGCGCTGCTGGGAATATCTGTTATACTTTCGCCGTTTAATTTCAGGTACTCAAGGGTAGTGCTGTTGTACTGGCTAACCCCCGGTATTAATTATGATCCGAATAGGTCGGGGGATGATTATAAGAGGTTATAAATCTAAAAGATCTGCAAAATCTTCCAAAAGCAAATAACGATTTAACACCATGTGCATTACATAGCTGGTTAATTTGTTCTATATGATCCTTCAATTCTTTCACAATGATCAAAGTTGAGAAAAATTAAAATGAAAGAGGCGAATTGCAATTCGTGCAATTCGCCTCAATTCGAAAAATTCGTGTTAGATTATTACTTATCACTCAACATAATCGGATTTCCCTTACCACCTCCAATTATAATAACCTTGGCATTGGGTGACAGCGCAATTTCCTTTTGAGCTTTAATGGTTTCGTATTGCAGTTGTTTATCAGACAAACCGGTTGATAGTATCTTCTGATAATCAGCTATACCCTGGGCTTCAACACGTTTACGGTCGGCTTCCTGGCGTTCTTTTTGCAGAACGAATTGCATTTTCTGCGCGTCCTGTTCGGCCTGTATTTTTGATTCTATGCTGGCGCGTACAGTTGCAGGCAGCGTTATATTACGTACCAGTATCTGCTGAACTTCTAAACCATTTTTAGCAAAGTTGTCGCTAATGGTTTTATTTATTTTAAATTGAAACTCTTGTCTTTTAGTAGAATACAGATCAACCGCCGCGTAACTAACCGCGTTATCACGTATAGCGGTGCGTGTAACCGGGCGCACAATCTTATTTACGTAATCATTGCCGATATTTTGAAGTATAAAAGGAGCTTTTGCCGGGTTTACCTTATATAATACCGAAAGATCAATGGTAACCTCTAACCCATCTGATGACAATACACGGATAGCGTCATCACCTTCTACAGGGCCCTCATTGCTTTTGGCGCTCATGGTATAGTTTTCTGTCTGGATGCTGAACGTAGTTACATCAACCAATGGATTGATAACGTGTAATCCGCTTTCCAGGATATTGTCTTCTACTTTACCAAACAGGGTTTGCACACCTACCTTACCGGGTTCAATAACTTTAAATGCCGAGGTCATGAGTCCTAAAACCAGGATAACAATACCAACAATTGTAACAGTACCACCAAAACGGTTCCCCGGTTCGGGCGAACGTTTAAGCACTGTACCCACAATAAGTACAATGACACCTAAGATTAAAATAAGCATATATTTTTTGAGTTAAGGTTTAAGCGTATTGCGTATTTCTTTAAGCAGCTTTATTTTTAGCACTACAAAAATTGCCCCGGCAAACACCGATGCTAAAATAAAATCATAGCGTTTGTTGGTAATCCCGGTCCATGCCAGTACAAGGCATAAAATAATGCATAAATTATAAAAAGTACTTAGCGCTATTTTTTTGCCCATGGCTTAATATACAACTATATCCGGATCGATCTCTGCTGCCCAGGCCAATATACCGCCTTTAAGGTTGGCTAAGTTGGTGTAACCCATTTGCTCTAATTGCATAATAGCTGCTGCGCTGCGTTTACCGCTGCGGCACATTACTACAACTGGCTTATCCTTGCTTATTTTATCTGCTTCAATAATAATGCCGCCTAAGGGTATTAATAAGCCGCCAATGTTTGATGTTTCATATTCAAAGTCTTCCCTAACGTCAATCAGTTGGAAATCTTCGCCACTATCTAATTTTTCTTTAAGTTCTTGTACGGTTATCTCTTGCATTTTATTTAATAATTTAATATATCAAATGTAGTTTTTTTCTCTATCAATATAGGCTTAACTACCCTAAATCTACGCTATAAACCTACACTTTTACTTATTAAAGACTTTAAGCAGATCGTTCTTACCGTCAGGAGATAAGAAAACCATGTTTTTCGTCCCTAATAAAGCTTATTTCGTCACGTCAGTTCTTTTAGCTAAAAACATTCTCTTATTTTGTAACAATCGTTACCTAAGTGCGTTTCATATATGTTTATCAATATTATAGTATAATTAATGGAAAAAGTTACCCGTTTTTTTTGGTTCTGTTCGGGCGCCCACATTGATACCTTAAAAAAATATCCTATCGAGCATAATAAATATGTAGGCATTGGCGCCACTATTTTTTTTACAGCGCTATTTGCATCACTTTCGGGCGGTTATGCTATGTATTTTGTTTTTAATGGTGATGCTTTCGCGGTAGGTTTTGCCATCCTGTTCGGCTTGTTATGGGGCACGGCTATATTTAATATGGACCGCTACATTGTATCCAGCATCAATAAAGAAGGCAGTACAAATCAGCAAATATTACAGGCATCCCCACGTATTTTACTGGCAATAATGATTGGGATTGTAATATCGCGTCCGTTAGAATTAAAAATATTTGATAAAGAGATCCGCCAGAAATTAAAGACTGCTTATCTAAAAGGTCAGCACAGCAAGATAGATACGCTGCAAAAAACCTACAGCGAAAAGTATGGCATGGAGCTGGCAAAAACCGCTGATCTGAAAAAAGAAAAAGACTCGCTCGAAAAAGACATTAACCGCTCACGCACCCAGCTGAATGAAGAGGTTTTTGGCGAAAAAAATAACCAAACATCAGGCATTGTGGGTTATGGTACCTATGCCAAGCAAAAGCAAACGGTTTTACAGGAAAAGGAGGATCGCCTGAAACTGGTAACCGGCAATGCCGATAAAATGGACCAATATCTTAGTCAGCGAAAGGAATATGAGGGGGTGAACGGTGTTAAAATGCTTAATGAACGCCAGTTGGATAGCCTGGCTAAGGTTGCCGGTTTTGCCGACCGTAACTGGGCACTGGGGCAGTTAACATATAATGAGAACGGCACCCGTGATGTGGATACTTACCTGGCCATATCCTTTATTGGCTACCTGTTTATTTTGTTTGAATGCTTACCGGTATTTGTAAAGCTGATGTCGCCCAAAGGACCTTATGATGTGGCAATAGCAAAGACCTTTGAAGCTAATGTTTATTATGCTGATCGGGATAAAGAGCGCGATATAACCGTTATTGACAGCGTATATAACGACCACGTGGATGAAGATATAAAGCGACGAAAGAAAACGCTGTCCACCCGCTCAGATTATGACCGGGAAAGGCATCGGTATGATTAGGTAAATCGCTATCCCTGGTCATTACTCACCCCGACATCGCTACGTTGTGCGCTCCCCGTTTGCTATTATTTATTTTTAATCGTATTTTGAGCGCAATTAACTGAACTAAATGAAAAAACTACTTCTTACCTTATTTGCTTTTGCACTGATTGCAAGCGCTACAGTTGCACAAACTGTACAAAAACCTATTTATTACGCTGTTTCATTCCCCAATGCCGCGCATCATGAAGCCGAATTTGTAATAACTATACCACAGGCCCCTGCGGCCGCGTTGCGCCTGCACATGAGCCGCTCATCCGCCGGCAGGTATGCCACGCATGAATTTGGCAAAAACGTTTATAACGTTAAGGCAGTTAATGTCGACGGCACCCCGCTAACCGTAAAACAAGTTGATGGTGATGTATATGAAATTGACAATCACGGCGATGTTGTAAAAGTAAGCTACACCCTGTTTGGCAATTGGACAGATGGCACCTATGCAAGCATCGACCCCAGTCACGCTCACCTAAACATGCCCGCTGCTTTCATGTGGGTTGCAGGGATGGATCAACGCCCCATAAAGTTTGAATTTAATGATCTGGATAAATATGGCTGGAAAGTAGCTACCCAGTTAAAGCATGAAGGTGCAAATATCTATAGTGCGCCTAATATGCAATATATGATGGATAGCCCCATCGAGCTTTCTGCTTTTAAAGAAACCAGCTGGGATGTAGCCAATCCCGGGGGCAAAAAGCAACGCATTAATTTAACCGTACACTCGGTAGATGACCAGGGAGTGATTGATAATTTTGGTAAAATGGTACAGAAAGTAGTACTGGAAGAGCAAGCGGTATTTGGCGAGTTGCCTGTCTATGATTTTGGCGAGTATACCTTTTTAGATGATGTTTACCCAACGGTTTCGGGCGATGGCATGGAACACCGTAATTCAACCTGTATTGCACAGCCTGCGGATAAAGTTGCCGGTAATGAAACCCGCTTACTGGGCACATTCGCCCATGAATATTTCCATAGCTGGAACGTAAAGCGTATCCGTCCAAAATCATTAGAACCATTTAATTTTGACCATGCCAACATGAGCAATGAGCTTTGGTTTGCCGAGGGATTTACACAGTATTATGGCGAAATGCTATTAGTACGCGCCGGATTTATTACTCCTGAAGAGTATACCCGCTCGGTAAGCGGCTTGGTAAACTCTGTTTTAAACTCACCGGGCGCGGCAAGATATCCGGCTGTAGAAATGAGCCGTAAAGCTGTTTATACCGATGCAGGTGTATCAATCGATCTGGCTAATTATGGAAATAATTTTTTAAGCTATTACTATTATGGCGGCGCCATTGCGCTGGCGCTCGACCTGCGTTTGCGCAGCGATTTCAACTTAACGCTTGATGATTATATGCGTGCGGTTTGGCTGGCGCAAGGCAAGGTGATGAAACCTTACACAGTTCCTGATCTGCAAAATGTATTGGGTAAGCTTACCAACCCTAAATTTGCTGCCGATTTTTACAGTAAATATGTTTACGGCATAGATAAAAACAATTATGAAGCATTACTGGCAAAAGCCGGGTTTGTATTGCGTAAAGCAGGAGCAGGAAAAGTATGGTCGGGCTTATCTGCAACACCAATACGTGGCCGTTCGGGCCAGGCACGCACCACCAACGAAGCCGGGTTTGCCATAACCACCAACACTACTATTGGCACGCCGCTTTATAAAGCAGGTATTGACGCGGGCGATATTATATTAAAAGCCGACGGAAAAGATATAACCGATGCCACGTCATTTAGCCAGGCAATTATTGATAAAAAGCCCGGCGATAAGATCACTGTTGATTATAAAAACCGTACCGGCGCGCATACAACTACAGTAACGTTAGAGGAAAATCCATTTTATGAAGTAGTAACTGCCGAAAAAGCAGGCGGGCAGCCCAGCGCAGAACAAACAGATTTCCGTAAAAGCTGGTTATCATCAAAAGTAAAATAGTTCTCACGAAAAAATTTCAGCAGTAACACCACAAGGGTAGCTAAATTAGAAAGATAATGAACAACGAAAATCCTCACAAAGCGATAAGCTAATTTGCGCAGCATATAAGATTCTTCACTATCATTACCTATGATGTGTTTGTATAAACCTTGTCAGATTTGCGAAGTTTTAAAGACTTCGCAAATCTGTTTATCTACAACTCCTTCCGCATTACATAATCATTCATCCAATAAGGCCCTATCGGAACATCTTCCTCATAAGTAATAGTAAAGCCCATCTTTTCATAAAAGCTTTTAGCATTATTTTGACGGTTTACATTAAGCTCTAATACGTGTTTGCCCGCCGCTAATACTTTTTCGTTTACTGCATTGATCAAAATTTTACCATACCCTTTTCCCTGAGTTGAAGGTAAGCAGTAAATTTTGTGTAATTTATATACCTCAGGGTTTTCTTCCCGAGGCGAATAGGCGGCAAAGGCAACAGGCTGTTCGTCCTCTGTTAATAATAAATAGGTTTGGGTGCCCTGCTCAATCTGATCCGTAATTTTTTCAGAAGAATAGATCTCGGCCAGCATATATTTTATCTGCTCATTTACAAGCAACGGCGAATAGGTTGGCCACCAGGTTTCCTCTGCGAGTCGCTGTATGGTTGCCACATCGTTTATGGTTGCTTCTCTTATATGATGCATGAATACTTAGTTCTCCATGTCATTTCGAACAAAGTGAGAAATGACAGTGGGTTATTAATTAATGATTCTCCTCCTCATCAACAATTGGTGCTGCCGGTACTTTTGGCGCAGCTACATCTCCAATGGCAAAGTATTGTTCAAGCTCTGCAAGGGTTGATGAATTGGTAGCCATATCTTTGATGATCTTTCCTTTTTCCATCAGTAATATGCGGTCGCAAACATCGGTAATATGGTTAAGGTCATGGCTTGATACCAGTGTAGTCATACCTTTTTTATTTACCTCCTTCAATATATTCTTTAAGCGAAACTGGGTAGTAGGGTCAATATTGGCAAAGGGCTCATCCAGCATTAAAAGTTCGGGTTGTTGCAATAAGCACGAGGCTATACCAACCTTGGTTTGGTTGCCTTTTGACAGATCGCGAATGTATTTACCCTTTTTTAAAATTTCTCCATTAAAAAAATCAGCATACCCTGCTAAAAAATCATCCACATGCGCGCGGGTTTGCCGGTGCAGGCCGCCTATGAAATAAAAGTATTCTTCGGGAGTAAGGTAATCTATCAAAAATCCTTCATCTAAATAAGACGCGGTGTAGTTTTTCCAGTTTTCATGCCCGGCAACAGGCTCGTTGTTTGATAATACTTCACCGGCTTCGGGGCGTATCAAATCCAATATCATGCGGAACAAGGTAGTTTTACCGGCACCGTTATTACCAACCAGGCCAATACTCTCACCTTTCCTTATCTCCAGTTGTGGTATGTTTACTACGATAACGCCGCTATAAACTTTTTTAAGATCTTTTATCTGTATCATTATTACTTGTTTCTAAAACCTTCGGTTATGGTAAATTTACGTTGGTAAAAATCTGCTTCTAATGTTTTTATCCAATAGCTGCGGGTAAGTACACCTATTATGCCAATTGCCGCCATTAATGCAAAGGCCAGGTTAGGGTAACCTAAAAATTTTAGTGGCGCATAAATAACAAATGGCGGTAACAATAACAGAAATGACAGCATTAACTGTGTTGCGCCAACACCTTCCCAGTTAAATGATGCTCCTTTACTCAAATCAATACGTTTGGCGTTGCGATTGGCAAAATATAAAACAATGTTGGCGGTAACGCCCAGGTTCCACAGGTACATTACAAAATGAATCATCAATATACGCCAGCCAAAATATACATATGGGGTCGTTAATATAAAAGCCAGTGTTGATACTGTTGTAAACAACAAGTACTTCCCTTTTAAAAAGTTGGTAAAGCTAACCTTGCTCACCATAAGGCCATCAAAATGCGATGCCTGCCAGCTATACATAAACTGCCCATAGTTAATAATAAAAAACCCCGTCATAAACATCCCCACAAAAACACGAGGGGCATCGCTATTCTTCATGCCGGGGTTAGCATAAAATATTAACCCATACAGCAAGAAGAATAAAGACATGATGAGCGCCGAACGCGGGCGTTTATTACGCAATATCAGCTTGATCTCGTTAGCTACCAAATCGCCCGTAGCGCCAAAGCTATTTAGTATCGGAAACTCGGTGCTGCTTTTATATTTTTCTTTTTTGGTGCTTAACTCTTCGAGGTAAAGGTTTTGTTTGAGGTAAAAAAAGTTTAAGTAATACATGCCGGCGCCAAGCAATACGGGCACTAAAGCTAACGCCGGGTGATTAATTAAATTACCAAAAAACAGGTAGGATATATTGCGGATAGATATAATGTGCCACATAAAATCAGACAAACCTATTAGCACCAATACAGCAGCAACTATTAAAAATATCCAGCCATTTAAGTTTGATTTACGCTTGATATATAAAGCCAGGTAATTATTAAAAATGGATATCCCTAATATAGAAATGATAAAAGCTAAGGCAACCAAACCACCCGCGTCATGCAGTATTACCTTAAAAATAAAAGGAAAGAAAAGTATAATTGGCCATAAATTAAACACCGAGAACAATGCGGTTAAAGCCAGGTAACCCACAATGCTATTCCGTTTAATTGGTAGCTGTAAATACGGCTGTACCCTTAGCGTAGGCAGCTCCTGCAGTTGCAGCCTGGAAAATAGTTCTGATAGATAATAGATCAAAATTATTCCGCAAAACGAAAATATCAATGCATCATTCGGGAAAACTTTTTTCAAAACCGTATCCATAAAAAAGCCCACTACCAGCATATTTAAGAACAGGTATAAAATCAGGATAGCCATTATTATGCGTACGGCTAAATTTTTACCGGTATTTTTTGAACGCCAAAAGGCTTTTAATTCGTGATTAAAAAAAGTTGAGATCATATATACCCGCTGTGACGAATGAGTTTAATTTACTGTAATTATAATTAAATAAATTTGGTTAACGTGTATATCTAAAAACTTCGCTTATACCTCCTTCTCACTTGGAGAAGGCCGGGGTGAGGCCTAATACTTATACCTATTGCCCCATAATTTTTTCAACTTTTCTTTTGACTCATGCTCTCGTGGGTTGTTACCGGGCTCGTAAATTTTTGTGCCTTTTATAGCATCGGGTAAAAAATCAAGGTCTACAAAGTTGCCCTCAAAACTGTGAGCGTATTTATAGTCTTTGCCATAGCCAATGTTCTTCATTAGTTTGGTTGGGGCATTACGCAGATGCAGTGGCACGGGGAGGTCGCCGGTTTGTTTAACTAAACCCATGGCTGTACCAATAGCCGTAGTGGCCGAATTACTTTTGGCCGATGTAGCGAGGTATATAGCAGTCTGTGAGAGGATCAACTGCGACTCGGGCATACCAATTACATTTACAGAATTAAAGCAAGCCTGCGCCAGTAAAAGGGCATTAGGGTTAGCATTGCCAATATCTTCTGATGATAGTATCAGCATGCGGCGTGCTATAAACAGCGGGTCTTCGCCCCCTGCAATCATACGCGCCAGCCAATAAACCGCCCCGTTAGGGTCGCTGCCACGCATAGATTTGATGAAGGCCGATATAATATCATAATGCTGTTCGCCGGCTTTATCATAAAGCGCCATATTTTGCTGTACGTGGTCCAGCACCGCTTTATTGGTGATCTCTATTTTTTTACCCTCGAAAGCGTTTACCAGCAGTTCAAATATATTCAACAGCTTGCGGGCATCCCCGCCTGACAGGCGAAGTAAGGCTTCATTTTCTTTTATGACGATGCTCTTTTTGCTCAGCACAACATCTTCTTTCTGTGCCTTATCCAGCAGGCTAAGCAAATCTTCTTCTTCCAAAGGCTGCATGATATAAACATGGCATCGCGATAGCAAAGCCGATATTACCTCGAACGAGGGGTTTTCGGTAGTGGCACCTATTAGTGTTACTATGCCACGCTCAACAGCGCCCAACAATGAATCCTGCTGCGATTTAGAGAAGCGGTGTATCTCGTCAATAAACAATATCGGTAAAGAATCGCCCTCTTCTTTTAAACGCGAAGCGGTTTCAATAACCTCGCGCACATCTTTTACGCCCGAGTTTATCGCACTTAGCGAAAAGAACGGCCGCTCAAGCGTTTGCGAAATAATATAGGCCAGCGTAGTTTTGCCCACACCCGGCGGCCCCCAAAACAGCATAGACGGCAACGCGCCACTCCCGATAGCTTTACGCAATACCGCGCCCGGCCCCACCAGGTGTTTCTGACCAACATAATCATCCAGATTTTTGGGGCGCATGCGCTCTGCTAACGGCGGTAGGTTATTCATATAGTAAAAATCTGAAAAGTTTAGGCCAAATCCTAAATTTTTTAGTATTTTTAAATAACAATTAAATGAGGTAATGATATATAAATTTACACCAATTTAATTGTTTCTTAATTTTATTATGTCGATATTTACACCAACAAACAACAATTGGTATGGAATTCGACTTCAAAAGTATCTTAGATTTAGTAAAGGCTTTCCCTGATGAAGCAACCTGTATTGCTTATTTAGAGGAAATGCGTTGGAACGGTGTTATAGTATCACCATTTGACGAAACCTCTAAAGTATACAAATGTGCAGGTGCTAAATTCAAGTGCAAAAATACAGGCAAATACTTTAATGCAAAGGTCGGTACTATCTTTGAAGATAGCAAAATTCCATTGATTAAATGGTACATGGCTTTGTACTTATTTTCAAGCCACAAAAAGGGCATTTCTTCCCACCAGTTAAGCCGTGATATAGATGTTACTCAAAAGACCGCATGGTTCATGTTACACCGCCTACGCTTCGCCTTTAATACCCCTGCTTTCAAGAAACAATTTGACGGAGTTGTAGAAGTTGACGAAACCTATGTTGGTGGCAAGGACTTTAATAAACATGAGCATAAAAGAAATGGTAAATCAGGAAGAAGTTTAGATGCTAAAGCCCCTGTATTTGGCATGAAGGATAGAAAATCTGGTAATGTAGTAGCAATGGTTGTTCCTAATGTTAAAAGAGAAACGTTAATCCCTATCCTACAAAACTTTATCATGCCCGATAGTATAGTTATTACTGATAATTTCAAAGTATATGATAAGTTGAATTTGTTATACTCTCATGCAAGAGTTAATCATAGTGCGAAAGAATATGTAAATGGTATATTCCACACAAATGGCATTGAGAATTTTTGGAGCCACTTAAAACGTGGGGTTGATGGGATATACCATTGGGTAAGTGTAACGCATTTACAGGCTTATGTAAATGAATATACATTGCGATATAATACTCGTAAATTTACTACATCAGGCAGATTTGATTTGGTGTTAGCTAATGTAGCAGGGCGTTTAACTTATAAAGAATTGACAAAATGAGCAAAATAACAGTTGATAATACAGAAATAACAGTTATCACAGAGGGTGGTAGGGATTTCATCTGTTTAACAGATATGATGAAATCCAAAGATGGAGATTTTTTTTTAACGGATTGGCTAAGAAATAAAAATACCCTCGATTATATATCCGTTTGGGAGAGGTTAAACAACCCTGATTTTAATTATGGCGAATTCGCCATAATTACATCTGGTGCGGGTCGTAATTCATTCAAGGTTAGCGTTAAAGACTTGGTTGAAAAATGCAATGTAAAGAGTATTACCTCTAAAGCAGGGAGATATGGAGGTACGTATGGTCACAAAGACATAGCTTTTCATTTTGGAATGTGGATTAGCGCAGAGTTTCAGTTATTATTAGTAACAGAATATCAGCGATTAAAAGAAGAAGAAACGAAACGATTAAATTCTGAATGGGACTATAGGAGGTTTTTAAGTAAAGCGAACTATTCAATCCATACAGACGCCGTTAAAAACCATGTCATACCTTCTTTGCATGTGGAAAAAGATAAAGAATGGATTGTATACGCAAATGAGGCCGATCTTTTGAGTGTGGCCGTTTTTGGATATACCGCTAAACAATGGAAAGAAGCAAATCCAAAATTACACCTCCAGGGCTTAAATATGAGAGATATTGCAGACGCACATCAGTTGTTAGTTTTATCAAATTTAGAGGGCTACAATGCTATTCTAATAGGCAAAGGAATTGATAAATATCAACGCCTTGTAGAACTAAGGAAAGCAGCTGTTTCGCAACTTGCTTCACTAAGAGCATCAATATATACAGAAGATAAAATAAGAAGCCCTTATTTACCGTCAAAAAAAACGACTGAACCCGTAAAGCCAACTTTCGGGGCTTTATTAGGTGCTGTTGCTAATGCTGGTAAACCACCTAAAGAGGATAACTAATTATTTATTTGGTTTAAGTTTTTTTTCATTTACAGTTATAGTGCCGAATGAAATATGGCTTATATGCCCTCCATTAGAGGCGTCGAGTTTTACTACTGAACTATTGTTTATTGGTACTATTTGGAATGTTTTAGTAATTCCAAATCCATTTGACCTTAAAGAAGATTGAACTTTTTGAAGGATACCATTGTCATAATTTATTTGCATAACCCTCTGCAAACTATCTCTTTTAAATAAACTGACATAAGAAATTTTATCGCTATCAATTTTACCGGTCAGGGTGGTAATTTTATCTTTTAGAAATTGAGTGTCGCCGTTTTGGACTGCTTTAGAATTATCTTCTCTAATAGCCTTCCATACTCCTGTGCAAAGGGATAAAAAACAAATCGTTATTAATATTTTACCTTTCGCATTCAACCCCTTTAAATCTACTCTTAGCAATCGCCCTTTCTTGTCTTTTATATCTTCTTTATTTTGAAAACCATTAAAGAATAAAGGCATTATTAATAATATAATTCCAAAAATTATCAACATGATATTTAATATTTCATCTAATGTTAAATCATTCATTATTTTGGCTTTAGACAACTAATATAAAACTATTTTTTAAATAGTGTAAATTAGTATATCATTGCCTTAAATGATAACTAAGTTTACCCAACCCAACTACCACCCCATCTGCGACGAGCTTGCGATGGCCGATGCTGAACTATCAGGCATCATCAAAACCCACGGTTACCCGCCGCTATGGAGCCGCCCCAATACTTTCGAAACTTTGGTGCATATTATCCTGGAGCAGCAGGTTTCGCTGGCATCTGCCCTATCAGCATTAAATAAATTGAAAGAGCGGGTACCGGAGCTTACGCCTGCCCGGGTATTACTGCTTACCGATGATGAGTTTAGGGCCTGTTATTGCAGTCGCCAAAAAACGGCCTATATAAAATATTTAGCCGAAGCCATATTAAGCCGGCAAGTTGATCTGGACTTATTTGAGCAATTACCTGATGATGAAATACGCGCGCAATTAGTAACCCTAAAAGGAATAGGTAACTGGACGGTAGATGTTTACCTGATGTTTGTTTTGCAACGGGCAGATATATTCCCCATTGGTGATTTGGCGGCAGTAAATGCGTTAAAGCGGGTTAAGGGTTTGCCCGCGGCTGTTACAAGGGAAGAGATAATAGTAGTTGCCGAACAATGGCAGCCTTACAGAACAGTAGCTACGATGTTGTTGTGGCACTATTATTTATCAGCACCCAAGAAAGGGGCAAAATAAAAATGTCATTTCCACATAGCGAAAAATCTACTCACCCTATATAATGTATAAATTCTTACTGCGTTACCTGTGACGTGTTTGTTTAATTGTGTGGCAGAGGCTGTCATAATTAAAGTTGTAACTTTGCCCCATAATAGCAATCACCTCAATAATGGATGAATTAATAGTAAAAGACAGCAACGGAAACCAACTGCATGATGGCGACTCGGTAACAGTTATAAAAAGCCTAAAGGTAAAAGGCGGCGGCACTACCATAAAACAAGGTACCACGGTAAAAAAGATACGCCTTACCGATAATGATGAAGAAGTAGATTGTAAGATTGATGGTATGAGTATTGTTTTACGGACGGAGTTTTTGAGAAAAAAGTAAAAGATTAGCTATTGAAGATTGGTTATTGAAGATTAAAGATTAGTTGATTTGCAAATACTAATCTTTAATAGCTAATCTTTAATCTTCAAGAGCTAATCTTGGTCAACCCTACATATTTCTTCTGTACTGCCCGCCAACCTCATACAGCGCATGCGATATTTGCCCAAGCGAGCAATACTTACAAGCTTCCATCAAGCTTTCAAAGATATTTTCACCGGCTATGGCGGTTTTTTGCAGGTTCTTTAGCAGCTGGCCTATTTGAGTATCATTACGTTCCTGGAACGCGTGTAATGCGTTTATCTGGTATTGTTTCTCTTCTTCGGTAGCACGTATCACTTCGGATGGCGTAATAGTGGGCGATCCTTTTTTGTTGAGGAACATATTCACACCAACAATAGGGTACTCGCCATTATGTTTTAGCGTTTCGTAATACAGCGATTCTTCCTGTATTTTACTGCGCTGGTACATCGTTTCCATCGCACCTAAAACCCCGCCGCGGTCGTTAATATTTTTAAATTCGGCCATTACCGCCTGCTCCACCAAATCGGTTAGTTCTTCTATGATGAAAGCACCTTGTATCGGGTTCTCATTCTTAGCCAAACCCAACTCGCGGTTAATAATCAACTGAATAGCCATAGCCCTGCGTACCGATTCTTCGGTAGGCGTAGTTATCGCCTCATCGTAAGCATTGGTATGCAGCGAATTACAATTATCATAAATAGCATACAAAGCCTGCAGCGTGGTGCGGATATCATTAAAATCGATCTCCTGCGCATGTAATGAGCGGCCACTGGTTTGAATATGGTACTTCAGCTTTTGCGACCGGTCATTACCTTTATATTTATTCTTTATCGCCTTGGCCCAAACGCGCCTTGCAACACGCCCGATAACTGAATATTCCGGATCAATTCCATTCGAGAAAAAGAAAGATAAATTAGGTGCGAAATCATCAATATGCATCCCCCGGCTCAGGTAATACTCCAGGTAGGTAAATCCGTTGGATAAGGTAAAGGCCAGCTGCGTAACCGGGTTGGCCCCAGCCTCGGCAATATGGTAGCCTGATATAGAAACCGAATAAAAGTTTCTTACCTTCTCATTAATAAAATACTGCTGCATGTCGCCCATCATCCGCAAGGCAAACTCGGTACTGAATATGCAGGTGTTTTGCGCCTGATCCTCTTTTAAAATATCTGCCTGTACCGTGCCGCGCACGGTGGCAATGGCATGGGCTTTAATTTTTTGGTAGACATCCGCAGGCAAAACCTGATCGCCGGTTAAGCCGAGGAGCATAAGGCCCAAACCATCATTTCCGGCAGGTAATTCGTCATCATGATATTTTGGCCTTGCTAATCCCCTATCCTCATAAACCTCCTTAAATTTCGCCTCGACCAAATGCTCCAGCTTATGCTCAGTAATATATTTTTCGCATTGCTGATCTACCGCCGCGTTCATAAAAAAGCCAAGTAACATTGGGGCCGGCCCGTTAATGGTCATGGATACCGAGGTAGCCGCATCACACAAGTCAAACCCCGAATACAGCTTCTTTGCATCATCCAGCGTAGCTATACTTACCCCGGCATTACCTATTTTTCCGTAGATATCGGGCCGCACATGCGGGTCCTCGCCATAAAGCGTAACCGAATCAAATGCCGTACTCAACCTATGCGCCGGCTGACCTAACGATACATAATGGAACCGCTTGTTCGTCCGCTCGGGGCCACCTTCGCCGGCAAACATCCGTGTAGGGTCTTCACCCTCGCGCTTTAGCGGAAACACCCCGGCAGTATACGGGAACTCGCCCGGCACATTCTCTGTAAGCAGCCAACGCAAAATATCGCCCCAGGCTTCATATTTAGGCAAGGCGATCTTTGGTATCTGCAATTGTGAGAGCGACGTATAAAACAACGGTTGCTTAATTTCTTTATTTCTAACCTTATAAATAAAATTTTCGGCTTTATATTTCAAAACCGTATCGGGCCACTCAGCAAGCAGACGTTTGCAATCGGTGTGTAGTTGTTTTTCTAAATGTTTTTGTACATCCGCTAAACCCGCAACCATGTTGCTGTCTTGTTTAGTTAATAACTCGATAGTTCCTTTTAGTTGGAACAATTGCTGCGCCACTCCGCACTGTTCATTCACCCATTTGGTATAGGCCTCGCTGCTTTCGGCAATCTCTGCCAAATATCTTGTCCTATCGGGCGGAATAATATATATCTTCTCAGCTTCGCTGCCATCACCTAAACTGGCTATGTCTTTTAATTCAAATGCAACCCCCGTTTTCACCGTTATCTTTTTCATTAGCGCCGCAAACAGGGCGTTCATACCCGGGTCGTTAAACTGCGATGCCATGGTGCCATAAATTGGCAGGTCATCGTCCTTAGCGTCGAATAGTTTATGGTTGCGTTTATATTGTTTGCGCACATCGCGTATGGCATCCAAAGCGCCGCGTTTGTCGAATTTATTCAGGGCCACCATATCGGCAAAATCCAGCATATCTATCTTTTCCAGCTGAGTTGCCGCGCCAAATTCGGGGGTCATAACGTAAAGCGACAGGTCGCAGTAATCGGTTATCATCGTATCACTTTGGCCAATGCCTGATGTTTCTACAATAATCAGATCATACCCTGCCGCTTTGCAAATATCTACAGCGTCCTGTACGTGTCTGCTCAGCGCCAAATTAGCTTGCCGTGTAGCCAAACTGCGCATATAAACCCGCGGATTGTTTATCGCATTCATCCGTATCCTGTCCCCCAGTAAAGCTCCGCCTGTTTTGCGCTTGCTTGGATCTACCGAAACTATGGCCAGCGTATTATCCGTCTCCATCAAAAAACGGCGCACTATTTCATCTACCAGCGATGATTTACCCGAGCCGCCCGTGCCGGTGATGCCTATCACCGGGATAATTTTAGTAGCAGAGGCAGTTGCAGTAGCAGGTATGGGGATAGCTGCGCCATCTTCGGCCAGGGTTATTAAATTTGCTATGGCGTGGGCATTCTTATCGCCTAAATGTTTTAGCTGACCGTTTAGATGAGTTACTGTTTTAAAATCACACTGCCTCAGCATATCATTTATCATGCCTTGCAAACCCATGGTCCGCCCATCATCGGGCGAGTATATTTTGCTGATGCCGTAGGCCTGCAGCTCGGCAATTTCATGGGGCAGGAACACCCCGCCACCGCCACCAAATATCTTGATATGGCCCGCGCCGCGTTCGGCAAGCAGGTCATGCATATATTTAAAGTACTCTACGTGACCGCCCTGGTAGCTGGTAAGGGCAATGCCCTGCACATCTTCTTGTATGGCGCAGTTTACCACCTCGTCTACACTGCGGTTATGGCCCAGGTGTATCACTTCGGCACCACTGGCCTGCAGTATGCGGCGCATAATGTTTATGGTAGCATCATGCCCGTCAAATAACGACGCGGCGGTAACAAAACGTATCTTATTGGCACTTTGGTAACTGGCGCTTTCCATAACTCACATTGGTATACAACAAAATTAATAAAATAGTTTGGGGTAAATACTATGCACGCATAATAAACCGGGTGCAAATGAATAAATAAACGCGTGCCGTTTACTCACCCCGACATCACTACGTTTGTCGACCTTCTCTTCGCTGCGCGCAAAGAGAGTAATCCTATACTTCCACGCGCCGGGTCGGTACACGCCGACACAAGCTGATCTTTAACCGGCAATCTCTAACCACTAACCTTACAATAGTCCTTATTATCAAATCATTATCCCAAATCTTATCCCCCAAATAAAAATGAACAAAATGAACAGCGCGCTTTATTCTTTTTACACTTATCTTTAAAAATATCTTAAACCCTATCACATCTTAATGTACTTGCCAGTTTTGGGGTTAAAATTGGTTACATTATTTAGTTAAGTTGGTTACAATTAGCCGGTGTAGTTGCATAACTGCACCGGTTTTTTTATTTGGCTCAATTGTATACCCCATAATGTCTTTAAGCTAAAAAAACTACTTTAAATTTCACCTTTCTTATTGCTATTGTAAAAAACATATTACAAAAGCTCTTAAATTACTTTGCTTTAAATTAAACATACTTGCCTGCCACCTGTTACCAATAAATAATTTAGCTTTAACTGATGGTTGAAACGGTTAAAAAATGGTGGCTGAAATATACTGCGACAATTGAAACCAGGCTTTCTTTACGCGGGCAGTCCGAACAAAAAGACCTGCACTTTTGGCAAAACCAATTGTTTTTTAATTTCCTTATCTACTGCCTGCCCGTTAGCTTAATAGCGCTGCTTCCCGGCGTAATTGCAGCCATGATAAATGGTTACCATGTTACTGCAACGGTTGATATGCTAAGCTTCCTTTTAATTGTATTTGTTACTTTTTTTAAACCGTTAACCCCTGGCGCCAGGAAAGTTTACATTATTGGCATATTCTATTTTTTATCCGTTTATTTAATAAACGCGCTGGGTTATATGGGGCCGGGCGTATTTTATTTGTTTTTTACCACAGTGCTTATTGCACTGGTATTGCCCATACGCTACGCTTACTGGTCGGTTTTGTTAAATACGGTGTTGCTGTTAGGTTTTGCTTTAATTATCAAATTCAGGCTTTTTAACAGCGCGCTCATCCCCAATTATGATGTGGGCCAATGGATAGCCTTTAGCTCTAATTTAGTTTTTGCAAGTATTGTTATTGTATCGCTCATCCACCGCATTTTTGAAAAACTACAAACAACTATAACAAACAAGAGTCATTTACAGGAAAGGTATAAAAGCATTTTTAACAATAGCCCCTTGCCTATGTGGATATTTGATGCCGAAACCCTAAAGTTTTTAGATGTAAACGAGGCCGCTTCCAAACGCTATGGTTATACAAAGGAAGAGTTTTTGTTAATGACGATAAAAGATATCCAATCGCCCGAAAAAACTGCAGAAGTAGAAATGATAGTAAAAACCAATAATGAAACCGGCAATTACTACGAAGGCAGTTCGCGGCATATTACAAAAAACGGCGACTATATTTATGTAAGTATAGAAAGCAATCTTTTATATCTGGATAACCGCCCGGTAAGGCTGGTGCTGGCCACAGATATTACCCAACAGGTAAAACACCAGTTAGAAATATTTGCTACTAATAAAAAGATCAAAGAATCAGAAGCTAACTTACGGGCCGTGTTTGATAGCGCCATTGATGGTTTTGTGCTTTTAGATACACAACACCACATTAAGTTATTCAACTCCAGGGCCACGGCATCTATGCGGTTTAATAAGGACCAACGTGAACTGGAAATTGGCCGCTGTATCTTCGAGTTTGTAGAAACCCCGCAGTTAGTGTATTTTGAGCGATTTATAAAAAAAGTATATGCCGGCGAAGTAATTGATTATGACAGGAAATACCGTACCGACAAAGGAACTACCAACTGGATACGTTATACCCTTACACCGGTTTACGAGGACCATGTAATTACCGGGGTATTCATTACCGGGCGCGATATTACCGCGCGTAAATTGTATTTAAAAATGGTAGAAGATCAGAATAAGATCTTCCGCGAAATTTCATGGGCGCAGTCGCATTTGGTGAGGGGCCCGCTGGCGCGTATAATGGGCCTGGTGCCCATGCTTGGATCTGCCACCAGTAAAGCCGAACAGCGGGAAATATTAAAGTATATAACCCTATCAGCCAACGAGCTTGATGCCATTATCCGTGAGATATCTCAAAAATCAAATGATATTATTGATAAACATCCGGTGCCTGTTAATGCTTAGATGTAGTGTTTCACAAATTAATGAAACACATGAAACACTCTTTTAGGTTAACTTATTGATATATAGAAATTTGACAAAATGAGTGAAACACTTTGAAACAGTACAAAAGCTTCAGGTGAACTAAGATAAGTATTTTATAATAAGCATTTTATGCTATTTCACCGATTTTTGCAAATTTAGGGTGAAACACCTGATGTGAAACACTTTTGAGAACGCAGAGGAAACTTATTTTTAAGAATTTAAAACAGCGCAATCTTTGTTCATTTGCACATTTGGCACTTAAACTTTATCATTTCAAGATAAAAATTTTGATAATATTGTTTCAAAATTCAACAGTATGAAAGCGAAAAAAATATGGGCTAATTTTAGTGTAAAAGATGCAAAGCGCACCAATCAATTCTATACACAATTGGGTTTTACTCCCAATAAGCCAAACACCGATCCTAAGCTAGCTAGTTTTCTTTTTGGTGATGATGATTTTGTGATTCATTTTTTTGAACAGGGTTCAAAAATAGATGAATATTTAACACCCGGGTCAAAAACTACCAACGAAATTATTTTCACACTTTCTGCAGAAACAGAGGCGGAAGTGAATGAATTGGCAGAGAAGGTTAAAAACGCTGGCGGTAATATTTTTCACGAAGTGGGGAGAGATGAAACCAATTATTATGGTTTTGCCTTTGCTGATCCTGACGGTCATAAATTTAATGTACTATTAATGGATAAATGGATGTGATTAAATCTTGGGTATTCGAGAAAATTACAGCCACGCCCAACATCCTATATGGTGTCTTGTATGCAGTCAAATTACTGCCTTTAATCCTGTTTGATTATCTTTAAACAAAGATATGAGTATGCAGCCCTTGCTACAGCAAACGCCTATTGTTGTTCGAAGTCGTTGGTGGAATTTAAAGATTGGTCTGGTAGCTTTTATTAGTGCCTAAACTAAAGCAAGTTACCCCCACCATCTATACATATTTCCGCCAAATAAATGGTGACGCTATTTTGCCAGTGTATACGGGTGTATATGGTGTATATACTTACCATATACACCTACACCCTAAACCAAATGCCCCGCCGCTTGTTACCTTATAAAACACCCCGGGTTATGGTACAATACAATATTATTTATATGCAGGCGGGCCACCCGTACCTATGGAACGGCCACAGCTTTGACAAACTGCAAAGCACCGACCGTAAGAACCTGCACTACAGCGGCCCCATTACTAACGATGATAACCTGCTGCAAACCCTGCAAAAATGCCGCGAAGCGCTGCAGTCGGTTTTCCCCCATGATGCAGCGGCCGAGCTGGAGGTTGTGGAGGTTGATATAGTTTCGGCCAAAGGGGTGAAGTAGTGGGGGTGTCATGGCATGGGTGATTGGATGCTAACTAACTTTGTTGTATGTCCCCGAAGCTTATTTGCTGACACTTTCTTCATAGAACCTACAATATTGGTATTAATGAGCAATGAAAAGAGGGCAAAGGCCTGCCGGAAAACGCGGGCCTGGGAGTCTGGCCTTGTGCGCGGAAGGATTTTTCCGGCTTGATGTTTGGTTACTTTGCATCTAAGGTAAAGTAACTAGGCCTTAGCGGCCATGAGCGTCACCAAGCGATAAGTTACGACGCTACCTTATCAATTTGCAAGTGCAGAGATTGTCACGCTACGCAATGGCGCGGAGAGATATGTGCATAATTCCCTATCTTTGCCCCCACAATGCAATTAACAGACACATCGGCAGCTATTTGGGAGAAGGGTTATAACAACTACGGGCCGTGGCTCAAGGAGAAATACCCCGGGCACCGTGTGTTTAAAGTTATTGTTGATGGTAATTTTACCTGCCCCAACCGTGATGGCAGCAAGGGCTATGGCGGCTGCACGTATTGCAATGTAGATTCGTTTACGCCGTCGGTTAGTCGTAACGCATCTACCATCAGGCAGCAGGTTATGGAGGGCATGGAGCGTGCGCGCAAGGGCAACAAAGCCGATAAGTTTATTATTTACTTTCAGCCCAATACCAACACCTACGCCCCTGTGCATTACCTTAAAGCACTGTATGACGAGGCGCTAAGTTATTGTACCGAAGATATTGTGGGCCTGAGCGTAGGCACCCGCCCGGATTGTATCGACGCCGAAAAAATAGCCCTGCTGGAAAGCTATACCGACAGGTTTGACGTGGATCTGGAAATGGGTATGGAAAGCATTTACAACGAAACGCTGGACCAGATAAACCGCGGCTGCAGTCATGACGACCTGCTTGCCGCCCTTAAACTTGTAGAGAACAGCAAACTTGATATTTGTGTGCACACCATCTTCGGTTTCCCCTGGGAAACTAAAGAAATGATGCTAAAGTATGCTGCCGAAATAAACCGTCATCCGCAGATAAAATTTGTAAAGTTTCACCACCTGCATATTGTGGAGGGCTCTGTTATGGGTGTTAAATACAAACGCGAGCCTTTTAAACTTTTCGGCCTTGATGAGTATGCCGAATTTTTATGCGAACTGCTACCCCTTGTCAGGCCGGATGTGGTGATACAACGCCTCTTCGGCCTAAGCGACCTGGACCTGCTGATTGCACCCAACTGGGGCCTCAAAAAATCAGAGATACAGTATTATATTGACCAAAAGATTTTGAATAAAGGCGTGGTGCAGGGGAGTGCTTGCCCCCTCTAAATCTCCCCCGGAAGGGGAGACTTTTGATTTGTTTAATTAAAACCCTTTACAAAAATTAATAATGCTGCTTGGCGCGATGGGTAAGTCTTCCCTACCGGAGGAGATTTAAAGGGGGCTTTGCACTTATAAAGTATAAACAAGTATTTTAGGGGAATAAATCAGGGAGAGCCTTTTGTCACAAAAACATTTACAAAACTATATTCCGGCATTAACCGGGGTGCGCGCGCTGGCGGCTTACCTTGTTTTTATATCGCACTATTGTTATGTTTTTGGCGATGTTTTTCCTCACATTGTGCAACGCTTTTTTGGCGAGTTTCACATTGGGGTATCTGTATTCTTTGTGTTGTCGGGGTTTTTAATAACTTTTAGGTACTATAATAATTTTCATTTAACTACCAATTGGTTTAGGCAATACCTTAAAAACCGCGTGGCGCGCATATACCCCATGTATGCCCTGCTTACCATTTGTGCCTTTGTTTATTACTTTATTACTAAAGACCAAAGTATAACCCAAGGTTACCAAAACCCAATTTGGTTAATGGTGCTGAATATTACGTTTATGCGCGGGTTCTTTTATAGGTTTTGGGATACGGGCATAGCCCAGGGATGGTCGCTTACGGTTGAAGAATGCTTTTATTTTTCGGCGCCTATTATTTTTTTGATCGCCAAAGAATATAGTAAGTTTTATATACAGCCGTTGGTACTAACCGCCTTTGCTATAGTAATGGTGCTAATTTTTAGCCATGTAAATTGGTATGGTTTTTTCGGGAACTTTCCGTTTGTTATGCTGTTTACCTTCTTTGGGCGCTGTTTTGAGTTCTTTGTAGGCGTGCAGCTGGCGCGAATTGTTTTGCACCAGGGCTTTGCGCGCACCAATAAAATAGTGTACACCTATTTAGGTTTTATGCTGATGTTTCTTTGTGTGCTGGCGATGGCTTTTCAGCCGATACCTAAAGGCTGGGCGGCCGGGGTTGAAAGCCCCGCGGGTATAATTATCAATAATTACTTTTTATGTATTGCGGTGGCATTTTTCTTTTATGGGATATTGACCGAGGCCACCGTTTTAAAGAAGGTACTGGCCACTCCGTTTATTGAGCTGCTGGGCAAAAGTTCGTATATATTTTATCTGGTACATTTGGGCTGGATGTACAACCTGATACATACCGCAACCGACTGGTTAAATGATTGGGTATTTGCCTTATATGATAAATGGGGCGTTACATGGCACTCGCCTTTTGAGTATGATAAATTAAACCTGCTATATGCATTCATCATACTTAATGCCATATCGGTTTTGTTGTTTAAAACCATTGAAGAACCGCTAAATCATTACGTTCGTAAATCAAATTTCCTGATTAAGAATAAACCAGGTAACCCGGATAATGAATCGAACGTGAATAAAGGAGGTATGGCTATAAAATGAAAAAACTCATTAAACGCGATCTGATAAATTTATTAAACCGGCTACTGCACAATTTTATTAGCACAATAAGAGCTGGCAAAAGCCTCTGGTTTGGCTTTAAATACAAAACCCATACTTAATATGTAGCCCATAGCCTCGTGCAATGCAGCGTTTGATTTAAACATTGGGTTGGTATTAATATCGGCGTGCACTTCCAGGCTAACATCATACAGGTCAAGCAGGTCGCAAAGTTTGTAAGCTATATCGATAGATTTTTGCACCTCGAAAAGCATCCGTTCTTTAATGCTCATTTTTTGCGAGGTGCGCTCCTGATGAATAAACATAAACCCCCCTCTTGCTTCGCGCAAAAACACAATTACAGTAGCAAAATCAGTTACGTTTCCCTTAACCTGCGAATCTGTTCCTATACAAACTTTAAGCTTGTTGCCCAACAGGCTTTCTCTTTCAATTGCTTTTTCTACTTCTTCAATAATTGGCGATTGAATGATTTCGCCGCTAAACTTTCTCCAGGTCATAAAGTCGTTTTTTGAGTAGTCCGTTAATGCCTACACTAAAGATAAAGCATAAGCTTACATATAAACGTAAAGTGTGTGTGATTTATTTGTTAACATTTAATTATATATCAACAGGTTAACAACAGTATCAGGTAAGATTAGGTTTGCTATCTTTTAAATGTTTTAATTCAAAATCATAAAAGGTATTTAAAAATCAAATCCCTATCTTAGAACAACCAATATAACCATATAACCTCTTTTTTTCTGTATTATGAAAGATAACCGCAGACTTTTTATTAAAAAGAGCGCCTCGTTGGCAGCCGCACTTTCTATTGGAGGAAGTATTCCGTCAATAGCTAATACACGCCACGAAACGGCTAAACAGCAAGCCGAATTTGTTCGGGATGCCGGCATGCAATTATGCGAAGCTTTTTTTACAGGCTATGAAAAGCGCAAAATAACCTTATGCCAGCAAATGGATGTGTTGGGGGCGGTGAGTGGCATTACAACCAGTCTTGCAGGGCCCGATGCCAAGCCTTGGGAGTATAATACTATTGCCGCTAATGTTGATTACTGGAACAAAGCAGGCATGAAGCTGCGGGTAATTGAAGGGCCGCCTGCATTAGGCGAAAAAACTAAGTTAGCATTGGCAGGGCGCGATGAAGAGATAACAAACTTTATCACCTTTATGAAAAACCTGGCAAGGGCCGGCGTTGATACCATATGCTATAACTGGATGCCGGTTATTGGCTGGTATCGTACTGATATGGCCAAACCCGGCCGTGGCGGCGCATTAGTTACCGCTTTTGATTATGAAGACATTAAAAACGCGCCTGTAACCCAATATGGCGAGATAACAAAAGAGGCCCTATGGAAAAACCTGGAATATTTTTTAAAAGCCGTTGTACCCGAAGCCGAAAAAGCCGGTATTAAACTGGCCATGCACCCGGATGATCCACAGGTGGACAGTATAAAGGGGATAGCACGCATTATGACCACTGTGGATAATTTTGACCGTTTATTAAAACTTTATCCAAGCCCCAATAACGGCATCACAATGTGCCAGGGCAATTTCTCTTTAATGGGGGCCAATATACCAACCGTAGTTAATCATTTTGGAAAGCAAGGCAAAATACACTTTGTGCATTTTAGAAATGTTAGGGGAGGCAAAGTAAAATTTGAAGAATGTTTTCATGACGAAGGCCAGATAGATATGCATGCGGCCATGAAAGCCTACTATAATATTGGGTTTAAAGGCCCCATACGCCCGGACCATGTACCTACCATGGATGGCGACAGTAACGCCCACGCAGGCTACAGCACTATTGGTACTTTATATGCGCTGGGATACATAAGAGGTATAATGGAATCTGTTAGCAAGACCGGGGTATAGCCCCGTTTTTAAGCAGTAGCTACCAATTTACTCAAACTCCGGTAAACATATTCGTTATAAATATGTCTGCGGGCAAATCTGCCTGGCGAATCGGCATTGATCAGCTTTATATAAACAGCTTTGGGTACATCAAAATACTCGTAAGCACTGCCATCTAAAAAAGTTATTTTAAGTACCTGCGATTTAAATTCAAAATCGGCAATATTAGAAGTGGTAGTGGTAGCTGTGTATTCAGCTAACGACTGATTTCTTGTTTCGGGCGCAATACTCACTAAAAAATGATAAGCTTCAATAATGGTTTTGCTTTTTTCTTCAGCATCTGATTTTTCATTAACATCCTGAAACTTATCCGGGTGCCAAACTTTCATCAAGCCTCTGTAAACAGATTTTAATTCCTGCAGCTCGGCAGCTTCCGTAACTTCTAAAAGTTTCCTGTAATCAACAATTTTTTTCATCGTGTTCTTTGTAATTTATTGTCGTTGAAGCAGAAAGCAATGAAATTGTGAACGCTTTATTCAAGAAAATAATTTTGCAAAGGTACAGAATATTTTGATTCGATTAAAAAGATTGTACTTATCTGAGCCATGATCCTTTTTAGAAAAGATTAGCTTGATTATAAATTTCTGGTTCAAACAAATGTTTACGCCGTTACAGTAAGCGTATTCCCACTAATTGCTACAGTATATTTTTGCAACGCGGCAAGCGCCGGGCCCTGTATAACAGATCCGCTTGTACTAAATTCACTGCCATGCAGCGGGCAAATAAACAAACCCTGGCCGCTATTATAATTTATAGAGGCGCCTTCATGCGTACATCTTACCTGTACAGCTGTAAAAGAGCTGGCTACATTACCCGCGGCAATTCTTACCAATATTATGCCATTTGATATTTTTGAATCACCAATAGCGGTAAGTGAGGTGCTCAAATCTGTACTAAATGTAGTACCCGACCCTGTTGCCGGAGGAATTGGCGCAGTACCCGCCGAGGCCGGTGTGGCATCACTACCTTTACCGCCACATGCTACCAGGCTGCAACCCATGCATACTGCCAGTGCGCCTATTCCCAATTTCGATAAAAATTCTTCGCGTTCCATATTTGCTGTTTAATAAACTTTGTAAATCTTATCTTGTGTGTAGCTAATATTTTTTCTCTTCTTTTTTAGCCCTCGGGTTAAAATCAAACATTCTTGATATGGTAAAACCTATACGGTATTGCCCCTTTGAAAATCGTTGCTGCGAATTGCTAAGCATGTTCATCTCTGAAACAGAATTTGCATTGGTAATGTTTACAGTAAATACGTGGCCGCCGGTTTCCACCTCGTAACCAAAACCCATCGGGTCCTGAAACGTATCTGTATTGTTTCTAAAAGCAGAGAAAGGGTGCGCGTAATCCAATATTACACCTGAGTGATTGGTTAGCTTAATGCGCGCTGAAGCCTGCATTGCGAAAAAGCTCTGCTCATTACCCGGTAATATTGGAAAAGGTGTGTTATCACGCACATAAGTTGGTGCCACCTGTAAGGCAAAACCCGGCGAAAATTTACGGGCAAATATGGCTTGCATCAAATGAGAAAGCCTGCTGCTAAAAGTTGGGAATGCAGCATAAGGCTTTGCACCGATTTCGCCAAGCAGGGTTATAGCAATAGGCGAGCTGCCATTAGTTGTTTGGTGCAATACCGCCCATTTTAATTCCAGTTGTACTAATTGCCCAATAGTGCTCCTGCCCAGGTCGACGTTAAAATTATCGCTAATACCGTATTCAAAGCCGAAGAAAACATCATTAACCCGGTCAATACCAAATGCGGTTTGGGGGCCGCCATTACTGCCGGCAATATCACCAAACCGGTGTATTATCTGGAAATTTAAATTATTCCTTTTTATCATTTCGGTAGTTTGTGATAACACCAGCCTGGTTGATTTAAATATGGCCACAGGTCCGGGTTTTTCATCAACACCCATTAAATTCATTAAAGAATCTGCTGCCGAAATTCCTTTTTTAGTATCCGTTTGCTGTGCCTTTACATTCAGGCTTAACGCTATAATAGCTAATAGTGCGATGTGCTTTTTCATGTTTGATAATTTAGTGTATAATTAATTTCTATTTAACTGCTGCATATGTAGCAGAAACGTTCATTTTAATACTCTCTGCAATGTTGTGAAATACCAACCGCGGTATTGCAATATGATGATCGGCACATTTTACCATAAACTCCGAGGTTAGCGTTAACACGCCATTATTTACAGTAAGCGTGCCCGGGATAGTACGGGTTTGCTTAACATTATGTACATCCAACTCGCCTACCGCGGTTACCGGGTAAGTACCATTTTTAGTAAGATCAGGATGCTCTTGTATTTTGCCTTTAAAAGTGGCGCGCGGGTATTTATCACTTTCTAAATAATCGCTGTTAAAATGTTCCTGCATTAAAGCTTTAGGGAATTTGAATGTGGTTATAGCCACGCCAAATACCAAATCGCCTGTGGCCGGGTTATAAACCGATGTTCCGGATGATGTTTTGGCTGCTATATCTTCAATTGGCGCGGTAGAAAACAAGCTTATCTGTGCGTTTTTACAAGCATAGAGGGTCCCGCCTGCCTGGAAAATGCTCATCCAGGCAAGTAAAATAATACTGATATGTTTCATGTTTACTTAGGTTTTGTTAATGAATTTATGTTCCAGTTTAGCCCTACAGCTAAACCTGCTGTTTCTACCTTGATCTGGCTGTACCCTATATTTGACAGCGGCACTTTTAAATAAGGCTGTAAACTTATTCCAACCTTTGAATTAATTTGACGTTGATAAGTTGCCTCCAAATTCATGATGCTAAACAAATACTTGCCACGTGTTTTAACAGCATAATAGGATGGCCCGTACAGGGTTGCTGTATTACCATAATCATATGTATAGCTTTCATGCATCATGATGTATGATGATAAGCCTGTGCCCACAGTTATTTTGTTACGATGGTTATTATATACCTGGTAGCCAATGTTAATAGGTATATCTAATACCCGGCAATCAGCCGATACATATTCGGGTGCGTTTTTAAACTTATAGGTGGTATGATAATCTGCAAACGGCAGGGTGTATGGTTTAAAAGAATAATTTACTCCTGTGGTGATTGTAAACTTCTTAACCAATTCTGCCGAGAACAACAGTCCATAATTATACCCTTTAGTAGGATTCTGTAACGAGCCGACTCCATTTAACTCTGATGAGGCCAACGCACTCAAAGCAAATTGAGGGCGGAATGATGATGCCGTTTTCTTAATTCCGATCTTACCGGATTTTGTTTGTACCAAAGCATCAGGCGCTTGCGGCAAAATATTAATTGAAGCTATAGCCAGGGTACCCAAAGTATTTGAGGATGTAATACCCGGGGCTTCACTAACTGCGGCTAATGCCTCATAATCTCTTGTATTGGAAACAGGATTATGATCGCTGCCAATTTTTTCGACGGCATTGCCGTTATTTTGCCCATTAAGCGGCCGCGCATTTTGTGGCAAATTATTATTGCCATTATGCCTGCCCACCCTATAGTTATTTTTTGCTATATACTCCTGTTGTGTCTTTTTGTGTTGCGGCTGCCCCACCAATGCGTTTCTTGTTTTAGGGGTCGCGGCTGTTGCGGCCGGCTGTGCAGTCAACTTCTCTCCTGTATTTTCTGCCGATTGTTTTGTCGCTGCTATTTGTTGCTGCGCTTTTTGTGTTGTAGTAACGGTTATTGCCGGCTGCTGTATTGTTTGTTGCGTTTTATTAACTGCTACCTGTTGCTGTATTTTTTGCTCATGGTTTGTACCCTGTGGTTTAAACATTAGCCAGCCAAATAATATCAATATAGCTGCCGCAACGCTACCTAAAATAGGTAACCAAAAAATGCTTCCCGATTTTTTATTCTTATTAAGCATCTGCTCAAATGCATCCCAATCATCTTCCCGATACGCGGCTTCATCAACCGGGTCTGCGAGGCTATGCTTGAAAATCGTATCTATATTTTTCTCTTTTTTCATTACTTATCAATACCATTTTTATTATAAAACACCGGTTTTATAGCTGCGCCATTCATGGCTACTACCGGGTTAAAATCTATTCCTTTATTATAATTATCAGACGAATCTGCATCGTGTATCATTTGTTTTAGCTTTTGCCTAGCTTTAAAAAGGTTAGACTTTGATGTGCCAATATTTATATTCAGCATATCTGATATTTCTTCGTGCGAGTAACCATCAATTGCAAAAAGGTTAAATACCGTTCTGTAACCTTGTGGCAACCGTTGCACCATAGCCAGCAGATCATTATAATTTAAATTATTATCCGCTGATGTGCTTATATCATACACATGCTCCGCAGTTTCCAGATCCTCGGCATAAGCCATTTTAAGATTGGCCCGATAATAATCAATGGATACATTCATCATTATCCTGCCCAGCCAGGCTTTAAATGGCCTGCCGGCATCGTAAGATTCTATTTTGGTAAAAACCTTAAAAAAGCCCTGATTCATCACTTCAGCGGCCTCATCCCTATCGCCCGCATACCGTAAACATATTGCCATAGAGAAGCCATAGAAAGCCTTGTAAAGCAATTTCTGGCTTTTCCTGTCTTGTGTTATACAGCCCCTGATCAGTTGATGTAACTCTTCCTCGCCCATATGGGTTATAAAATAGTTGCTAATGTGATATTACCCGTTTCTATATCCATCACGTAAATTGTTGTGTAATGGTTGCCCGGAAGTATAAATTTAGTTTAAAATAATGATAGTCCGGGTCATTTTTATTGCTCTTATAAATTATTCCAATATTTCAACATGTTTATTGTTAGGTTTTTATGTAATTTTTAATGGGTAAAAGCAACCTTTTAGGTTTATCATTCGTGTATTAAGTAATCAATCTGGTTTAAACGTATAAATTATTATTTACATGATCCCTGTTTCGATAGTTATTATCACCAAAAATGAAGCTGAAGTTATAGCCGACTGCATAAACGCGGCTAAGATGATAACGGATGATATAATTATAGTTGATAATTATAGTACAGATGAAACTTTCAATATAGCCCGGTTATTAGGTTGCCATATATACCAAAAAAACTGGGATGGCTATGGTGCCAATAAAAATAAAGGCATAGGGTTGGCTAAGTACGATTGGATATTAAGCGTTGATGCTGATGAAATTGTTGATCTTGAACTTGTACTATCTTTACATAGCCTTAAACTGGATAATACGGGTATTGTTTACGACATTAAGTTTAAATCATACTTCGGCAAAAAGTTGATACGCCATGGCAATTGGGGGCGCGATCATCATATACGTTTATTTAATCGTACAGTAGTAAAATGGTCTGAAGCAAATGTGCATGAAACTTTAATGCTTCCCGAGCAAGTGCAAATTGAACGGTTAGATGGCTGCATGCACCACTATTCGGTAAAAGACAGTAATGAGTGTAACAACAAAGCGCTTTACTACGCACATTTAAGTGCCGAAAAATATTTACAGACCGGTAAAAAGGTAAATCCTGTTAAACTATATATATCGCCAATTTTTAGCTTTATTAAAAATTATATTGTGTTTTTGGGATTTTTGGATGGCAGGGAAGGTTGGAGCATTGCAAAAATTACTTATAAAAACAAATGGCTTAAATACCATTATTTAAACCGGCTGGAAAATAACGCCAAGAAAAAGCCATACATAAAAGCTAATTTAGCGGTTGAATATTAACCGCTTAGCAGGCTAAATGAAAAGAAAACTGCTCCAAAATCTTTCGGTAAATGCCCTGCAGCTTATTATCAATCAACTTTTTGCTTTAGTTATATTTTATATACTATCAATTAGCTTAAGCAAAGATAGTTTTGGGCAAATAAACCTTGCACTGGCTATATTGCTTGCTGTATTTAATATACTCTCTTTTGGTATTGACCAGGTTATTATTAAAAAAATAGCCGCAGGCGATGACGCGCAATCTGTACTATCGCTTTATATAAGTCATGTATTAATTACCGGCCTGTTGTTTTACGGGTTGTTGTTAACGGGTTTCGCCCTGTTTCCACATCAATCTGTTTACAATTTACTATTATTGATTGGTATTGGTAAGCTGATGATTTATTTCTCTACACCATTTAAACAAGCCGCAAATGGTTTAGAATTGTTTAAGCTGGTAGCCTACCTATCAGTAATATCTAATTTTGTGCGTTGCATATGTTTAGTAGTTGCCGCCCTACTACATGCCCTTAATTTGCCCGTTATTGTTGCTATTTTTATTATTGGAGATACGCTGGAGCTGGTTATAGGGGTTTACCTTTTTAAACGGATGGCTAAAATCCCGTTAATTAATAAATGGAACAAAGCCAATTATATTAACCTGGTGCGCGAGTCGTTGCCACAAATGGGTGTGGCATTAATTACATCGGCCCTGGCCCGGTTTGATTGGATATTTATAGGCTTTATATTATCAGCAGTAAAACTGGCCGAATATAGCTTTGCTTATAAAGTGTTTGAAGTTTCTACACTGCCCCTGCTGGCTATAGCCCCGTTGCTAATTCCGCATTTTACAAAATTGTTTAAGCAGCAAAATATTCATATCCCAAATTTTAAAACTTTAATACGGATAGAAATGGTTGTAGCCGGGTTTATTGGCCTGGTATTAAATATGTGCTGGGCTCCTGTTATTGATGGCCTAACCGCGGGTAAGTATGGTGCAATAAATGTTAACACCATTTTTATTTTATCATTATGCATGCCATTTTTATACCTGAACAATTTTTTATGGACGATGTACTTTGCACAAGGGCGATTAAAAATGATATTAACTGCATTCATCATTACCCTGATTGTAAATGTTGCCGGCGATATTATATTGATACCATTTTATAAAAATGAAGGCGCGGCGTTTGCCTTTTTAATAGCATGCACAGCACAAGCAATATATTTCCTGAAAAAGAATGAAATTGCCGGGCTTAACACTATCTGGCACCCATTGGTAATTTGTGTAACCTGTGCAGTATGCAGCGGCTTGATAACTAAGATCCTCCTTTTAAACACCTGGGTTGCTGTACCCGTTGCGGTGGCTATTTACCTGGTTTTATTATTAGCCACCACACAAGTAAAACTTACCGACCGGAAAAACTTAGGCCGGCTGCTTAATTGGTAAAATAAGTTCATTTCCGCCGCTTCTACAAGGCAACCATTTTAATTTTCAAACCGTAACGTTTAAGAGAAAATTAAAACAATTACCCATGGTTTCCACCTATGGTAGTTTCAACACGATTAAATTTAATGAATAACGGCACAAAAGTTTTAAACTTAAAAAAACTACTTATTTACGTAGATTGGAAACTGCTGTTGTTTTTGCTGTTATTTTTAAATGTAAAATTGGCTGTAAAAATTCCAGCAATTGTTCTTATCTATCTATTACAATTTGATTTTAAATTTGGTTTCAGGCTAAAGAACTCAAGGCTGCCGCTGTTTTATCCATTAATAATTGGCATTGGTATTATTGGCTTTATCATCAACAGCAATTATTTTAATATAAATTACAATATAGTTTTTGCAACCGGAATTGGCTTTTGGGTTATTTGCATACTGGCCATCCACCAGGTTAAACTATCGGTAGAAAGAAATAATACCGAAGTAATTCACAACACAATAGTGGTTTTCTTTATTATTAATGCAGTTGCTTCACTGCTAAACCTGGCCTATATTGTTTGGGTAACTCACGCTATTAATCCATACACCTACCAGGGCGAATATCAAAAATATTTTGTCAGTACCGGCGATTTTATAAAAGGACTCACATTTGATACCTCGACAACCAACGCTGTTTTAAATGCCTTTGGCATTATTTATTTTTTAAGTAAAAAAAATGCAGGCATGACGTTGTTATGCATGGCCGTTTTAATTCTTACAGCCAGTAATTTTACTAATGTATTTATATTGATTATACTGGCTTATCTGTTTGCTTTTAATAGTACCCGCGATCAAAAAAGTGTAATAATTGTTTGCCTGGTGTTTTTAGTTGTATTTATGGCAAAAATATCGCCACAGAATAATGACTATGTGATAAACACGGTTAAAACTTTCTTTTATAAGAAAAGCATAATATCACCATGGCCCGGCAACAACAAAATACCGGTTAACTTAAGGCCAGACAGCACGCTCAGTCCCGAAGAAAAAAGACAAAAGATTGCGATACTTTATTTAGATAGTATTGAAAAGGCACATAAGGCCCCTATCGCACATTTAATTCTTCCGCCAAACGTGCCGGCAACCGCTACAGGTAGAATATTATTGCCTAAGCCCGATGTTAATTTACCGGTTTACCAATGGCTTAAAACTACCCCGCCAGAGCAAAAACAACTGGTTGATTTTGTCAACGTGCACCAAAAGGAGCTGCCTATTTCAGGCCATCCACACTGGACATCTGTGCCGGGTAAAATTACAGGGCTGTTGCAAACAGTAAATTTTTTTAAACAACACCCCTCAAAAATAATAGTAGGGGATGGTGTTGGCAATTTTTCTTCGAAACTGGCTTTCAGGGCAACGGGCTTAAAGTTTACCGGTGGCTATCCGGCTAAACACATTTACATTAATCACAACTTTTTAATTAACCACCTTGATATTTATTTGAACTTTTTTAGCAAGTCTGCAAGTTCACATTCATTAATCAATAGTCCGTTTTCTGTATATGACCAGTTACTGGCCGAATATGGCTTAGCCGGGTTGCTGGCTCTTTTTGTTTTTTATATAGGATTTTTTGCAAAGCATTATGTAAACCTTACTTACGGCATACCCTTGCTGCTATTTGTACTGGCCATTTTTTTTATTGATTACTGGTTCGAGCAATTATCAATAATGATAATGCTTGAGCTGATGCTTTTTTTAAATATTAAAGAGGGACAGGGTTTAGTTAAAAATAAAAATTTACGCACCAATGAAAACTAACCCCTGCATAACCGTTTTAATGCCCGCTTATAATACCGAAAAGTATATAAGTGAGGCTATTGAGTCTGTTTTGCAACAAACGCACACCGATTTTGAGTTGATAATAGTAAATGATGGCTCGACAGATGGCACCAAAGCCATTATCAATTCTTATAAAGATGAGCGGATAATTTTAATAGACCAGCCTAACATGGGGGTTGCCGCGGCGTTAAATACGGGCCTTAAATATTCAAAGGCCCCATACATAGCAAGGTTTGATGCTGATGATGTGTGCCATCCGCAACGGCTTGAAAAACAAATAAAATTTTTGCTTGAAAACCCTGAATACATTTTAGTTGGAAGTGATGCCGATTATATTTTAGAGAATAACGATTTCCTGTTCCACTTTCAATGCATTGCGCATTCGCACCAGGAGATAATGGAAAAACTATACTTCTATTGCCCCTTTATGCACCCTACAGTAATGTATAAAAAGGCCAATGTAGCCAATGCCGGAGGATACCCTACTGATGCCCATAATTTTGAAGATTATTTATTATGGACAGCAATAGCCAAAGAGGGCAAGTTTTGCAACCTGGCGGAACCATTAATAAAATACAGGTTAAACTCAGCCTCGGTTACTATTGATGAGCGGTGGCGCGGTAAGCGCTTTCGCGAATTAAAAAGAGATGCTATTAAACGCGGGCATATAACGGCAGAAGAAGGCAATGAATTATTAGCCATTATTAAATCGCAGGACGTTAGAAAAATAAAAGAGGGATCATACCACGCGCTATGCGGAAAAAAATTCCTGGCTAATAATTATCAGCCCGAAAAGGCACGTGAACATGTAAAAAAGGCAATAAGCATATGGCCGTTAAGATTAGATAACTACTTATTATATACCGTAAGCTATTTGCCCGAAAAATTTATTTTATGGCTGCATAAAATGAGTCCAAACAAACTGTAACACAGATGAAAGTAGCCATCATAACAAGATCAACTTTATACAGTGTCCCCGGCGGAGACACCGTACAGGCTATGGAAACAGCCCGCCACTTAACAGATATGGGCGTGCAGGCCGAGATTAGGCTTACCAACGAGGCTATTGATTACGTTAATTATGATCTGTTGCATTTTTTCAATATTATTCGTCCGGCTGATATTTTGCACCACAGTAAAAAGGCCGGTAAGCCATTCGTGGTATCTACCATATTGGTTAATTACAGTGAGTATGATAAACATTACCGCAAAGGTGCGGGTATGGTGTTTAGCCATTTATCATCAGATACTATTGAGTATATAAAAACCATGGCACGCTGGGTTTTGGGGCGCGATCATTTATCGAGTTTATCCTACATCTGGAAAGGACAACGAAAAAGCATTGTTGAAATATTGGACCATGCTGACTCTATCCTGCCAAATTCCGAATCGGAATACAGGCGGGTGGTTAAAATGTACCCAAGTACCGTAAAATACAGCGTTATACCCAACGGTATTAATGCAACCCGCTTTACTTATAATGATACTATAAAAAAAGATGACGAGTTGGTGCTGTGCGTAGCAAGAATTGAAGGAATTAAAAACCAGCTTAATTTAATAAAAGCGTTAAATAACACACGGTTCAAATTGTTGCTTATAGGCAATCACAGCCCTAATCAAACAGCTTATTATAACGAGTGCCGCAGTATTGCCGCGGCCAACATCAGCTTTATTGAACATTTGCCGCAGGATGCCCTGGTAAATTATTATCAACAGGCAAAAATACATGTATTACCAAGCTGGTTTGAAACCACCGGACTTAGCTCTGTTGAGGCCGCGGTAATGGGCTGCAATATTGTAATAACCGATAAGGGAGATACACGTGAATATTTTGAAAACGACGCCTTTTACTGTGATCCCGCGCAACCCGAAAGCATATTAGCCGCTGTAGAAAAAGCAAGCACTACCAATTTTAACAGCCATCTGCGCGAAAAAATATTAGATAAATATACCTGGGCAAAAGCTGCCATACAAACTCTTAAAGCATATCAAACAGCCATTGTATCATGAAACTTAAAATAGCCATATTAGGAACAAGGGGCATACCAAACCATTACGGGGGATTTGAGCATATATCAGAATATGTATCAGTTGGTTTAGCCAAGCGGGGGCATGAAGTGAGTGTATATAACTCGCACAATCACCCCTACGCCGGGGATAACTGGAACGGTGTTAACATTATACATTGTTATGACCCCGAATATTTAATTGGTGCCGCGGGACAATTTGTGTATGATCTGAATTGCATACGTGATGCCCGAAAACGCAATTTTGATGTTATTTTAATTATGGGCTATACCAGCAGCTCTGTTTGGGGGCATTTGTATCCCGAAAAGAGCGCCATTATAACCAATATGGATGGCTTGGAATGGAAGCGTTCCAAATACTCAAAACCTGTACAGAAATTTTTGAAATATGCCGAGAGGCTGGCCGTAAGGCATAGCCAATTTTATGTGTCAGATTCTATGGTAATTAAATCATACCTGGCCCGTAAATATGACATAAACAGCCGTTACATCCCTTACGGCGCGGATATGATAACTAAGCAGGAGAGAGAGCAGATCACTCCCGAGGAGGCATTAAAAGAAGATTACTTTTTACTAATGGCCCGTATGGAGCCCGAGAATAATATTGAAACTATTTTAGAAGGGTACAACAATAGCAACTCGCCAAAACCATTTAAAGTTTTGGGCGATACCAGTAACCGGTTTGGAAAATTCATCACCCATAAATTTCAAAAAGATAGCCGCATACAGTTTAAAGGGTCAATTTTTGATACCGCAAAAGTGCGCGCCTTACAAAACAACTCTTACCTGTATTTTCATGGGCATAGTGTTGGGGGTACTAACCCTTCATTATTAGAAGCAATGGCCAGCGAGGCTTTAATAGCCGCGCATAACAATCCTTTTAACCAGGCAGTATTAAGCACCGATGCTTTTTATTTTTCTAATCCAAATGATGTAAAAAATTTAGTTGAAACCGTACAAAGACAGGAAACTGAAAAAACAATGGTGACCAATAACCTGCACAAAATAAAACACCTGTTTAACTGGGAGAGCGTTGTAGATGGCTATGAAGAATATGCTATAGAATGTTATTTGAATTATAACAATGGAAGAATTATTTCTTAAAAACGATACCCTGGCCAATAGGATCAGTTATTATCATTTAATGCTGTTCATGGTTAGCTTGCCGTTTGATCTTTTTTACAGCCATATTATCTTAATAAGTTTTATTATACACACATTAATACAACTTAACAAGAAAGATATTAAACCAATTTTTACAGTTAGGACTCTTGTACTGCAATCGGTATTTTTTGTAACGCTGCTTAGTACTATTTACACTATCAACCGCCCTGAAGCTTTTAATGAATGGGGAAAGCATTTGGCCATATTGCTATTCCCGGTGGCATTTTGTTTAACCTCTTTTGATATTCAAAAATATCGTTCAAGGCTATTACTGGCATTTTCATTGATCTGTACAGCAATTGTGGCCTATTTGTATTTAGACGCTTTCCGTACCATTAAGTATTACTCGTTACCTTATTCTGCTATTGTATCGGCGGCATTCACTAACCATAATTTCTCTGAGCCGATTGCCATGCACGCCACATTTTTTTCCTTACAGTTAGCAATTGCACTGGTTTATCTTTTAGGAGTGTTCATAAAAGAACGGTCGGCTCCTTACCGTTTATTTTATGCCGCCTGTGCCTGTATCCTTTTAGCAGGGATTGTCCAGCTATCTTCAAAATCTATTTTTGCAGCCTTGTTTTTGGCTATCAACCTGGCTATTCCTTATTTCTTGCTGCAAGGAAAAAAACGAATTAAATTCATAGTGATTGCAGCATCACTATCGGCTTTAATTGTTGCGGGCATATTTACATTGAACATTTTAAAGGTCAGGTATATTACTGATCTTAAATACGACCTTTCACTAACCACACCCGATAAAAAATTTGATTCACGTTTAGACCGATGGGGCACAGCTACCGGACTTATTGCTAAATCACCCATTACAGGCTACGGTGCAGGCTCAGAACTTGGTTTGTTGCATGAAAGCTTTTATGCTAAAAAATATTACAACTCATTCCTTAATAACCTGAACTCGCATAATGAGTATCTAAGCTTTTTATTAAAATCGGGCATAATAGGTTTGCTCATCTACCTGGGTACTTTATGGTTTGGTTTTAAAGAAGCCATAAAAAGAAAGGACTTGTTGTTTTTTACTTTTATGCTGCTGATAGCATTTGTTTCTTTCTCAGAAAACCTATTGGATGTAGATAAGGGAATAATATTTTACGCTTTCTTCTTTTCGTTCTTTGTATTTTCGGGGGATGATAAGAAGACTTACAAAGTTTCTAAAACTTAAGTCTTTCACTACAATTCCGCACGAATCTTATCCGCAGTGGCCCGAAACTCTTCAGGAGTGAATTTTAATTTTGGGTTAGAAAAATTCATATCACCAACACCATTTATAGGTATTAAGTGGATATGCGCATGCGGCACTTCCAGCCCTATAACGGTTACGCCAATTCTATTGCATTCAATAGCCTTTTTCATTGCTGTAGCAACAATTTTAGCAAAGATCAGTAAGCCGGTATACGTTTCATCATCCAGGTCGAAAAGATTATCAACCTCCTTCTTTGGGATAACCAACAAATGACCTTCTGCTAAAGGCGCGATATCTAAAAAAGCTAAAAACTCATTGGTCTCTGCCACTTTATAAGCGGGTATATCACCGGTAACTATTTTTGAAAATATGCTTGACATAGTTTAATGAATGAATTTTGATTGAGTGATTGAGCGAATGAAAACAAATAGCTTTGAATAAACAATAAACATTTACTCATTCAAAACTCACTCATTCACTCATTGAATTATCTGCTTACTTCTAATATCTCAAATTCCATTTTGCCCGCCGGTACAGTAATTTCGGCAATATCACCTACTTTTTTACCCAATAAACCTTTGGCAATAGGCGATATCACAGATATTTTGCCTGTCTTCATATCAGCTTCGCTTTCGGCTACCAACTGGTAGGTCATAGTGGCGCCGTTACTTACGTTTTTTATCTTAACAATAGACAATGCCAATACCTTTGATAAATCCAGTTTTGATTCGTCCAACAAACGCGCGTTGGCCAAAGTTTCCTGCACCTGGGCTATTTTGGCTTCGTGTAAACCTTGTGCCTCTTTAGCTGCATCGTATTCTGCGTTCTCAGACAAGTCGCCCTTATCGCGTGCCTCTGCTATAGCCTTCGTTATAGTGGACCGCCCTGTAGTTTTTAGTTCTTGTAATTCTTGTTTTAATTTTTCTAAACCTTCTTTGGTAAAATATGCTACCTCTGCCATAACTCACTAATTAATTTTTATTTATCTAATTGGTTTGCCAAAAAAAACCGCCCTCCCTATTTAAGAAGGACGTAATGACTTTAAAAACAAACAAGACTATGCAGGCGTGCCCATATAGTCTTGTTTAGTGTAAAACGAAGATAAGATATTTAAGTTTTAAAATCCAAATTTTTGTTTACTGAAACAACAAAAATTTAGTGGTCAGAGGTTAGAGATTAGTTGAACAGCATACAAGCCTAATCACTAATTAACTATTCTCTAATTATTAAGCGTAGCTTCTCAGCCATTACCTCGCTAATTTTACGATACGAGTCGAACGTCCAGCCGGCAACATGTGGCGTTAGTATTATTTTACCCGATTTTTTCAGGTCATCAAACCATTCCTGCTCACCCAATGCCGGAAACTTTTCGGTCTCCAGTACATCTAATCCTGCACCCAGTATTTTGCCCTGCTTAACCGCATTTACTATTGCCCTAACCTCGGCCACCTTACCCCGTGATGTATTAATAAAAAATATGGGCTTCTTAAAATGGAACAAGTACTCCTCGTTAACCAAGCCTTTTGTTTCTTTGGTTAAGGGTATATGCAGGCTCAGCACATCGCTCAGTTTAACAATTTGTTCCATACTTACCTCGCGGGCATATTGGTCAGAGAAACCGGTTTTATATTTATCATAAGCAATAACATCAACCCCAAAACCAGATAGTTTTTTGGCAAAGCTTTTCCCCATAAACCCATAGCCTATTATGCCTACCGTTTTTCCTTTTAGCTCATAACCACGATTGGCCTCGCGTTTCCACTCGCCATTGCGTATTTCGGCATCAGCAGTAATAAAATGGTTCATCAACGACAGTAATAAGCCAACGGCATGCTCGCCTACGGCGTCCATATTACCTTCGGGGGCATTGATCAGGGTAATATTCTTTTCGGCGGCATAAGCTTCGTCAATATTGTCCATGCCGGCACCTGCACGGCAAACAAAACGCAGGTTATGGGCGGCATCCATTACCGGTTTGTCAACATTGAATTTAGAGCGGATAACCAATCCGGCATAATCGCCAATAATTTGCAGCGCCTCATTCGGTTTTATTAAGGGTTGATAGTCGCATACATAACCCATGGCTTCTGCCTGTTCAATAAATATGGGGTGGATATCGTCGACGATGAGTATTTTATTGTTTGTGTCCATTATTTGAAGAAAGCCCAAATATCAATATTTATTTTTCTTTGGGTCCATCCGATTATCCCAAAATGACAATAAATAAACTTCTGATTCATGTACAAGATAAAATAATGAGTTTTGCTTACCAAGTACCGCCTTTCTGATACCTGCGGATAAACTTATTTATTAAACTAATACTTGGATAAACATGCTATTATTTTAAATTTAGACAATTATTAATTTGACTAAATGACTGTAAAAGAAGCATTAATTGGTTTCTATAAATTCAACAGGCTAAATCTCACTGAAGATTTTGAATCTCATTGCGTAAGAGTTTATATTGGCTGCATACTGGCACCGGTTCCGAACATCAACGCGAGAAAAAAATATTTAAAATTTCATGACTTGCATCATATCATGTCTGGCTATGGGATTGATAGAATTGGCGAAAGCGAAATAAGCGCCTGGGAGCTTGGGTCAAGAAGCTGCCGAAAACCATTAATATCCATCATGAATCTGTTTGCTTTATCAACTGGCTTTATACTTGATCCGACTAAAGTAATAACTGCTTTTTACAGAGGCTGCAAGAGTAAAAACTTATATTATTTAGCTGAAAACATAAGCGAAGCAGATATCGATCAATTAGATATGGTACAAACCAAATCAAACCATTTAGAGATACGTCCAACTATAAAATATAGATGGTTAAGAAAGTTAGAGTTTTGCGGCTATATTTGTATGTCGATGATAATCCATGTAATAATGTTGGTTGCAGGGAAAATGCTGCTGACAGCAGAGTGGATCAAAAATCAATTCGTAAAAGTTAAATCCGCTTAGTTCATTATCTATAAACAGTTATCTGCTTAGTAATCTTCACAAAATCATCAACAGTCAATCGTTCTGCCCGTAGGTCAAGCAGTGGCTCTTCGGTCATTTTTTCTTTGTTGATGAGGGATGATAAAGCATTACGCAAAGTTTTACGGCGCTGATTAAATCCTGCTTTTACAACCTGCCAGAAAAGCTTTTCATCGCAATCTAATTGCGCCACTTCATTACGTGTTAATCTAATTACTGCCGATAGCACTTTTGGAGGCGGGTTAAACACCCCGGCTTTTACGGTAAATAAATATTCTACCTTATAATAAGCCTGCAAAAACACGCTGAGTATACCGTACTCTTTACTTCCAGCTTTAGCGGCACAACGCTCGGCTACTTCTTTCTGGAACATACCTACCACCTCAACTACCTGCTGCCTGTTATCCAGCACCTTAAAAAGTATTTGCGACGATATATTGTATGGAAAATTACCAATAATGCCTAACGGCCCGGTAAAGGTTGCCGCAAAATCCATTGCCAAAAAATCGGCATTGATAAGCCTGGCACCTAATTTGGGATATTTCTTTTGCAGATACTCGTACGACTCTCTATCAATATCGATCAGATAGGTGTCGTATTCCGTTTTCTCCAGCAAAATATCCGACAGCACACCCATACCCGGCCCAACTTCCAGCACTTGCCGGTACTTGTTTTCGGGGCGCAGGCTATCCACTATTTTAGCCGCGATATTTTTATCAGTAAGAAAGTGCTGACCTAAATGTTTTTTTGCTCTTACTAATGTCATTATTAATCAAAATATTTGAGCAAATTAAGTCATATTTGTGCTTTAATCAGGAACTCTTAGCCTAAAATCTTTTATTTGCAGTAATTTTAAGGTAAAAGGTTGTAATCGATGTAATCATAAACCATCGGTGTAATCAAATATAAACATGAACGAGAAACTTAAAGTAGGCATTAGCATTGGCGACGTAAACGGTATTGGTTTAGAGATAATTATCAAAACACTTGCCGACAGCATGATCTATAATTATTGCACGCCTATTGTTTATGGCCATACCAAAGTGGCATCATTTTATCGCCGGGTTACCGAGGTAGGTGAGCTGAATTTTCAAGTGATAGATCATCCGTCAAAAGCGCAGCCTAAACGTGCCAACATGATCAACTGTTGGGAAGAGGATGTAAAAATTGAACCCGGTATACCCAATAAAGAAGTAGGCAAATACGCTTTTGCATCATTAGAACGTGCCACAGCCGATTTACTAAGCGGCGCTATCGACGCGCTGGTTACCGCCCCTATAAATAAAGATACTATACAAAGCGAAAGCTTTAACTTCCCCGGCCATACAGAGTATTTGCAGGACCGCGACGGCGCGGCCGAATCATTAATGTTTTTGGTTAGCGATACCTTACGTGTTGGTGTGGTTACCGGCCATATACCCGTTAACAAAATAGCCCAAAGCCTTACTACCGAAAAAATATTAGCTAAACTAAAGCTGATGAATGCCAGCTTGCGCGATGATTTCTGGATACGCAAACCCAAAATTGCTGTATTAGGATTAAACCCACACGCCAGCGATAATGGCCTGATAGGCCATGAAGAGCAAACCACCATTATACCGGCTATTGACGAAGCAAGAGCAAACGACATATTGGCTTTCGGCCCTTATGCTGCCGATGGCTTTTTTGCTAACGGCACTTATTTAAAGTTTGATGGGGTACTGGCCATGTACCACGACCAGGGTTTAATTCCATTTAAACAAATTGCTTTTGAATCGGGCGTTAATTTTACGGCAGGGTTAAAATTTGTACGTACCTCGCCTGATCATGGAACGGCCTATGATATTGCTGGAAAGAATTTAGCATCAGAAATATCTTTTCGCGAAGCGATATTTACCGCTTTGCATATTGTAAAACACCGCAAGGAGGGTGCAGAGCTAAATGAAAACCCGCTGCTATTTAGCAAGCTAAGCCGCGACAGGGACTAAGATTTCCACAATTGTTAATATAAAAGCCTCATCTATAGATTTTTTTTGATTGATATTGATTATATTTGGTATAACCTGTATCCATTAAACCCCTATTGTTATGAAAAAAGTTTCAGATATACTAACCCGTAAGGGTAGTAGTGTTGTTGCTATTGATGCCAACGCACTGGTTTTAGATGCTTTGAGGCTAATGGCCGAGAGAAATATTGGTTCAGTTATAGTTACAGAAGATGGCGAATATGCAGGTCTGCTTACCGAAAGGGACTATGCGCGTAAGGTTATCCTGGAGGGACGATCATCTGATGGTACAACCGTGCGCGAAATTATGAGCACCGGCCTGCCCAGGATACTTCCAAACAGCTCCATTGAAACTTGTATGCATATTATGAGTGACAGTAATATCCGCTATCTGCCTGTTTTTAGTTATGATAAGCTATGCGGTATTATTTCTATTAGTGACGTTGTTGCAGAAACCATACTATTTCATGAAGCTACTATTGAGCATTTAAAGAGCTATATACAATCGTAGCAAACTGCTACCGTTCATGAAAATCAAAGGGTAAGCCTGTGGTGACAGGCGTAGCTATCCTTGAAATATATTATATTCATCCGGCCCTCCACGGTAACCGCTACCAACCATAATTGCAGCATTCGCATAAATACAGAACCGGATTTAGTTTACAAATGACAAACGAAATTAGTTGCGGCAATTCAATCTCAGCGTCAACATTAGCTATAAATACTGCTAACACAACAATTTTGCTTATCTTGTACCACATCAAAAAAATATAGTGACATTTCAGGATTTTAATTTCAACGAACACCTAACAGAAGGCATTACCAGCATGGGGTACACCACCCCAACACCAATACAGGGAATGGCCATTCCGATTATTTTAGAAGGTAAGGATATTATTGCCTGCGCCCAAACAGGTACAGGTAAAACCGCTGCATTTTTATTGCCGGTATTACAGCATATCAGCCATACGAAAAAAAACCATACAAGCACCCTAATATTAACGCCAACACGTGAGCTTGCCCAACAGATAGACCAGCAAGTTGAAGGACTTGCTTATTTTACCGGCATCAGCTCCATCGCGGTTTTTGGCGGGGGAGACGGGCACGTTTATGAACAGCAGCGCCGTGGTATTCAAAACAATGTAAACATTATTATTGCTACACCAGGCAGGCTGATAGCTCACCTAACATCGGGCGTATTAAAGCTAAATCAAATAAATCATTTGATATTGGACGAGGCCGACCGTATGCTGGATATGGGTTTTCAGGATGACATTATGCGCATAATAAGCCATCTGCCTAAAGAGCGGCAAACCTTATTGTTTTCGGCTACTATGCCGGGGCGCATACGTAATTTGGCTAAATCGGTATTAAAAAATCCTGAGCAGATAAATATTGCCTTATCACAACCGGCAGTTGGTATAGATCAGCAGATTTATCGTTTACACGATCAGCAAAAAACACCATTATTGCAGCATTTGCTAAAGGATGGCAACTTTGTAAGCACCATTATTTTTGCCTCAAGAAAAGAAATAGTAAAATCACTATATAAAGAATTAAAGGGCATACAGCTTAAAGCCGAAGCTTTCCACTCAGACCTGGAACAAAAGGAAAGGGAAGAGATCCTTTTAAAATTCAAGAACAGGCAGTTGCCCATTATTATTGGTACCGATGCACTTTCGCGCGGTATTGATGTGGAGGGGATTGACCTGGTGATTAATTATGATGTGCCGGGCGATGCCGAAGATTATATTCACCGTATTGGCCGTACCGCAAGGGCCGCTACTACCGGTACCGCTATTACCTTTGTTAATCATCGTGATGAGCGCAGGTTAAAAAGTATTGAAGAATTGATAGATAAAAAGATAACCCAACACCCGCTGCCAGAGCATTTAATAAGCATTGTCGAAGTTAAGCATGAACCCAAGCCTAACCAAAACAGGGGCAACAGGAACAAAAAACGGGTCTGGAAAAAATAAGCTTTATCCTACCATAAAATAATCATAGCGATCCTTGCTTTTGTATCATAATGTCTCGCTTGTCTTGTAGTGTCTTATCTGTCTTGTAAAATAAATTACAAGACAGTTTAGGACAGTACAAGACAACTTGTTTCCTCAGCCCATTACCATGCCGTCATTGCGAGGAACGAAGCAATCTCTACATAAGCTAATCAGTTATGAAGTATGTTTTATTTAAGCAGGGCTCCTATTTCTATTCCAACAATACGTTTTGTTGATTGTCCTACGTAGAGATTGC
>NZ_JAQBOD010000031.1 GCF_028288205.1 Mucilaginibacter sp.
TCAAATTCCCCGTATTTTAATATTTCTTTCTACATTTACCCATCAATTAATTTACTAAAATGGATAAGAAAGAAACCATATTAAAGCTTATACCTGAGCAGGGTATTTTGCCATTATATTTTAACAAAGACGAAGAGGTAAGCATTGAAATATTGCGCGCTCTTTATAAAGCAGGCATTAAAACTATTGAATACACTAACCGCGGCGAAGCTGCATTAAAGAACTTTGCCAAACTGCGCGAAGTTTGTGATAAAGAATTAGGCGGAATGTATTTAGGTGTTGGTACCATAAAAAATGCTAAAGATGCACAGGCTTTTGTTGATGCCGGTGCAGATTATATCATCAGCCCAGGATTGGTTGAAGAAGTAATACCTGTAGCCGAGAAACATAATTTGCTTTGGGTACCTGGCTGTATGACCCCATCTGAAATAATCAGGGCCGAAAATTTGGGTGCTAAGGTGGTTAAATTATTCCCGGGCAATATGTTGGGCCCCTCATTTCTATCAGGCATAAAAACATTGTTCCCTAACCTGTTATTTATGCCTACCGGCGGTGTTGAGCTAACCAAAGAAAGCATTGGCGGCTGGTTCAAGGCAGGTGTTTGCGCGGTTGGTATGGGTAGCCAGTTAATTAGCGCCGGCGTTATGGAAGGCAAAAAATATGCCGAGCTAACCGAAGCTACTAAAGAAGCTATTGCCATAGTAAACGCGAGCAGATAATTTTCTGTTAACGAAGATAAAAAGAGGGTGTCATGGTGAGCTTAGTCGAACCATGTGCGAGGGCCTGCCCGCCATCCTTCGACGGGCTCAGGATGACACCCTCTTTTATTATTCAGTTAAAATAAAAAACCATGCAGGAACAACCCAACAACAAGCTTCATGGTATAACATTAGAAACCATACTCAACGAGTTGGTAGCCAAATACGGCTGGCCCGAACTGGGTTATCGCATCCGCATTAATTGTTTTTTGGAGGATCCCAGTATAAAGTCAAGCCTTAAATTTCTGCGCAAAACCGATTGGGCCAGGAAAAAGGTGGAAGAGTTGTATTTGAAGGGGAAATAAGACATATGTCATTCACCATCCACCGCGTCATTGCGAAGAACGAAGCAATCTCTACATAGGACATTCAAACGAAACGGAATCTCATTTTTCAGCGTATCAGACAAATTATTTAGATACTACAACCGCGTCATTGCGAGGAACGAAGCAATCTCTACGTAAGCTAATCAGCTATGATAAATCTCAGTCAAGTAACGAATCATATAAATCGTTCCAGCCTGGATTTAGGTCGTTAATCAATTGCTGTTTATGTTTTCGATTGCTTCCTTTCAATGCTTTTTCAGCAGCAATGGCTTCTTCAATACGAGGGTAAAATATGTAATAAACCAGTTTATTACAATTATACCTGGCAGTAAAACTTTTAGGGTAAGTTTTGTTTTTATGATCCCATACCCGGCCTGTTAGATCGGAAGATACACCAACGTATAAAACCTTATTGAGTTTATTTGTCATGATGTAAACACAACCACCTTGTTGAAAAACCATAATGCAAAATAGCAATTTGTCTGTTACTCCTAAAAAATGAGAACCCGTTTCGTTGAATTTCCTACGTAGAGATTGCTTCGTTCCTCGCAATGACGTGGTGGTTATATGGGCAGCCAACCACTATTCTGCAAAATGCTTGAAAAAGTACTCCTTGGTGCCAAATCCAAATAGGGGTAAGTAACTTTGGAAAGATATAATCCCTGCGGATAGGCGGGGATGATGATAGCAGGGGTTTCTTTGCTGATGAGATAGGATTCAAACTCATCCACACTCATTTTACCACGACTAATATCAAGCAGCCGCCCAACTATTATCCGTATCATCTTACTTAAAAAACGATTGGCAGATATTTGAAAACGCAGCTTGTCGCCACTCGCGTCAGCAAATAAGGCGGCAGAAGAAACATTACAGATGGTATGCTCATTCCTGTCCGGACTTTTACAGAAACCACGATAATCGTTATATAATGGGAGCAGGGCAACTGCGGCTTTCATTTTATCCAGGTCCAAGTTCTTTTCTAAATACAGCGCGCTGAATTCGCCTAAGAAAGGGTCCTTATAAGTATGTATAAAATAATCGTATGATCGTAGCACAGCATCAAAACGGGCATGGGGTAAGCCATCCATCGGTATAATATCAAATACGGCAATATCATCCGGCAGGATTTTATTCAAACGAAAGAACAGATCAAATTTCCATTCTTTCTCTACATCCATGTGGAAGAAAAACTGGCTGGCATGTACCTGCGCATCAGTGCGGCCGCAGCCTATGATGGTAATGGGTGTTTTTAAAAGACCGCTAAGCGCGGCCTCTAACACCTCCTGCACATTTAATACACCCGGATGCTTTTGCCAGCCACTATATTTAGTGCCATGATAACCTATATGGATGAAATAACGCATATGGGGATTATTTGTCATTGCGACGAGGAACGACGAAGCAATCGCGAATATTATTATCCGCATTGCATCTTCGCGATTGCCACGCTACGCTCGCAATGACAATTTTATTTGTTTACACTTTCTTTGGAGGCAGGTCAAATGCTACTGCATTATGTTCAAAATGGCCTTTATGTGAGCCATCGCAAAACGGCTTATTGGCAGACATGCCGCAACGGCAAATAGAAACAACGGTGCGTCCCTGCAAGCCGTAGTTGTTGCCCTGCATATCTACAATTTCAAAATCGCCTTCAATTTTTACAGATCCGTTGTTATTAATAGTAAGTTTAGTGCTCATATATAAAAGTATGTTTTGGCAAATATAATTTAATGCGGTGGCTTTTATTGATTAAATACTATTCAGAACCTATTTTAGTTTGCTGCCAATACGCTCTTTAATAGTAGCGAACCATTCGTCTTTCAATATGCTTAATATAATAGAATCCCTTCGGGCACCGGTATGCAGCGCCAGGTGATCCCTTAAAATGCCCTCAACCGTACAGCCAATACTTTTCATGGCTGCTATGCTGCGTTCATTCCTGGCATCGGCCCTAAACTCTACACGTGCTATGCCCAAAGTTTCAAACGCAAACTGCAGCAGCAAAAATTTGCAATGCTTGTTTAAACCTGTTCCCCTAAAATTCTCTCCATACCAGGTATAGCCCAATTGCAAGGTCTGATGATCCTGCTGGATATCATAAAAACGGGTGCAGCCTGCATATTGTTGGGTTTGTTTATCGTACACAATAAAAGCATATTCCTTACCTGCTTCGCGTGCAGCAAGGGCGTCATGGATATAAGCGCGCATACCATCTTCGCCTGCAGCATTTTTAAGAGAGAATTTCCAGGTATCGGTTTCGTTTAGTGCAAAGGGCAGCAAAAATTGCAGATCTGTTTCTTTTAGCGGACGTAATAACACTTGCTCATCTTCCAGTATGTATTCTGCGTTGCTATCGAATTTTGTAGCCATTTTTAATTTATTTGTACATTTTAAAATATTATAATTACACAATCGTCTACTTTGTTATTGAGATTCCAAACAATTGCATAATATTTGACAAATAAACATACATGCCGCCAGAAAAACAGAATTTAGATCAAAAAAAGCCGCCGGGGATATTCAGCCTGCTTAAACCTTACGGCGGTATGGTTACCATGTTGCTATTGTTCGCGCTTTTTAGCAATGGTATTAACTTACTACTGCCTAAAATAATAGCCACCGGGATAGATGCCTATACACAAGGGCATTTTGATGTTAAGCATATTATTACGCAATTTGGTATAGCGGTACTGCTGATATTCATATTTAGTTACCTGCAAAGTATTATCCAGACGTATGCTTCTGAACGTGTTGCAAGAGATTTGCGCACCCGGCTTTCTGACAAAATATCAAAACAAAGCCATGCCTTTATTGAGCAGGCAAATCCATCAAAACTGCTTACCAATTTAACCGCCGATACCGACTCTATAAAACTATTTGTATCGCAAGCCATTGTATCCATTATATCATCGCTGGTAATAATTGTAGGGGCCAGTGTTTTGTTATTAACCATTAACTGGCGGCTGGCTTTAACCGTTATTGCTATAATCCCTATAATTGGCGGTACATTCTATTACGTGCTGCGCAAAGTAAGGGTGTTATTTAAACAAAGCCGCGAGGTTATAGACTGGTTGAACAAGATCATTAATGAAAGTATATTGGGCTCGGCCCTTATACGGGTTATTAATTCGCAAAACCTGGAAACCGCTAAGTTTTTAGAGGCAAATACCAAGGCAAGAGATTTTGGCCTTTCTATTTTGCGCATGTTTGCCGGCCTTATCCCGGTAATTACATTTACGGCCAACCTATCGGCCTTAACCATACTGGCACTGGGCGGGCATTATGTAATAAACGGAACCATGAGCCTGGGTAATTTTGCTGCTTTTAACAGTTATTTAGCTATGCTGATATTCCCGATACTGGTAATAGGGTTTATGAGCAATATAATTGCGCAGGCAACAGCGTCATATCAACGTATCAGCACGGTATTGAATGCACCCGATCTGGTAGATAACGGTACTGTTACCACCAGTTTACAAGGTAATATTGAGCTAAAAGATGTCTCAGTTATTTACGGACAAAAACCCGCGCTTAAAAATATATCCTTATCTATAAAAGCAGGGTCGAAAATTGCCATAATTGGCCCCACGGCTGCGGGTAAAACGCAGCTATTATATCTCCTTACCGGGTTGATACCAGCCAATTCGGGCGAAATTGAGTTTGACGGCAAAAGCATAGATAGTTACAACAGTGAAGCTTTTCATAGCCAGGTGGGGTTTGTTTTCCAGGATAGTATCATATTTAATATGAGCATTCGCGAAAACATCGCGTTTAGTGATACAGTTACCAACGAATCATTACAAAAAGCAATAGATACGGCCGAACTTAAGGGGTTTATTGAAAGTTTACCCGATGGATTAAACACAATAGTTTCTGAACGCGGCTCGAGCCTATCAGGGGGGCAAAAGCAGCGTATTATGCTGGCCCGTGCCTTAGCGGTTAATCCAAAAATATTATTGCTGGATGATTTTACCGCCAGGGTTGATGCCAATACCGAGCGAAAGATATTAGCCAATGTACAAAAAAACTACCCCGAAATTACTTTGCTATCCGTAACACAAAAAATAGCCGCCATTGAGCATTATGACCAGATCATCCTGTTGATGCAAGGCGAAATTATTGCAGGCGGCACTCATGATGAATTGATGGATATTTGCCCCGAATATGTTCAGATTTTTAATTCACAACAAAGCACCAGCAATTATGAATTATAATTTGAACAACCTGTCAGAACAGGCACAAAAAACGTCGACGCTTGCCGCGCTTAAAAAGCTGTTGCAATTAATAGCGCACGAAAAGCAAACGCTGATACTGGCAACCATTACTATCCTGGTTAATTCAACCTTAAACCTGCTGGGCCCATTTATAGTAGGGCACACTATTGATAAATATGTGCAAACCAAGCAGTATCATGGTGTATTGATGTTCTCGGGCATATTGCTGGCTATGTATTTGGTGGGGTTAATAACCAGCTATTTGCAAACCAAATTAATGGGCGGGGTAGGGCAGCGTATGTTATTTACGTTGCGCAATGCCATATTTAATAAACTGCAATTGCTGCCTGTTGATTTTTTTAATCAGAATAAAGCTGGCGACCTGATATCGCGAGTTAATAATGATACGGATAAACTGAACCAGTTTTTCTCGCAATCATTAGTACAGTTTATTGGCAGCATTGCCACCATGGCTGGCGCCGGCGTGTTTTTATTGGCGATCCATATTCAGCTTGGTGTGGCTGCAGTTGCTCCTATGTTGCTGATATTGGTATTTACTACTATTGTATCGCCATGGGTAAAAAGAACAAATGCTAAAAACCTGAAAAGCGTAGGGGGAATGAGCGCCGAGATACAGGAGAGCCTAAACAATTTTAAAGTTATCATTGCCTTTAATCGCCGTGATTATTTCAGGAAACGTTTTGATGGCGCTAATCAGCAAAATTATAAAACGGCTATAAGTGCCGGTCTGGCAAACAATATTTTTATGCCGGTATATAGCTTGTTTTCTGGCATAGCGCAATTAACGGTATTGGTTTACGGTATCTACCTGATTGGTACCGATTTTTCGATAGGATTGCTAATTGCTTACTTATCATACGTAACGCTGTTTTATAACCCCTTAAGGCAATTGGCAGCGCTATGGGCCAATTTTCAAACGGCTATGGCCGCATGGGACAGGATATCGCAAATATTAGGATTAGAAACCAACCTGGTTAATATTGATAATGTATTAACAGAACCTACAACCGCGCTGTTGGAATTTAGAAATGTGCACTTTGGGTATACGGATGACAATGAAATTTTACACAATGTAAGCTTTAAACTTGAACCCGGTAAAACCTATGCATTAGTTGGCCCTACGGGAGGCGGCAAAACTACAACCGCATCATTAATTGCCCGTTTATATGACCCTAACAAGGGGATGGTATTACTTAATGGCAAGGATATAAGAAGTTATGACGCCAATGAGCGCTCACAACAAATAGGCTTTATTTTACAAGAGCCGTTTTTATTTACCGGAACAGTAAGGGAGAATATTTTATATGGAAATGAGCTTTATAAAGATCATACCAGCGAACAGATGGAGCAGGTTATAACCGATGCTAACCTGGGTAGCTTGTTAGCCATCTTTGAGAGCGGATTGGACACAAAAGTATCATCAGGCGGGGATAGTATTAGTTTGGGCCAAAAGCAATTAATAGCTTTTATGCGGGCAGTATTACGTAACCCCGACCTGTTAATATTAGATGAAGCCACCGCGAATATTGATACCATAACCGAAAAACTATTAAGCGAAATTTTAAACAATTTACCGCGGCATACTACCCGTGTAATTATAGCCCACCGTTTAAATACAATAGAAAACGCTGATGAGATATACTTCGTTAACTCGGGCGAGGTTACAAGGGCGGGCTCGTTAGATGATGCAATGAATATGCTGCTTAAAGGTAAAAGGGTGAGTTAGAAGGTTGGTTCTTGGATATCGCTTTTTAAACTTTTAGGCAATGTTACCGTAAATGTTGAACCCTGCCCCGGCATAGATTCTACCAGAATGGTGCCATTGTGTTTTTCAATAATTCCAAATACAATAGAGAGGCCCAACCCTGTGCCATCGCCAATGTTTTTTGTTGTAAAAAAAGGCTCAAATATCCGTTGTTTAACGGCTGCGGTCATTCCTATTCCGGTATCAGTAATTTCTATTGATATATGATCGGGGTGATCATGGGTTTTAATAATTATACTCTCATTTTCATATTCCTCTTTTGCTTTTATAGCTTGTATGCTGTTATTAATGAGGTTTATAAGCGCCTGGTTAATTTTACCCGAATAGCAGTTTAAGGGTTCAAGTTTATCTAATAAAGGTTTTATTTCGATATAATAGGGGATGGAGCTTCTTAATATAATCAGGGTACTCAATATAGCCGAGTTTATATTAACAGGCATTATAACTAACTCATCCATACGGCTAAAGGTGCGCAGGCTTTGTACTATCTCTGCTGTACGGGCGGCTCCTTCTTCTACGCCATCTAATAAAGTCTTTATCTCGCTTTTAACAAAATCAGCATCTATAGTTTGTTTGTAATTATTGGCGTCATTTAGCAACTTGCGTTTACCGGGATTATTTGCAGCTTCATCATATTTATTAAGCAATAAAAATATCTCATCAAAATCAACACGCAAGGGTTTAACGTTCGAGCTTACAAAGTTTATGGGGTTATTAATTTCATGGGCTACACCGGCAGTAAGTTGGCCTAATAATGCCATCTTTTCTGTTTCAATTAACTGCATTTGTGCCGATTTTAGATTATCAATTGTCATTGATAAATTTTGATTGGTTTGTATAAGCTCTTGCGTTCGCTCCTTTACTTTGTTTTCCAAAAAAATATTTTGTTCGGTTATCAATCGCTCGTTTTCTTTAGCAATAGTAAGCGCGGCCTGTTGCGATTGCATGTTTTGGCGCCGGTAAAAATTTATTTTATCTGCTAACGCGACCGAGAATAATATCAATTCAATTAATGCGCTGTATATAATTACATTAAGTGTAAAATAATTGTAAGGTACCAGGCCGTTATTACGACCAATGGTAATTAACACAGCCAGTAAAAACAGCCCCCAGCCTATCATGAAAAATTTGGCGGGTTTAAATCCTTTGATGTAAAGAACAGTAACTATAAATAATAATGTTAATGAAGTGGTTAACGCGGCTACGGTAATAAGTGTATAAGCTATATGTGTATGGCCTGTAAGTGTTGCTATAAGTGGTAATAAGTATAATACATATAGAAATAGATAAATACGGTAATATTGTTTTATGTTTTGTTTTAATTGTAAAAACTCCCCTGCAAATAATAACAGTGAATAACCAAAACATGATCTTAAAAGTGGAGTAACATAATTGTTTATAACTTTAAGATTATTTGGGAATAAAGCACCGCCAAAGCCTAATAATAATGATTGTGTTAAACCTAAAAACACAATATAGATAACATAATACAGGTAGCTTTTATCGCCTACAATAATAAACAGCATGAGGTTATAAAGTGCCATTACTAAAAACATACCCACAATAGCGCCGCTTATCATATTATCAATACCGCGTTTTTGTAAAAACTGAGCAGAACTATGTACTTCTATAGGTATAACTGTTGAAGCATTACTTTTTATACGGGCGTAAAATGTATTAGATGAATCGGGCAAAATAGGTATATTAATAAGTGTAACGCCCTGGGTTAGCAAATTAGAATTATACTGCGGGTCTTTAGATGATAAATGTTTTATGTGATGATTAACATGTCCATTATTACGACTAATAATTTCATCAAAAAAAATGTCAAAATCATCAATTATACTTTTACCAATAGTTATAGGTACAAGGGGCTGGTCGGTATTGTTTTTTAAAGTAAATTTTAACCAGGTTACTGATTTGGAATATTTTAAAAGCGGAAAAGAAGAGCTAATGCTATGAAAATTATTGTTGTGAATAATATCCTTTGCGGTGAAAACATTATCCGGATCTTCTAATTCAAGAAAATATTGATGTGTTAAATACTTAGTTTCCTTTACATTAATCTTTAAAGTATCTGTTTGTGCAGCAAATGCTCCGGAAATTTGTATAATAACATACAGTATTAGCAATATTTTTTTCATTTTTACCAAACAGCTTTCATAAAGAAGATATTATAAAAGTGCACAGAAAATTAAAATTTAGTGCATTTTTTAATTTTTAAAATATATAGCTGCCCAAACCGTTAAAATTTTACTATGGCAATAGGCGTATTATACATTGATGATGAAATAAATAATCTGAATAGTTTTAAAGCTGCTTTCAGACGTGATTTTGAAGTGTTTACTGCAATTTCTGCAAAAGAGGGCCGGAAAATATTGGATAGCCAGGAGATTGGAGTTATTATTACAGACCAACGTATGCCCGGTATGACGGGTATTGAGTTTTTGGAGTCGATCTTATCCATATATCCGGATACCATAAGAATATTATTGACCGGTTTTTCTGATATAAACGCGGTTATGGATGCCATAAACCGTGGCCAGGTTTATAAGTACCTGGTTAAGCCCTGGCAGAATGACGAGTTGAAAATGTATATTGAAAACGCGCTTGAAATATATCATTTAAGAAAAGAAAATAAAGACCTGGCCCACAAACTGCAAATTGCTTATGCCGAATTAGATGCGATAGGGAAATCCCGTATTTAATTTTAAATTTCATAGGTCTTTCATTTAATGCTATGTATATTGGTTGCTTAATTTTGTAATATATAAGTTACGTTATTGACTATTGATAAGTTGAAGAAAGCATTTTACACCCTGGTAATCCCCCTGTTACTAATTGTAAGTAGTATTAACGCTTATTCGCAAAGTAATAAAGGAACTGAATTCTGGACCTGCTATATGGATCATATTGCCGGTGTAACCGGTACTGGTGCCAGCAGCATGGTTCTTTATATCACCTCGGATATATCGACTACCGGAAGTGTTGACCTTGCTGACAGAAGTTTCTCACAAGCATTTACCGTAACAGCAAACACGGTAACTTTTGTAACTATACCGGCAAGCGCTTTTTTAGGAAATACGAATGGCGTACTCAACAAAGGCATTCATATAACTTCTGTAAAGCCAATTGCTGTTTACGCACATATTTACGCGTCGGCAGTATCCGGAGCCACTTTATTATTGCCGGTTAACGCTATGGGTAAAGATTATTTGTCACTTAATTATACGCAGATATCTAATGCAAATCCGTCTTATTCTACCTTTGCTGTAATTGCTACCGAGGATAATACGACAGTATCTATAACCCCCTCTGCCACGCTCCTGGACGGTACGCCCGCGGGCACAGCCTTTACTAAAACTTTAAACAAAGGACAGGTTTACCAGGGACTTTCGTTAACAGATCTTACGGGAACAAAAATTCAATCCATCAGCACAACTATCGGGACGTGTAAAAAAATAGCAGTTTTTTCGGGTAGCAGTAAAATAGGTATAGGCTGCGTACAAACAGGTAGTTCAGACAATCTATTTCAGCAAGTATATCCTACATCTACCTGGGGTAAAAATTATATTGCGGCACCTTTAAAAAACAGGCCGTATGATGTATATCGCATTGTTTTAAGCAGCTCTAATACCACAGTAACCCTTAATGGCGCCATCCTTAATGCAGCACAATTTACCAACGGTTTATATTATGAATTCCCCTCTACAACCACTAATGTCATATCGGCTGATAAGCCAATACAGGTTGTGCAATATTCAGCCACGCAGAATCAAACTATAAATTGCGCCAGCAATAAAGGTGATGTTGGCGACCCCGAAATGATATATCTAAGCCCGATTGAACAAGGCCTTGATCAGGTTACTTTATACTCAACAGGCTACTATAATATTTTACAGAGTTATATAAATGTAGTTATACCTACAACTGCTGTATCATCATTTATGTTAGATGGTGTTGCTTATACAAACTTTATCGCTATCACAAATAGTATTTATTCGTATGCGCAAATACCTGTTACCTCGGGTCCCCGAGCAAGTGGGGCAGGTGGCACAGTTACCTCAGGTACGCATACTATTAAAGCATCGGTTCCGTTTAATGCGATAGCTTATGGTTTTGGTAATACAGAATCCTACGGTTATGCAGCAGGCGCTAATCTGCAGGATCTGAATGAGTATGTTGCCATTCAGGATCCGCAAAACCCAACCACAACGTTAACTGCCGGATGCAGTAATGTATCTTATAAATTGCAGGTTATCATACCTTATCAAACCACTAATATTTCCTGGAAGGTAGACGGTGCAACTACCTTTGTAGACAATGCCCCGGTGTATACGTCAACGCTAATAAAAGGCAATACAACACTATATGTGTATGAAAAAACTAACGTGGTAAATTTTACAGCCGGCATTCATGCGGTTATAGCAACGGTATTTAACCCGGTTGCTGATGTATGCGGATCGTATAGTGATATAGAGGATGATTTAACCATAACAGACCCTGCGGTGAGCAGCTTTACAGTTGGTGCCAGTAATTGTTTAGGTGATATAACAACCTTTACAGATGCTACAGCCTTTTTGGCCGGCAATAGCGCTAAAACGTGGCTGTGGGATTTTGGCGATAACACAACATCCACATTGCAAAACCCGGTGCATACTTATACTGCTGGCGGAACTTATAGCACACATTTAGCGGTTACTGATATTAATGGCTGCTCAACAGTTTCGGCTGCAAAAAGCGTGCATATAATTGACAGGCCCATTGCCGCATTCACAAATTCTACACCTGACTGTGCCGGGCAAAACATCACGTTCAGCAACACATCAACCACTGCCGAAGGCATTATTAATAAATGGTCATGGGACTTTGGCGATGGCACAAACAGCGATTTAACCACCGGCCTGCCATTTGTACATAGCTATACCACAGCGGGCACCTATATAATTAAACTAACAATTACTACCGACCTGGGTTGCAGTAGCGACGTTTTGCAAAAAACTATAGTTGTTAATCCGCTACCCGTTGTTGATTTTATATTACCTGATGTTTGCCTTAATGATGCTTTTGCCCAGTTTACCGATGCCAGCAGCATAGCAGACCATTCCGAATCTGGTTTTACTTATTTGTGGGATTTTGGTGATGCCAATTCTATACTGGCAAACCAAACGTCGACATTGAAAAACCCGCAGCATATATACAGTCAGGCCAGTATTTACACAGTAAAGTTAACAGTTACCTCACAAAATGGCTGTGTTGCCTCAAAGCAACAATCCTTTACTGTTAATGGTTCAACACCTAAAGCAGATTTTAGAGTCGAAAATAATTGCAGTGGCGATGATATTATTTTTGATGATCTGTCAACAGTAGATTTTGGCAATATCACTAAAATAGTGTGGTATTTTGATTATAACGGTAACCCCGGAACGGCTGAAACCTACACAATGGCTACCATGCCTGCCAATAAAAAATATACCCACCATTACCCAATATTTTATACCCCCGCGCAGCAAACTTATAATATACGTATGGAAGTTTACTCGGGCGGAATTTGTACTAATACAATTTCTAAAAATATTGTTATCAATGCTAATCCTTCGGTTACATTAATGGCCAATAATAACCCGGTTGGTACTTCTTTAACATTTTGCCAGGCAGACGCGGCCATACAAATTGCAGAGAATAAAGGTATTTATAATGGCACAGGCGTATTTAGCGGTCCCGGTATATCATCCACAGGGTTGTTTGATCCTAAAGTATCGGGCATTGGTACCTTTACTATTAATTACCTGTTTACAGCCACAACAACAGCGTGTACTTATGGTACAACTTTTCAGGTTACTGTTAACACAACTCCTGCTGTTACAATTCCTGCAGAATATACTGTGCTGGATGGGGGCGAGGTTACTTTGGCACCCGTTGCTACAATTAGCAATGGTACTTTAACATATAAATGGACACCTTCTGCAGGTTTAAGCCGTGATGATATAGCCGGGCCCATTGCAAGCCCATCTGCAGATACAAAATATACACTTATGGTTAGTTCTGATAAAGGCTGCAGTGCAGCTGCACAAACCCTGGTAACTGTTTTAAAATCGCCGGTGGTGCCAAATACTTTTACCCCTAACGGCGATGGAATAAATGATACCTGGGACATTAAATATCTAAGCTCATACCCACACTGTACCATTGAAGTTTTAAACCGATATGGCGAGCGGGTTTATTTCTCTAATAATTACCCGGTAGCCTGGGACGGTCGATATAAAGGGGCAGATTTGCCGGTTGGTACCTATTACTATATTATTAACCCTAATAGCGGCCGTAAACCAATTACGGGTTACCTAACTATTATTAGGTAAATTTAATTTATATCCCACATAAATATTCCTCAATTACTTTCTGAACAATTCAATTGAATTTAATAAATTCGAAGTCAGCAGCTAAACTTTGAATTTTACAGTAACCCGTAATAAACCCAGTTATATAACAAACTGTTTGCTTTGTATTGTTACAGTATTGTTTCTCTTTTTTTTCTCTTATAAGGTAAACGCACAAGCAACTCCAACTATAACTATCACCGGCTTTTTAGCAGCTTTAAATACAGTTTACGGTACGCCATCAACGTCGGCGGTATTTAAGGTGTCAGGCACTAATTTAACCGCAGGTATTTTGGTAACACCGCCTCCAGGTTTTGAAGTAAGTATAAACAATATTACTTTCAGCAATACCATAACAATACCAGTTGGTGCTGCAGGCACAGTTGCTCCTATACAGATTTTTGTCAGGTTAAAATTAACCACAGCAGCGGGTAATTATTCGGGCAATGTGGTGTTAAGTAGTGCAGGCGCGGCAAATGCTAATGTGCCTACCGCAATTAGTACCGTAGCAAGGGCACAGTTAAACATTTCCGTAACCAATAAAACTAAAACATATGGCATATCTTTATTAAGCACGGCGGCTTCGACAGGCTTCACTTCATCTGGTTTAAAAAATTCAGAATCTATTGGCAGTGTAACCATAACCTATGGCCCGGGCGATTTGGCTACCGCACCTGTAGGTACTTATACAAGCGCTGTAGTCGCTTCGGCGGCAACAGGTGGTACGTTTATAGCCGGCAATTATAATATCAATTGCTTTGCCGCGGATATTATAGTTACACCGGCGCCGCTAACTATAAAAGCCGATAATCAAAGCAGGCCCTTCGCTGCTATTAATCCTTTACTTACGGTTACTTACAGTGGCTTTGTAAATAACGAGGGCGCGGCGCAATTGGCAAGTCAACCGATGGTAAATACAGCGGCAGGTAGTACTTCATTACCGGGCAACTATCCAATAACAGTAAACAACGCGGCATCTGCAAATTACACTTTTAATTATGTAGCCGGGATTCTTACTATTACTCCCATTGTTCAGCAAATTAATATACCAAATACCTTTACCCCCAATGGCGATGGGATAAATGATACCTGGGATATTAATTATTTGAGCTCATCATACCCTCATTGTACGGTTGAAGTATTGAACAGGTATGGCGAGAAGGTTTATTTTTCAAACGGCTATACAATTTCCTGGGATGGAAGATATAAAAATGCAAATTTACCTGTTGGTACCTATTATTATCTAATTAATATAGGTAGCGGCAATAAACCAATTTCTGGTTATGTAACTATTATTCGGTAGAAATGAAGGATTTGTGCTTGTTAAAATATGTAACTGAGTACGTTAAGATAATTTTAGAAAAGCTATATTCGTCAAATTAATATTTGTTGCAAATAAATTAAAACAAATTTGTTCTAATTTATTTGCAACAAATACCAATTATAAACTAAAGCAAGCTGTGCGAGCAAGTACGTAGCATAAATTATTAATGAAGAGGATTTTATACTTATTGATTTTTGTTATTTTCAGTATTAAAATGGCGGCAGCGCAGCAGTTACCGCAGTATACTCAATATGTATTTAACAATTACCTCTTAAATCCCGCGGTATCGGGTATTGAAAATTATACTGATGCTAAATTGGGTTATCGCAGCCAGTGGACGGGCTTGGACGGCGCCCCTGTGACCAGCTATCTTACGGTTAATTTGCCAATAGGGAACAGTTTTTTGAACGGAGATGCTACCGCTTTTCCAGGCGGAGGGGGTACAAACCCATCAAGCAGATCATATACACAGGATTACCGGGCTTCTGAACCTCATCATGGTATTGGTATTATGGTAGTAACTGATAAGGCCGGACCTATTACACAAACAAATATAGACGCTACTTATGCTTATCATATTGGTTTGGCCCCACAATTAAATTTAGCTGTGGGTGTATTGGCAGGCGTTAACCATATTAGTTTAAATACTTCGCAAATTACGTTAGCAACACCGCTTGATCCGGCTATAACCAATGGTAATAATAGCCAATGGAAACCTGATCTGGGTGCCGGATTGTGGTTGTATTCCGGCGCTTACTATGTAGGCGCGTCCATACAGCAATTATTACCGCAAAATTTATATTTCAGCACTTCAAATACCGGGATAAATGTTAGTAAAACCGTACCACATTATTTTTTAACAGCAGGTACAAAACTATATCTGTCAGATGATATTACGTTGTTGCCATCTTTTTTAGTTAAAGAGATACAGCCTGTTCCGTTAACTTATGATATTAATGTAAAAGCGTCTTTTCAGGATAAATTTTGGTTAGGTGGTTCTTACCGTCATGGCGATTCATTTGGTATACTGGCCGGCTTTAATTTAAGCTCATTTATTAATGTTGGCTATTCTTATGATATTACCACATCTTCATTAAATACGGTAAGTAACGGCACGCATGAAATTGTAATAGGTTTATTGCTAAACAACCGTTATAAAGTAACCTGCCCCCAACATTAAATTAGTCATTAGTCAATTCTCACTAATCACTAAAGACTATTACAACTCCTTTCTCAATCTTGCGACAGGAATATTCATTTGCTCACGATATTTGGCAACGGTACGGCGGGCAATATTGTAGCCGGCATCTTTAAGTATATCGGTTAGTTTTTCATCAGCAAGCGGATGGTGCTTATCTTCTTTGCCTATATGTTCTTCAAGTATCTTTTTAACTTCCTTGTTTGAAACTTCTTCGCCGCTTTCTGTTTGAATAGCTTCAGAGAAGAATGATTTTAATAAATAGGTACCATGTTCTGTTTGTACGTATTTAGAGTTGGCAACACGCGATACGGTTGAGATATCCATGCCTATCCGGTCGGCAATATCTTTCAGGATCATTGGTTTAAGGTTCTTATCATCACCTGTTAAAAAGAACTCATATTGGTATTGCATTATGGCGTTCATGGTTTTTAACAGGGTTTGCTGCCTTTGTTTAATAGCATCAATAAACCATTTTGCCGAGTCGAGTTTTTGCTTTACAAACTGTACCGCTTCCTTTAGTTTTTTATCTTTTTGCGATGCCTTATCATAATGTTGAAACATTTCCTGATAAGAGCGGCTCACTCTTAATTCGGGAGCATTTTTTGAGTTTAATGTAAGTATCAATACACCATCGCTATTCTTGATATGGAAATCAGGAATAACCTGCATTTGCTTGCTATTAACCTCGTTCGAGTCGCCCGGTTTAGGGTTGAGCTTTAAAATTTCATTTACAACCCCGCGCAATTCTACCGAATCCATATTCAATGATTTTTCCAGCTTATCATAATGCTTGCGGGTAAACTCATCCAGGTAATGCTCAACTACATTAATGGCTTTTTTTATGATAGGATCATTAATATCTTTTTTACGCAATTGTATTAACAAACATTCCTGCAAACTACGGGCACCAACTCCCGGAGGGTCAAAAGTTTGTATCAGTTTCAGCATATCTTCCACTTCTTCATCCTCGGCCATCACGTTTTGAGAAAAGGCAAGATCATCCGTAAGCGAGGTTATGGGCCTGCGCAGATAACCATCATCATCCAAACTACCGATGATCTGATTAGCTATTTTAAAGTCTTTATCAGACAATGGGAGCATATCCAGCTGCGATTGCAAAAGCTCAAAGAACGAGCTTTGCACAGCTATAGGTATTTCTTTATGGTCGTCATCATCATCGCCATTTTGGTCATAGCGCGATCCGTATTCATTTACGTTATCTTCCTGCAGGTAATCGTCAATATTAAATTCGTCCGTTTCGCCTCTTTCTTCATCACTATTGTAATTGTCTTCGTCAGGGTCGCGGTCCGGATACTGTTCTTCGGGTTCATTTAAGTTAGTTAAACTCAGATCTTCAAGTGCAGGATTCTCTTCCAGTTCCTCTTTTATACGGGTATCTAACGATACTGTTGGCACCTGCAACAATTTAATAAATTGTATTTGTTGAGGCGACAGCTTCTGTAAAAGTTTTTGTTGGAGGTTCTGTTTAAGCATAATTTAGATCAAGGCAAATCTACATCAATTACCTATAACTTTAAAACTTAGTTAAAAAGGAAAACATTTAACAAGTAAATGCCAAAAAATAATATTTGTTTGTATCCATCTGTAATTTAATTAATAACTTTAAATAAAATGACTTAAAATTATGGCTATTGTAAAAGAATTTAAGGAATTTGCCATGCGCGGCAACGTAGTTGACCTTGCGGTGGGCGTTATTATTGGCGCCGCTTTTGGCAAAATTGTTGCCTCGCTGGTAACTGATATTATTATGCCGCCCTTAGGATTTGTGGTAGGGCGCATTGATTTTAAAGACCTAAAATATATTATAAAGCCGGCAATAGGAAAAACCCCCGAAACTGCTATTAATTATGGTTTATTTATTAATAATGTTATTGATTTTTTAATTGTAGCATTTTGTATTTTTTTAATGGTAAAAGGTATTAATTCCTTAAAAAAGCAAGAGAAAGCCGCACCAGCCGCGCCAACAAAAGAAGAAGTATTACTTACAGATATACGCGATATTTTAGCGAAACAGAAGTAGATTGGTTTATAACTATTTAGTGTCTGTTAAAACAATATAATCGGCCATTTGGGTGTATTTGCTCCAGTCGGGATTGTTAAAGTTGTCATCTGCATAGGCTGCAATATTTAGTACGCGTGCTTTTGATGCATACTTTTTTAACTGCGCAACGGCTCCTAGTTTTTCTTCGCTATGAAAACCGCCATTAACTTGCATGATCTTATAGCTGCGATGCGCTTTGAAAAATTTAGCTACCGACCAGCCCATAGTTGCGTCCCATAAATTTTGCGACTGGTAAATTTGCATACCACCCATGGCGCTATGCCCGCCCATTATTTTTAGAAATTTTTCATAATAATATCCAGTAGCCGTGTCAATAGGCAGGGGTGGTAAATTGGTTAAAGCCGCTTTATCTAATTGTTGAAGATTTTTAAGGCCGCCATCTGTTACTATGTGCGTGTAACGTACAGGCGAGTTTGCCGCTACAACAGGTATGCCATTGGCTTTTGCCAGCTCTACCATTGGGCGATAATTATTTTTATAAGCAGGCCATGCGCGCCCGCTTGTTATTAAATCTTTTTCGCGTATAAACCCTTCCAGGTATTCATTTAAGACAGATTGACAATCGGTTTCAAACATTTCCATAGAAAGCGCGGTTTTACCGGGATATTTTTCTGATAATTTTTTAAATAAAGTGTATTCCACCACATGGCCGATGGAATCATTGTGCTCTTCGCCAAAAAATAGTACGTCGGCCTTATTCATGTTATTAACAATATCGTCTAAGCTAATTTGCTTTTGCAGTAAGGTGCTATATATTTTGTAATGCTGATTTTGAGCATCCTGACTTAAAACATATAACGGGAGAATTAAAAGCACACTTAGGATAATTGGTTTCATAAAAAGGATATTTTCTGGTAAATTACATTAAGATAGGCTCGTTAGCAAATATGTGTATAATGTATTTGAAAATTTAAATATTTACAGTACATTTGCGCTCTTGTTTTAAAAAACAAATAGAATAAAAAAGTCATGAAAAGAACGTTTCAGCCTTCTCAAAGAAAAAGAAGAAATAAGCACGGATTCCGTGAGCGTATGTCAACTGCTAATGGTAGAAGAATATTAGCAGCAAGAAGAGCTAAAGGCAGAAAAAAACTGTCAGTATCAAGCGAAGGTCGTCATAAAGCATAAATCTTCGGTTACTTCCTCCGTTAAAGGGGGCATGAACCGGTTATATTAAATTTCGGTTCATTATATAGTAACTATGCATACTTTTAAAAAAGAAGAACGGTTAGGTAATAAAAAGCTTATTGATGAGCTTTATCATAACGGTTCTTCTTTTTTATGTTATCCTTTTAAAGCTTCGTGGTTAATTGTTGATGGGGCACAAGTGGTTCCCGCGCAAATTTTATTTTCGGTTTCAAAAAAGCGTTATAAACGTGCTGTCGACCGTAATTTAATTAAAAGGCGTATGCGCGAAGCTTACCGGCTAAATAAGCAACAGCAATTGTATGAGGTGCTTAATGCGGCCGATAAAAAAATTGTATTTTCTGTAGGATACATAGGTAAGGAAATAACTGCCTATGAGTTTATAGAAAAGAAAATGCAGAAGCTTTTAACACAACTTAGTACCGAACTTGTAAAATGAGAGCGGTATTAAACTTGTTTAAAGCTATAGCAGGCGCTTTATTTGTGTTGCTGATAAAGATATATCAATACTTTATTTCTCCGCTTACAGGTGCTTCCTGTCGTTATACGCCTACCTGTTCTCAATACGGTATTGAAGCAATAAAAAAATATGGTGCTTTTAAAGGGGGATGGTTAACTTTAAAACGTATTGCCAGCTGTAACCCGTGGGGAGGGCATGGCCATGATCCGGTACCTTAATTTTTGTCACTTGTCATTGGTCAATTGTCATTGGACCTGACAAGCGTTTAAAAATACTAATGACAATTGACCAATGACTATACTTCAAATTGAAACTGCTACTACCGTATGTTCTGTTGCTTTGGCAAAAGATGGGGTGGTTTTGGGTTATAAGCAGTTGGATGAACGCAATATTCACGCAGAAATAATTACCTTATTTATTGAAGAGTTGCTTGTAGCAGCAGATATGAGCTATACTGATATTGACGCGGTTGCTGTAAGCAGCGGGCCTGGTTCATATACAGGTTTGCGTATAGGTGTATCAACAGCCAAGGGTTTGTGTTTTGCCTTGGATAAGCCTCTTATTGCTATTGAAACGTTAGCGTCTATGGCTTACGGCATTATTGCGGGGGATAATATTGATAAACAAATACTGCTTTGCCCAATGATTGATGCCAGGCGAATGGAAGTTTATACTGCCTTGTTTGATGCCGCGGGTAATGTTATAAAGCCAACTGCCGCCGAAATTATTGATGAACATAGCTTTAACGGGCAATTAAAAAATAATAAGATTTTGTTTTTTGGTGACGGTGCAGAAAAATGCCGGGAGGCTTTAAGCCCAAATCCTAATGCGCAATTTGTATCGGGCTTTGTTAATTCGGCAACCTATTTAACCCAAAAAGCTGCCGAAAAGTTTGCTAAAAACGATTTTGTGGATGTGGCTTATTTTGAACCATATTATCTTAAAGATTTTTTGGTGACCAAAAAAAAGGCTTAGTAGTTTTTATCTTTATGAAACCACTTCTCCCAAATTTTTCCTATAAACCCTTTGTCGCCATTTGGAGTTGAACTTTCGTTCATCCGGCTTTCAATTATTGATCCAAATTTAAAGGAAACACCTATATAAAAGTCCATTCCCGAAAAAGCACCTTGGCTGGTTACAAATTGCTGCTGTGTAGTTAATGCGTTGCTTTGTGTTGCATTTTTTATTAAACTAACTGTTTGAAAAAGGCGTTCGGTACCTATAAAAAATTCCGAATCATACTTTTTTATCATAAACTGACCACCTAAATTAAACAACTTTAAATCATTATATGATGAGGTAAGGCTTATTATGTTATGACCAATTTGTACAGGTGTTACCAACGCGGCTGTAAAGCCCGGATAAAACATTTCTTTTGATGCAATAAGCGTGGGAGAAAATTTAATTTGCTGTTCGCCATCTACCCAATATGTTTTATTTATGCTTAACTCCAGCAAGCCATTTGTTTTTGAAGTGAAACCTTTTTTTAGCTGGCTGGAACTTGGAAAACTGTCTACCGCGGTTTTAATATTGTTTTCCCGATCGGGGGTTGATAAGCCTGTAATTAGTTTGCTGCTGTTAAAAGAAGAAATTGATGAGGTACTGTTCCAATGAATAAATCCGACATCTTTTATATTTCCCTGCCAGGTATAACCGCTTTCATCAACATACGAAGCACCTAAGGTTATTGCAGCACCCGGATTTAAAAAAGTAGGCATGATTTTTTTTATATCCGATTGGCCCGCCGCTCCGTTTTCATAACTGGTTCCCTGCAAAGAAAGTGTTGCTGCGTCATTCGCCTTATCAAAAGTTATACTTGATTTATCGATAGTATATTTTTTGTACATTATACCAGACAACGCACTAAGTTTTATACCAAATGCAAATTGTTTACTAACCTGTTCACGATAAGTTACCCCAATTTGATGGTAAACCTGGTAATAAAAATTATCGTTAAAAATATTATTATAAGTATTGTTAGGGAAATTAGAATAGCCATTAAAAAGTGCAACAGACTCATCACTTGCCAAACCACGCAGCTCTGTTTTGGTATTTACAAAAAAGCCTACCTCTTGATTGCCATTTGCATTAGAAAACATTTTAAACATTACCGAATAAAGATTGGCATTAAAATTTAAATGATTGTTTTGGCCTTTATCTATTTGTAAGCCAGCTGTGTTATAATAAGAAGAGAATGCCCTTGTTTTTAATGCTTCCTGTGCATTGCCGGTTAAATAAAAATTTGCACTAAAATTTGGTATTAAAAAATTGAATGAGAAATTTTTGCTTGTATCCGGTATAAACGTTCTTACTGATGGATTTTCAAAAGACTCATATAATGATCCGGTGTTATATTGAGAATATTGCTGACCAAAAACTTTAACTGTAAGTAAAAAGAAACACCAAATTAATAAACCTTTTTTCATTAATAATCAATTTATAATCAATCAGGGAAAAAATAATAACTCTCTAAAGATAAAACTCAAAATCAATTATCCGCAATAATAAATGCAATTAATTGTATTTTAGTTAATGTTAACCTGTTAGTTAGGTGGGTATTATCTATGGTTGTTTTTAACTGTTGTACTATCAACCTGGTTAAGATTTATACAAAAACTGGTATAAAAATTTTTATCGGCGGCAATTAACTGGTATGACGCAGCATAAAAGCTTTTCCATCCCGGTTCATTATATTCAAATGCGGCATAAAACTCATCATTAAGGTCCCTTTTTAAAATGGGTAGAGCATTTTTAAAATTAATGTACCAGGCTACATTACTTCTTTCGGCTACAAGGTTATCAAACTGATCATATTGTAGCATTTTGCTTTGAAACTTTCGGTTAATGTATGTATCGTAATAGCTCTTTAGCTCGGTTTCGCTATTGGCTAAAATTAAATAGTTATCAATGATCATAAACCAGGGATGATTAAACTGGCTAAAAGCATTGCCCAATAAAAAAAATGGCAGTTTGTTATAATTCAATTGTCCTATACCATCACTGGTCATTTTACTGATATTTTGCATTACCGGCCTAAACGCAGATCCATCAGTTAATGTTATTATGGCAAATTTTTCCATATATCGTGTTGTAACTACTGCAAATTCATTACTAAGTACCTGATTAAATTCGGTTATTAAATTAATACCTGTCTCTGCCTTTACTTTATTAAATATTGAATCCTTTTCATGCTGAAGCCTGGCTTTCATATACCAGTCGGATAGGTCAGCCTTAAACTTTTTAGGGTTAGAAACGGCAAAGCATATGCTATAGGCAGTAGTAGAAGGAAAAATATCTTTTAGCTGATTAGAAACAGGTTGTTGACCGGCAAATAGGCTTAAATAGTCGGCGGCCTGATTATGCTGTATGTTTGAAAATCCGGTAAATAACAAAGCATCGCTTTTGAAATTTAAATTAAGAGCGGCCAGGGCAGGCAGTAAACAGAAGCTTTTAAAAATATCCGTATTCTTATTTTTAAAAACCTGCTCAAATAATGGGTTTAACTGGCTGTAATTTATATATAGGTTAGCCAGCGAAGTAGAATTTTGCTGCTCTGGTAATTCTAAGAAAATTTGTTTATCCTTTTGCGGGATATACTTCGCGCACTGATCTATCAGGTCCTTAGAAAAACTACCCGAATAAATACCATCTTCCTTAGTTAGCAGGTAAAATCGTTTTTTAATTGTGGTAGAATAAATAATATATCCCTTTTTTCCATCATATAAAACAGGAGTAACCAATAAGCCTTTATTTGTTTGTTTGGTTAATTGATCTATGTAACTTGGCTTAAGCTCCTTTGTGGCAGCTATGGTAAGCAGTAAATCTATAGTATGATTTTTTGATGGATGGCATGAAATAAATGCATTTTGACCAGTAAAGAACTTTTGGATCAACGGATTTGCCAACAATTGTTTGTGTAATACATCTAAATCGTTAAGTTGCTGCCCGCCAATTATCGACGCAAATAGTTTGTTGCCCTTAAAAATATCATAAAACCCATCATCGTTATTAAATTCAAAAACAATGGCAGCATTATCGGGGATGGAGCGCATGGTTTGGCCGGCATGCAGCCCGGGTGTATTTAAATTTTTAAAATAGACAACCGTTATTGCCGCGGTGGCCATAAGCAGCATTATTGTAATAATAATTAGTCGTCTCATAATTGTTTATGCCTGCAAGTTAGATTTTTACAGCGAGGCATTCAAGTAATACTTTCAATTGGTTAACTTAGCATTTTAAATACTCATGAATAAGAAAATAATCATTACAGCTTCTGTTTTTGGTGTGTTGGCCGTTATAGCCGGCGCCTTTGGCGCACATAGGTTAAAAACATTGATAGAGCCACAGCAATTAGCGGTATGGCACACAGCTGTTGAGTATAATTTTTACCATGTTTTTGCCTTATTGTTTCTTTCAACATTCAGTCAAAATAAAAATAAGTTTATCAGTGTAAGTTATTACCTGTTTACATTCGGCATTATATTTTTTTCGGGCTCATTATACCTGTTGGCCTGCCGCGACCTTTTAAATATGAGCTGGTTATGGATAGTGGGGCCAATAACCCCTGTTGGCGGGCTACTATTTATGGCAGGCTGGGTAACGCTTGCATTGGCCGCGATGAGGGGCAAATAAATTATGTTAGAGTTTGCAGAGGCACCATACATTAATCGTAAAACATTTTTTGTTGAGGTAATTTTACCATTAGCTATATCAAAAAACTATACCTATAGGGTGCCTTTTGAGCTTAACGATGCAGTTGCGCCTGGCAAAAGAGTAGTGGTGCAATTTGGCAAAAGCAAGCTTTATACCGCTGTTATTGCTGCCATTACAGAGCAGGCTCCCGAAAAATATGAAGCAAAATATCTACTGGATATTTTGGATGAACGCCCTGTTGTAACTACACGCCAGCTTCAATTCTGGAAATGGCTTGCCGAATATTATATGTGTAATGAGGGCGAAGTAATGAATGCCGCTTTACCATCAGCATTAAAACTGGCCAGCGAAACTAAGATAGTGCTTAATAAAGGGTTTGAATACGATAAAGCCGCACTTAACGATAAAGAATTTTTGATAGTTGAAGCGCTCGATATTCAACCAGAGTTAACGGTTAGTGATATTGCAAAATTATTAGGGCAAAAAACAGTAATGCCAATATTGAACTTGCTGTTCGAAAAAAACATTATCAATATATCCGAAGAGGTAAGTGATAAATATAAGCCCCGTAAACGTACTTTTCTTACATTAAATCCTGTATACCAGGGGCAGGATAGTTTAAAAGAGCTGTTTGGTATATTAGAGAAACGTGCGCCCAAACAAGCCGACGCGGTACTGGCTTATATTAAGCTGGCCCGTCACCAAAAAACTATATCAAAAAACGAGTTGATAGAAGAGAGCGGGGCAGGCGCTGCAAGCATTGCTTCGTTAATTGAAAAAGAGATATTTATTGCTGAAGAAAAGAATGTAAGTCGCTTGTATTTTGAGGATGAGGATATATTCAGCAAGTTTGAACTAAGTGCACAGCAACAAGACGCGCTTACCCATATAAAACAACAGTTTGAACAAAAGGATGTAGTACTATTGCATGGCGTAACCTCATCAGGCAAAACACAGATATACATTCGGCTGATAGAGGAAATGATAGCACAAGGCAAACAAGTGCTTTACCTGTTGCCTGAAATTGCGCTTACCACACATATTATAGAGCGACTTCGCCAGTATTTTGGTGCCAGTATTGGTGTTTACCATTCCCGGTTTAATGATAATGAACGGGTAGAGGTTTGGCAAAAGGTGCTAAACAATGAATATAAAGTGGTGTTGGGCGCGCGTTCATCTGTGTTCTTGCCTTTTGCCGATCTGGGTTTAATTATTGTTGATGAAGAACACGAAACATCCTACAAACAGTTTGATCCTGCTCCCCGCTACAATGCCCGCGACGCGGCTATTTTTTTAGCCAATATGCATGAGGGTAAGGTGTTACTGGGTTCGGCAACGCCATCATTCGAAAGCTATTTTAATGCACGCACCCACAAGTACGGCTTTGCCGAATTAACAGAGCGTTATGGCGGTGTAGAGTTGCCTACTATTGAAGTGGTTAGCATTGCCGAAGAGACGAAGAAGAAAACCATCCAATCACATTTTACCAGTGTGCTGATGCTGGATATACAGCAAGCGCTTACTAATAAAGAACAGGTTATATTGTTCCAGAACCGTAGGGGATATGCTCCGGTTTTGCTTTGTAAAATATGTGCGTATACCCCTAAATGTATTAATTGCGATGTAAGCCTTACTTATCATAAACATAGCGGTAAACTGCACTGCCATTATTGTGGTTATAAAGAGGATACACCAGCTATTTGCCCGGCCTGCGGGTCGACCCATTTAGAATATAAAGGTTTTGGTACCGAGAAGGTAGAGGATGAATTGAGCCTGATACTTCCTGAAGCACGTATAACCCGTATGGATCTGGATACTACCCGGTCGCGTAATTCCCTGCAAAACATATTGAATGATCTGGAGGAGAAAAAAATAGATATACTGGTAGGCACACAAATGGTAGCCAAAGGGCTTGATTTTGCTGATGTAACCGTTATAGGTATTATTAATGCCGATAGCTTGTTAAAATTCCCGGATTATCGCGCCAACGAGCGTAGCTATCAAATGCTGGCTCAGGTAAGTGGCAGAGCGGGCCGCAGGGGCAAGCAAGGCAAAGTGGTGATACAAACGTATGATCCCGGCCATAGGGTAATAAAACAGGTAATAGAGAACGATTACCGCGACCTGTATTTTACAGAGATGGAAGAGCGCAAAAGTTTTCATTATCCGCCCTTCTATCGCATCATTAATTTAGATATAAAACATAAAAATCCGGAGATATTACATAACCAGGCAACTTACCTCGGTACAGAATTACGCAAGCACTTTGGAGAAGCGCGGGTAATGGGTCCGCAGGTTCCGTTAGTTAGCCGTATTCGTAATTATTATATACAATCCATTATGCTGAAATTTGAAAAGGATGGTATATCTATTAATAAAGTGAAGGCTACAATCCGGGATGTGATCACCCAGTTTCAAACTACTAAATTGAGTAAGGGCAGTGTGGTACAGCCTGATGTGGATCCCTATTAAATCTCCCTGTAAAAATGCCGCAAATCGTATTAACTTTGTGTACTGATGGCATACAAATATATAGACAATTACCGTGAGCAAGGAGCCAGGAAAAAACTGGTAGAGGAATTAAGAAAAAAAGGCATTGAGGATGAAAACGTACTTAAAGCCATTGGTAAGGTTACGCGCCATTACTTTTTCGATGAAACTTTCTGGAACCAGGCTTATAAGGATATCGCTTTTCCGATAGGCGAGGGGCAAACTATATCGCAACCCTATACGGTTGCCTATCAAACGGAGTTACTGCATATTAAAAAAGGCGATAAGGTGCTTGAAATAGGTACCGGATCGGGCTACCAGGCCTGTATATTATTAGAGCTTGGCGCTAAGGTATATACAATTGAAAGGCAGGAGAAACTATATGAGCGTACGCGGCAGGTTTTACCACGCATGGGCTATAAACCAAGGTTCTTTTTAGGCGATGGCTCTAAGGGCATTGCCAGCCATGCGCCTTACGATAAAATAATTGTTACCGCAGGCGCACCTACCGTACCAGAGATTTTATTAAGCCAATTAAACATAGGTGGTATACTGGTTATCCCGGTTGGTGATGAAGAATCGCAAAAAATGGTAACTATATTAAAAACCGGTGCGAATGATTACGAAAAGCACGAACTGGATACCTTTAGATTTGTGCCGCTGGTAGGAGAGCGGGCGTGGTAAGTTCAGTTTGTAGTTTTCAGTGCGGTTTGCAGTTGGTACTGCTAACTGAAAACCGCCCACTGCAAACTATCTTTTCATCGCTCTATCCATTTCAACCTTTGTATCACGTTCTTTTAAGGTTTCGCGTTTGTCGAATGTCTTTTTACCCTGGGCGAGGCCTATTTCAAGTTTTGCAAAGCCGCGTTCGCTGATGAATAGTGCCAGTGGTACTATGGTTAATCCTTTTTCTTCGCCGCGGGTTTGCAGCTTTTTTAGTTCTTTCTTATTGAGTAATAGTATACGGTCGCGCTTGGCTTCGTGGTTGTAGAATGAGCCGAATGAATATTCGGCTATATGCAGATTACGTACGTACAGTTGTTCATTAATGAATGTGCAAAACGCATCATTAATGTTTGCTTTACCTTCACGGATAGATTTTATTTCGGTACCTAACAATTTTATACCAGCTATGTATTTATCCAGTATATGGTATTCAAAATAAGCTTTCTTGTTTTTTATATATATATTATCCTCACTCATAACTTTCGCTGCAAACTTACGAATTTAGAGATTAGTTAATTAGTGATTAGAGATTAGTTGAAACGTAATCTTGCCTAATCTCTAATTAACCAATCTCTAATCACTATTTATGCGGCTTAACAACCAGCACAGGTACATCAACCATGTGCCTTACCTTATTTACGGTTGTGCCAAATATCAGGTCCTTAAATGCTTTATGTCCGTGCGATCCCATTACAATAAAATCAATTTTTTGCTCTGTTACTATACTGGCTATAGCGCTTGCCGCAATGCCATAGCCAATTTTCGCCTCTGCTTTATAACCTGATTTTTTTAACGTGGTAACATAGTGGTCCAGGTTATCTACATCACTTTGCGTTTCGTGATCTAATGCCTGGTCGCCATAATAACGTGCGCCGGCAGTTTCAACCACATGTATTAATGTGTAGGTAGCTTTTTTGCCCCCCTGCATTATGGCGTGACGTATAGAATTAGCATCATTTTTAGAAAAATCAATACTTACGCCAATATGATGATAATCAATAGCCTCTAAATTATCAATGTCAGCGGCAATGCCGTGTGGTACATAAATTGGTGTATCCTTATGTTTAAATAGTAATGGCCTTAAAAATACATAAAGCAATAATAATGCTATTCCAATCACAATAGGTATTACTAATGTATACATCCAAAATGCAGTTGATGGCGATTCTGTTGCCCAGCTATTTATCTGCTGGTAAACTAACTTGGCATTTAAACCTACTATTAATACAGCGCTGGCCCATGCTGCAATTTTAACTTTTAAGCTGATTACAAAATTCCCCATCTTTTTACGGTCAGATGTAAAATGGATAAGCGGGATAACCGCGAAGCCCAATTGCAGGCTCAGCACCACCTGGCTTAATATAATGAGGTTGCCCAGGCCATTTTCGCCAAAATAAATGATAGTAAATACAGCAGGCACAATAGCTAATACACGTGTTAACAGCCTACGCAACCAGGGCTCAACACGCAGGTTAATATGGCCCTCCATAATAATCTGCCCTGCAAGCGTACCAGTTATGGTTGAGCTTTGCCCGGCTGCTATTAATGCTATGGCAAATAATACAGGCGCTATCCTGCCAAAAATATGTTCAAGTAGTTTATAGGCGTCCTGTATTTCGGCAATATGAAAATAGCCGTTCTTAAAAAACGCGCTGGCTGCCAATATCAATATGGCCGCATTTACTAAAAACGCCAGGTTTAGTGCAATTACCGTATCAAACAGGTTAAATTTTATAGCGGTTTTAATACCTGCATTAGTACGGGTTATTTGCCGGGTTTGCACTAATGATGAATGCAGGTATAAGTTATGAGGCATTACTGTAGCGCCTATAATACCAATGGCTATATATAAAGCGCTACCTGTTAAATTAGCGGGGATAAAGCCTTTTGCAACTTCCTTAACATCGGGCGTTACAATAAACATCTCTATTAAAAAAGAAAGCCCGACAATCAAAATCATCGATACAATGAAGCCTTCCAGTTTACGCATGCCTTTGTTCATCAGAAAAAGCATGAGCAATGTATCTGTTATAGTTAGCGAAACACCCCAAATAAGCGGCAAGTCGAATAACAGGTTTAACCCTATTGCCATGCCTATTATCTCGGCCAGATCGCAGGCTATAATGGCTATCTGCGCTAATATATAAAGGCAAAAATTAATAAAACGTGGATAGGTTATTTTTGATGCCTGTGCCAGGTCAAGCCCGCGTACAATACCAAGGCGCGCGCTTAATGATTGAAGCAGTAAAGCAATTAAATTTGACGCGAACAACACCCATATCAACTTATACCCAAAAGCGCTGCCGCCGGCTATATCAGTAGCCCAGTTGCCGGGGTCCATATAGCCAACGCTAACCAGGTAAGCCGGCCCTATAAAAGCCATTATCTTTTTCCAGCCGATTTTGTCTTCGGTAGCGACAGAGCTGTGGACATTGCTTAATGATTCATTATATGGTTTCTTCATATCGCGATCAATAAATTTTTTGCCACTTCCCTGCTGATATGTATCTCTGTTTGTTCAACTTGTAGTATCATAGAAAGGTCGTAATCAATAATTTCTGTAACCTTTATTTTTTTGCCGATAGTGAGCTGCTGTTTTCCCAGGTATTGCAAAAACGCAGGCGAATGATCGCGCACACCTGATATAATACCGTTTTCATTAACGTTAAGGGCCGCTATTGGTTTCAATTCGTATTTCTTAAAATTACCGTTACGGTCGGGTATTGGGTCGCCATGTGGGTCATGCTTGGGGTAGTCCATAAACTTATCCAATCGGTCTATTAATTCAATTGATGATATGTGCTCCATTTCCTCGGCCATTTCATGTACCTCATCCCACTTAAAATGCAGTTTCTCCACCAAAAAATATTCCCATAACCTATGTTTCCGAATAATATGCAGTGCGATTTTTTCACCTGCAGCTGTTAACGTTACTCCCTGGTATTTGGCATAATTTATCAGTGCCTTATCTGCCAGTTTTTTTAGCATATCTGTTACCGAAGCTGCTTTTGTATTTAATGCCGCCGCGATTTGGTTTGTGCTGACATTTACATCATTAAGCGATAAATGATAAATAGATTTTAAATAGTTTTCTTCGGCTAAAGTATTCATTTAAGCAAATCTAATAAAAAATTTAGACTTGTCTAAAAAATTTAATTGTAGAATTATATTTTATAATTTTTGATAATGAAAAATATAATTTTGTAATTTGTTGTTAATTATAGATAAATAAAATTATGGCTGCTGAATTAGACAGGATAGATCTGCAAATACTTAGAATATTACAGGAGAACGGAAGAATAACAAATCTCCAACTTTCTAACGAGATAGGACTTTCGCCGGCCCCTACTTTAGAGCGTGTTCGTAAACTGGAAAATGCCGAATATATAAAGAGCTACCATGCATTGGTTGATGAAGAAAAACTGGGCCTTGGCATTAAAACATTTATACAGATATCGCTTGATTTTCATCAAAAAAATACCATACAAACCTTTATTGATGAAATACAAAGCATAAAAGAAGTTACCGAGTGCCATCATGTAACCGGGCAGTGCGATTTTCTGCTGAAAGTATACGTGCGCGACATCAAATCATATGAGCAATTGATAATGGAAAAAATAAGCCGCATAAGTGTGGTTAAAACTTTCCAAACCATGATGATCATGTCTACCAGTAAAAAGGAACCGATAGTGCCGTTGGAATACTAAGCCTGTGGCTGTGATTAGAGATTAGTTAATTAGAGATTAGGCATGTAAAAGCTTAGAGTTATATCATAACTAATTACATAGCAATAGATAAGAACTAATCTCTAATTAGCCAATCACTAATCTCTTATACTCCAATCAATCGGCTTTTCACCCTGCTTTTCTAAATAAGCATTTGTTTTTGAAAAAGGTTTTGAGCCAAAAAAACCGCCGCGGCTAACTGCCAATGGCGATGGGTGTGTAGACTTTATAATTAAATGCTTATTTTCATCTATCAGCACACTTTTTGACTGTGCATAATTTCCCCAAAGGATAAATACAACCCCCTCTTTTTTGTCGGATATGGTTTTTATAACGCTATCTGTAAATTTTTCCCACCCTTTTTTTTGATGCGATCCGGCCTCTGCTGCCTGTACAGTTAATGTAGCGTTTAGTAATAGTACGCCTTGTTTTGCCCATTGGGTAAGGTCGCCGGTTTTAGGGATGGTAAAGCCGGGGATATCTGTTGCTAATTCTTTATATATATTTTGTAATGATGGCGGTACAGCAACACCTTTTTGTACAGAAAAAGACAAACCATGCGCCTGTTGAGCCCCGTGATATGGGTCCTGGCCAAGTATAACTACCTTAACCTCATTGAATGGGGTGTGCCGGAATGCGTTAAAAATATCGCTGCCTTTTGGATAGATGGTTTTGCCCGCTTGTTTCTCATTTTTTAAAAACTCTTTAAGCTTAAGCATGTAATCTTTGTTAAATTCATCATCTAAAACTTTCAGCCAGGAAGCTTCTAATTCAATTGCCATAAATATTTATGAAGTGTTGATTAAGAGTACAAATAAACGGATATTTGCACTTTAATTTTATTGGATAAAAAAATTATGTCAAATATAGTTCGGCTTATCGTAGCCTGTGTTTTTTTTGGTGCCGCGGTTGCACTTTGTGTCTTTGGTTTTTGGGGGTGGGGAATATTAGTGTTACTACTGGGTGGGATATTCCTGCTGTCTTTTTTCTTTAACGAGAACATGATCATTGCCCAGTATTTTTTGCGGAAAGAAAAGTCAGAAAAATCTGAAGCGTGGTTATTGAAAATAACCAACTACGAAAAGCAATTGCATAAAAACCAGCATGGATATTATAACCTGCTGATAGGCTTAATAGAATCGCGCAAGTCACCATTAAAATCAGAAAAATATTTTAAAAAGGCGCTGTCTTTAGGTATGAGCATGTCGCACAATACAGCTTTAGCTAAACTGAGCCTTGCAGGCATAGCGATGGCTAAGCGCAATAAGCGCGAGGCACAGATGTATCTATCGGAAGCTGGTAAAGATGATAAGAATAAATTGCTGACAGACCAGATAAAAATGATGAAACAGCAAATGGCGCAGATGGATAAACAGGTAATTAAGGGCGGGTATCGCCAGCAGTTTTAATTTAAATAAATAACTTTTAAAGGCTATTTATCTTCTATCGAACTGAAATAATCAGGTTCAGACAAGTGATTTTGATTGTAGGAAATATTCCTGTCGGGGGTTCCGGTGTTTTCTTCGTACGGATCAGCCACTTCAACCATCTTTAATAAGCTCCTGATAAAAGACAAGTTAAAACTTGATCTGTTTAGCTTAATTAAGTATTCGCTGTCTGTGATTTCTAATATGGAATTAGTCATAACTTTTTGCATAAAAATGTGTATGTAAATGTAACTAACACATTCAGTGCCAAAGTTTCCGCAGTTTTATTATTATATTAAAGAATTGTTAATAACAGGTGTTGATAATGTTACAATACCTATAAACCGGTGTTATGTACCTCTTATTCAAACCAGCCCATCACTAATTCCTTATCAGGCATAGTAATTTCCAGCTTTAATTTTTTACGCATTCCGCCCAAATCATTAAACACCTTGTTGGGGTTTGCAGCTTTCAATTCCTCAACCGTATTAAAGCCCATTTTATTTAGTACTTGTACCCATTCGGCGGGTACGCCTATATTTATAAAGTCATCGGCAGTAGCAACTTTAACTTTTTTCTCCGGCCGCATTTGCGGGAAGAACAGCACTTCCTGTATAGTGCTTTGGTTGGTTAATAGCATTACTAAACGGTCTATACCAATGCCCAAACCTGATGTTGGCGGCATCCCGTACTCCAACGCGCGTAAAAAATCATCATCCATCGCCATTGCTTCATCATCACCACGGCCGGCTAAAACTAACTGCTCCTCTAAACGCTCGCGCTGATCTATAGGGTCATTTAACTCAGAATAGGCATTGGCTATTTCCTTGCCATTTACAAACAGTTCAAAACGCTCAACCAGGCCATCCTTTGTGCGGTGCTTTTTGGCAAGCGGGGTCATCTCTATAGGGTAGTCGGTTATATAGGTTGGTTGTATCAGATTAGCTTCCACTTTCGCGCTAAATATCTCGTCTATTAACTTGCCTTTACCCATTGAAGCATCAACCTCAATTTTCAGGTTGGCACAAGTTTCGCGTAAGCCTGCTTCATCCATTGCCGATACATCGATACCTGTGTATTTCAGAATAGAATCGTACATGGATAATCGGGTATATGGCCCTGCAAAGTTTATTTCATTGGGGCCAACCTGTACTGCTGCAATACCGTGTACTGCACGGGTTACTTCCTCCAGGCAATTCTCTACCATCTCCATCATCCATATATAATCTTTATAGGCTACATATATTTCCATAGCGGTAAACTCGGGGTTATGCGTGCGGTCCATGCCCTCGTTACGGAACATTTTACCAAATTCATAAACACCATCAAACCCGGCTACAATTAAGCGCTTTAAATAAAGTTCGTTAGCTATGCGCAAAAACAATGGCATATCCAGCGTATTATGATGTGTAGCAAAAGGCCGCGCCGCCGCGCCACCATGTACAGGTTGCAGTATGGGTGTTTCTACCTCCAGCCATCCCTGTTTATTAAAGTAATTGCGCATAGCGCTTATCACTTTAGAGCGTTTAATAAATATCTGTTTAAACTCCGGGTTAACTGTTAAATCTACATACCGCTGGCGGTAACGTGTTTCCGGATCGGTAAAGCCATCGTGAATGTTTCCTTCTTCATCACGTTTAACAACAGGTAGTGGTTTTAGTGATTTAGCCAGGATGGTTAATTCCTGTACGTGTACAGATATTTCGCCGGTTTGGGTTAAAAAAACGTAGCCTTTAACGCCTACGTAATCGCCAATATCTAATAGTTTTTTAAATACCGTATTATATAGGGTTTTGTCCTCATCAGGACAAATATCATCACGTTTTAAGTATATCTGTATACGGCCGGTACTATCCTGCAATTCGGCAAATGATGCGCTGCCCATTATGCGGCGGTTCATGATACGGCCTGCAATAGTTACATTTTTATAAGTATCAGGATGTGCTTCAAAATTATCGGTAATATCTTGTGCCTGCGCGGTAACTTTAAACTCTTCGGCAGGATAGGGGTTAATGCCTAAAGCACGTAATTGTTGTAAAGATTCGCGGCGTATAATTTCCTGTTCGGATAGTGCAATACTCATGTTGTGTAACGATATTTTATTAAAGGTGCAAAAATAGGATTTTTTCCCGTTGTCTGTGACGACATAGCACTTATTGTTAGCTTTAACAACTTTTAAAGTTGTTAAAGCTTTTAAGACATTACATCAACTATTATGAAAACAGTATTAATTACAGGAGCCAACAAAAGCATAGGTTTTGAAACCGCGCGACAATTGGCGAAAGCCGGTTATTATGTTTATTTAGGCAGCCGTGATATAGAAAATGGTGAACAGGCAGTAGCAAAACTTAAAGCTGAAGGGTTGGACAATATAGAAGCTATACAAATAGATATCAGCAACCCGGCATCTGTTAAGCAAGCGCGCGAAGAAATAGGGAAGAAGCTAAATTCATTAGATGTGCTTATTAATAACGCCGGCATAAGTGGTGGTTTCCCACAACCGCCAAGCAGTTTGGATACTACAACTATTAAGAAAGTATTCGATACCAACTTTTTCGGGACTATAGAAGTTACGCAGGTTTTTCTTGATCTGTTGAAAAAATCTGATAGCCCGCGGATTGTAAATGTAACCTCCGGTCTGGCTTCGTTAACCTTACATAGCGATCCATCATGGAAGTATTATAATTTTAAAGGTGGGGCATACGGGCCTTCAAAAACTGCATTAAATGCTTATACTATCGCGTTAGCTTTTGAACTAAAGGATACCGCATTTAAAATAAATGTAGTTGACCCGGGCTTTACAGCAACCGACTTTAACCAACACCGCGGCACCGGCAATGTTAATGATGCAGCAGCTATAATTGTCAAATACGCAACTATTGGTGCCGATGGCCCAACCGGTAAATACTTTAGTAATGATATGGATACGGTTGATAAGGAAAGTCCGTGGTAATATTTGTTGTTAATAATGATCTTCCAACTAAAGTCATAAAAAACAAGCAAAAGCCTGTAAATTAATAGTTTACAGGCTTTTAACTTTTAGTCAAATCCCCATTTATCATTAGATAATTAGCGTTAATTAAAGACCCTGGTATAGTTAAGCTACCCTCCACTTTATTGATCAAATTAAATAGGTTTATTCCTTACCGATTTATCAACATTAAAATCATAACCGAGCCGGCAGATCAAATAATTGCCGGTTTTTTTGCCAACTTTCAGGAAATATTATTCGGGTTTGTGTTATAATAAAACTTTTTTTTACAGCTTTTGTAAATATATATGCACAATAAACGTAAAGAATCAACGGTGCATTACAAGTTAAGTGCAACTCGCATAATGTTTTGATATATTGTGTATCAAGATATTATATTTGATATGTCAAAAGCAATATCATCAATTTGTTTTTGATATGATGAACAACGATAAATATCAGTACCACAAATGTTCATCTGTCAACAGTAAGAAAACACAACAATGTAACTGGGGGAGCGAAGCTACGTTCGGCCATTCCCTAATGACCGGCATCGTATTTTTATTTTAATAATTGCCCCCTCCCGACAAAAACAACCTGCTGCAAACTGTTAAAAATAAGGTTATTGGTTTAAGCCCTAACAACCGTCGGAGTTGAATATAAGGTACTCATTTTATGAAATTGAACCCGAAATCACAAAAACTAAAAAAAGTATGGTAACAAAGAATGATGTGATAGTAAGTGTATGTTGTATCACATATAATCATAAACAATTTATAGCCCAATCAATTGAAGGCTTTTTAATGCAGAAAACAAATTTTCCGTTCGAAATTGTTATTGGCGATGATTGCTCTACCGATGGAGCGGCAGACGTGATAAAGGAGTATAAAGAAAAATATCCGGATAAGATAAAGTTGACTTCAGGAAATAAGAATGTTGGCGCTCATGAGAATATGCGGAATATAGTTGAAGCTTGTGTAGGGAAATATATTGCGCTTTGCGATGGTGACGACTTCTGGACAGACCCATACAAACTACAAAAACAAGTTGATTTTTTAGAACAAAACCCTGGGTATGTTATATGCTGCCACTATACACGGGTAATTGATACAGATTATAATACTTTGCATGTTGACCCCAACCCTGTACCATTGGTACACACCTATCACGATTTATTAACAGGCAAACAAACAGAAACAAAAACAGCTACAGTAGTATATCGTAATATTCCGGAGGTGAATCAGGTGTTTTATAAGCCGTGGTACTTTAATGTCTTTGCTGTAGATAAACTGTTGAAGATATTTGCGACATACAGTACCGGTCTTAAAATATATGTGATGCCCGAAGTGATGAGCTGTTACCGGAATCATGTTGGCGGTATATGGAGCATGGTTAAAACTGATGCGCGGAAAGAGATGGTGATAAGTGATTTTAATCTTATCATCAGACATTTTAGCTACAAATGGCCCCAAAAAAGAAAATTATTATTACTCTACCTGAAAAGAGATATTTTATTTGAACTGCGCCGATTTAGGATACGCAAGGCTTATAATACACTTAAATACCTTTTTAACCCTCTGTCAGCATCTTAATTTTCGTAAAGGCAATTTTGGGTGTACCAGGGTGTACCAACGTGTGCATGGTACAGTACAGTAATAACCAGAACTTGTTTACTTCCGGATGAACTAATTTTTATATCAAATTTAATTACTAAACGCGTTATTAAATACTATTTAAACTAAACTTTATGGGTTATCATAATTTTGCAATTAAAAACAGAAAAGAGTGGGATAGTTATGTAAGCAAGTCAGTTTTTCACGATATATTTCATTCATGGATGTATCATTCTTTAAATGACGAGGGCGAGTCGCTATTATTCGTACATCAGGAAAATGATCTGTTTATTGCTTTGCCGGTTATAAAAAGGAAAATTGAAAAGTCTGCATATTGTGATATGACCTCAGTATATGGTTACTGTGGTCCAATATCAAATATGGATCTTGTCAATGTGTCAAAACGAACAATGGCCAATTTTAAAGCCGCGTTTATGAAATTTATGAAAGATGAGAATGCTGTTTGTATATTTTCAAGGCTTCATCCCTTTATTGGACAGCACCACCTATTGGAAAGCTTAGGTGGTGTGCAGGAAAATGGCACAACACTGTATATGGACCTTACTGTTTCTGTTGAAGATCAACAAAAAAAGTATGATAAAAGGCTTTTCAGGCAAATAAGAAAATTGCGGGAGCAAGGATATGTAATTAAAGAGGCCACTGATTTGAATGAGATTAAAGCTTTTATTGATATCTATCACAAAAATATGGATCGTTTAAATGCCTCTTCACGCTATTACCTTAGTGAACAATACTTTACGGATATACTTGATCTGGAAGGGTATGATAATAAGCTGCTTCTTATCTATAACGGAACAGAGCTTATTTGCGGAGCCATTGTTCTGTCGTCTGGCAATATTATCAGAAATCATCTTTCAGCAACATCTCCCGACTATTTAAAAGAGTCGCCAAGTAAACTGCTAACAGATGAGATAAGCATGATTGGCAGAAGGCTGGGTAAGAAGATATTTCATCTCGGAGGTGGAGTAGGTGGTAAACAGGATTCACTCTTTACGTTCAAAAGATATTTTTCAGATTTACAGGTGAAAGACCGCATCTGGTGTTACATTAATGACCATGCAGCTTATAATAATATGGTTGCAAAAGCTGGAATTGAGATAGACCCGGAATCCGCATATTTCCCTTTATATCGGCAACCAAAAAGAAATACACAGCCATACATTTCAAACATCGAAACAGTAGTCAATTAACCACGCTAATAAAATTCAGTAACATGGAAAATAAATTTAACTATTCGGAGGCTGACCTGGCCACTTTTGAGCAGGTTATTAGCGATCATGGCTGGATCATTTATGAAGATGCTGTTGATGCTGATTTTTTGAAGGAAATAACCGATTCGTTGGCGAAACTTTATGAAGTAAGGCGCAAAATTCAAATAAATAACGGAATAGCTGCCAATATGGATGGGACTCTTCATCACCTGGTTGAAAAGGATACATTTACCTTGAAGTTTCTTAAACAAAGGTATTGTGCAGATCAGATCAGGCATTTTTTAAAGGGTAACTATATTTTAAATTCGCTGGGCGCAGTAATAAACGTAAAAAATACAGGCAGATATGTTCAAAATGTACACCGCGATATCAGGAGCTTTACAGGCGATTTTAAGTTAATGATTCAACTCATGATTATTCTTGACGATTTTACACTTGATAACGGTGCTACTCATTTTTTGTCGGGCTCACATACGCAAGAAGAAAAGCCGGATGATGATTTCTTTTACAACAATGCAGATCGTGCTGTAGTTAAAAAAGGCAGTATTATAGCCTTTGATGCGAATTTATGGCATGCAGCAGGCAAGAACAATACGGAAAGTCCAAGACGAGCTTTAACCATGGCCTTTACCCGGCCGTTTTTTAAACCACAACTTGATTATCCAAGGGCCCTGGGCTATGCTTTTGGTGAGGGGTTGGATGAGAATTTGAGGCAAGTTTTAGGTTATAATGCCAGGATACCTGAAAATCTGAATGAATATTATCAGCCGATTGAAAAAAGGATGTACCTGCCCGGGCAAGGTTAATTCAAAGTAAACTCATCCACATCAGTTATGAGAGCAGCAGCGTTTTTACAAGCCTAATTAAAACTGCTCCTTATTCAAGTAAATTTTAACAGTAGCAATCGCTTGGTTTTAAAAATCAAATGGTAATCTTTTTTATCATGCTAAATGATTTTAGGTTTTTTAATTAATTATTGAATCAGATTTTATGTGTGGAATTGTAGGTTATATTGGTTATCGCGATGCATGGCCAATAGTAATTAAGGGACTGAACCGGCTGGAATACAGAGGCTATGACAGCGCCGGTATTGCAATTATAAACAATTTCGGTTTTAACGTTTATAAAAAAGCCGGAAAGGTTACAGCACTTGAACACTTCGCCGAGGGTAAAGACAAAAGTGGTAAAATAGCAATAGGACATACCCGATGGGCAACGCATGGCCAACCATCCGACTATAATTCGCATCCGCATTCTTCGAACGACAAACGTCTGCACATTATTCACAATGGCATAGTTGAGAATTATGCCACAATAAAAGAAGATCTTTTAAGTCGTGGGCATCAGTTTGATAGTGATACCGATACAGAGGTATTGATTCATTTAATAGAAGAGATACAAAACATTGCGCAAACCGACCTCGTCGAGGCCGTTAGGCTTGCGCTAAACGAAGTTATAGGTGCTTACGCCATTGTGATTTTAGACCGGGAAAACCCCAACCAGTTAATTGCAGCACGAAAGGGCAGCCCACTGGTTATAGGTGTTGGCGTAGGCGAATACTTCATAGCCTCGGATGCAACACCTATTGTAGAGTATGTTAAAAAAGTTATTTATTTAAAAGATAATGAAATAGCATTAATAACAAGAAGCCGGCTTTTAATAAAACACCTCGATAACGTGGTGCAAACACCTTTAATACAAGAGCTTGAACTAAAGCTGGAGGAGCTTGAAAAAGGTGGTTTTGAGCACTTTATGCTAAAGGAAATATTTGAGCAACCCCGCTCTTTAACAGATTGCATGCGAGGCCGGCTCTATCCCAAAGAAGGAAAAGTTGAATTGGGTGGAATTAAACAATATGCCGAAAAGTTAAAAAACATAGATCGGATCATTATTGTTGCCTGTGGCACTTCGTGGCATGCAGGTTTAGCGGGGGAGTATTTAATTGAAGAATTTGCACAGGTTCCGGTTGAAGTTGAATACGCTTCTGAGTTTAGATACCGTCATCCGATTATTAATAAAGGCGATCTGATTATTGCCATTTCGCAATCGGGCGAAACAGCCGACACCATGGCTGCTATTGAAATCGCAAAAGAAAAGGGAGCAACAATTTTTGGTATTTGCAATGTTGTAGGTGCATCAATTCCGAGGATCACTCATGCCGGAGTGTATACACATGTGGGGCCAGAGATCGGTGTAGCATCAACAAAAGCCTTTACCGCACAAGTAACGGTCTTAACCCTTATTGCTTTTTATATTGCTCAGCAAAAAGGGATTCTCAAGCCAACAGAATTAACTGGTCTTTTAACTGAGTTGAATAATATTCCGGATAAAATACAAAGGGTTTTGGCAAAAAACGAGCTGATAAAGGATATTGCTTTTCAGATCAAAGATGCCAAAAACTGCCTATTCTTAGGGCGGGGAAGCGGATTCCCGGTAGCGCTCGAGGGCGCGTTAAAATTAAAGGAGATTTCTTATATCCATGCAGAGGGCTATCCCGCTGCCGAAATGAAACACGGCCCCATTGCACTAATTGATGAAGAAATGCCGGTTGTTTTTATTGCAACTAAAAATTCGTCGTACGAAAAAGTAGTCAGTAATATCCAGGAGGTTAAAGCCCGTAAAGGAAAAATAATCGCTATCGTTACCGAAGGCGATACACAGCTGAAAGAAATGGCCGACTATTATATTGAGATACCTGATACCGATGAGGCCTTTTTGCCATTGATAGCCACGGTACCATTACAATTGCTGGCATATCATATAGCTGTAATGCGGGGTTGTAATGTTGATCAGCCACGTAACCTGGCCAAATCGGTTACGGTTGAATAAGTATTCGCCTGCTTTTCTGGTTGTTTCTTCTGCCTGTTTCGTTATTGTTTTTGCAATCAAAAGTTTTATTATGCACATTGTTTTTTACAGTATTTGTAAAATCCCCGATTTCCTGTTTTACATTAAGTGTAAATAAATTCCCCCTTTTTACATTTTAATTCCAATCTACACAAATTGTATTTTATTGATAATCAAACATATACATTTGACATATGAATATGTTTAGTCACTCATCTTTTATCCTTAAACCAATGAATATTAAAACATTTTATTGCAGCTGCGCTTTGGCCCTATTGTTTGCAAGCGGGTGCGCATCAAGAAGAGACCTTGTATATTTTAGTAACCTGACAAATGTAGGGGCAGTTGCTAATCCTAAAAACCAGGAGGTTCATATAGCGCCAAATGACATGGTTAATATTACCATGCACAGCCTTAATCCTGAATCTGATAATTTGTTTTTAAATAAAAACGCTGCACTATATGCACTATATGCACCATCAAAAATTGATGGGTACAGGGTAAATAAAGATGGTTTGATAGACCTCCCAATAATTGGTGGTTTTAAAATTGGAGGAATGAATATTGAAGAGGCTCAGAAAGCGATCACCGTCGAATTGAGTAAAAAAGTAAAGGACCCATTAGTGGATGTTCAAATAGTGAATTTTAAGATTACGGTAATAGGCGAAGTAAATAAGCCTTCAACCTTTATTATAACAAATGAAAAAGTAAATGTACTTGAAGCGCTTGGTATGGCCGGTGATATGACCGTATATGGCAAAAGAGATAACGTATTGGTTATACGTAATGATGGAGGTACTAAAACATTGAAAAGGTTGAATCTTAACAACAAAGATTCATTTGATTCGCCTTATTTCTATCTGAAGCAAAATGACATTGTATACGTTGAGCCTGATAAGTCGAAAGCTGTTGAGTATAGCCAGAATACACGATTAATGCCGTTGATTATAGCCTCAATATCTGCCTTGGCAGTTTTGGCAGCAGTAGTGTTAAAACGATAATAATTAAGTAATCAAATTATTGACAAATGTTAAAACTAAAAGCCATGAATACCAAATTTGTTTTAAATCCGGCAACACGCCCTGATAATTTTAAAGAAAAAATTATGCCATACTTAAAAAAATGGTATTGGTTTTTAATAGCACTTGTTCTGTGCCTGGCCGGAGTATGGTTTTATTTGGATAATGCTACGCCAATATACAAGGTGAGCAGTACATTACTCATACTTGATGACAAAAAAGGTGATGGTATCCTTAAATCGACTGCATTTAGCGACCTTAATATGTTCCAGGAAACTAAAACCGCTGATAATGAAATAGAGATACTGAGATCAAAAGATTTAATATATAATGCCTTGAGCAAGTTAAACCTGGAAACCAGTTATTTTAAGAAGAATGGTCTTAAAACCAGCGAGTTATATAACAAAGAAGTTCCATTTTTGCTTTCTATAAACCAGCTGAAAAAAACTGCATATTTAAAAGAGTTAAGCTTGGTAAGTTTGTCTGATAGCACTTTTCTTTTAAAAGAGGGTAGCCAGACATGGGTATGCAAATATGGATATCCAATACAGCATGCCGACTACAAATTTATTGTAAATAAAGGGTCGGCCTTTTCAAACAATAATGAACCCGTTTATATTCGATTTAACGATCTCAATAAAATGGCGGCGTCATATAGCGCGGGCCTGTTAAAAGTCAACCCGGTTATAAAGGAATCTAATACGATAACTTTAAGTTTAAATGATGCTGTACCTGCACGGGGGGTGGATATCCTGACAAACATTATCAATACTTACAATATTGAGAACGTTCAAAAAAAGAATATAATGGCCGTTAACACCATCATATTTATAGATAAACGTTTGAAAGCCATGGAGCAGGATCTGTCCGCAGCCGAAGGCGCCATGGAAAACTACAAGCAACAAAACTATACTATTGACGCAACTGCCGGTACACAGATCAATCTAACTAAGTCTGCTGAATATGGTCAGCTACTTGAGACATCCGAAGTTCAATTGGGTATAGCAAATTCCATTTCGACATATTTAAGTAATACCAATAATCAGTTTAGTGTTGTACCAAGTACAATGGGGCTGAAAGATCCGGTATTAAATACATTAATAGGCCGGTTTAATGATTTACAGATTGAAAGAAACAGGATGTTGCACAGCGCGAATTTGAGTAATCCGCTTGTTCAAAATCTTAGCGACCAAATATCCGGGTTACGTTTAAATATTATGGAGAACCTTGAAAATATTAAAAAAGGTTTCGTAATTGAAAATAATCAACTGAGAAAGAACTCAGCCCGGTATATATCCAGAATACAATCGGTACCTGCACTCGAAAGAGGGTTGTTGCAACATAGTAGAGAACAGATCGTTAAAACAAATCTTTATCAATACTTTTTGCAAAAACGCGAGGAAACTGCACTTTCTTTATCTGCAACAATACCAACCTCACAACTGGTAGATAAGCCGGCTTACAGTACTAATCCTGAATATCCAAAACAACCATTAATGTACTTATATGGAAGTATTTTAGGACTTATTTTACCTGGCTTTCTGATATATGGTGGCGAAAAATTTAATTCGAAAGTTAAAGATACAACAGGCCTTAAAGAACTTAATGGCATAAGAATACTTGGCGAATTAACTCATTGCGACCTTAAAAAACCCATCGCTATTCAAAATGGCGGTACGTCAACTATAACAGAGCTTTTTAGGTATATACGTACAAACCTTAGTTTTTTAAATGATCATTTGCAAAATAAGGTGATGCTTGTAACCTCGTGTATGAAAGGTGAGGGAAAAACATTCTTCAGCATAAACCTGGGGCTAACACTTGCATTACTTAATAAAAGAGTATTAATTATGGAATTTGATCTGAGAAACCCGGATCTGCTTAAAAAAATGGGGCTTTCTCAACAAAAGGGTATTAGTAGTTATTTGGAAGGCAATACCGAAGAGTTAAATATTCAACCTTATGATAATGCACACAATCTATATGTTATGGGTTGCGGCTCAATGCCTGAAAATCCTGCAGAATTGCTTACCAGCAAGAGGGTAGATCAGCTCTTTGACGTATTAAGGCCGAAGTTTGATTATATAATTGTTGATACGTCGCCGATTGGCACTGTAGCAGATGCCTTTAGCCTGGCAAAAAATGCCGACTTAAGCATTTATCTGGTGCGTTACAATTATACAAATACCGAACAACTGGATATACTTAGAGATATTCATGAGAATGAAAAATTAAAAAATCTGATGGTTGTTCTTAATGATGCAAAAAGTGAGAACCGCCCAGGATATACTTATGGAAGGTATGGTTATTCAGTCACCTCTGGTGTTTAATAACCAACGGATCTGTTAATAATTTATAGTACCAATTAATAAAAAAGTAAGCTTTCAGTATTATTTCCTGTTGATACATCCTTTAACAATGCAATAAATTGAATAGGAATAAAAAGGCCATACTTACCAATTATAATTCCCGAATAAAAAAGCTTAAATAATATTTTTCTTCATCAGGCTCCGCCATTTTTTTGATCAATTTTTTAAAATGTAGCTAAAATTATCACGTAAGTGATATGGCGAAGCTATTGTCTTAATCAAACGTCGTCATTACTAATACCCAATATTTTATGGAAACACAATTGAATGCCATTAAAAGGTCAGTTATTAATTTTAATGAAAAAAAATGGCTGGTAATATACACCAGACCCAGATGGGAAAAGAAAGTTGAAAAACAGCTAAATGAGCGGGGTATTGAGGCTTATTGCCCATTACGGCAAGTACAAAATCAATGGGCCGACCGGAAAAAAAGTGTAAGCCTGCCATTATTTAACTCGTACGTATTTGTAAGGGTTAGCTTACGCGAAGAAGCTATTGTATTGTACACATTAGGTGTACTTAATTATGTGTACTTCATGGGTAGGCCCGCTGTAGTACCTGATAAAGCCATTGAAGATATAAAAATAAACCTGGCCCTTTATAAAGATGTTGAGGCGGTTAATCTGCAAAATATAGCGGTAGGAGATCATGTATTAATAAAAGCCGGGGTTTTTGTTAATCAAAAAGGCCAGGTGGTACAGGTTAACGGTAAAAACGTACTAATGATTTTAGACAAGATCAACTGTGCCCTGGTAACCCGTATCCCATTTCAACAAGTTATGCTTCAATCTGTAAATCAAGAAAATGAAAAAGTTAAACTATAATCAAAAGATCGGAATTGTAGGCCTGGGGTATGTTGGTCTGCCACTTGCGGTAGAATTTGCGAAAAAATATAAAGTATTTGGTTACGACATCAACCCCAAAAGGATAGACCAGCTTAAAGATGGTTTTGACCATACAAAGGAAATAAGTGAGCCGGAATTGATGGACGTTATTACGTATGTGTGCACAACTACTAAAGGGCTTTTTTTTACAACCGAGATTGAGTCGTTAAAGCAATGTTCAATTTATATTATCACTGTACCAACACCGGTTGATAAAAATAATCGCCCGGACCTGAGCCCGTTAATCGATGCAAGTTTACTGATCGGTAAGATTCTAAAAAAGGGCGATATCGTGATCTATGAATCGACCGTTTATCCGGGAGTTACCGAGGATGAATGCATGCCTGTTTTGGAAAGAGCATCTAAGCTGCGGTTTAATATTGATTTTTTTGCTGGCTACTCGCCTGAAAGAATAAATCCCGGCGATAAAACGCATACTGTGGCCAATATACGTAAGATCACATCTGGGTCAACCGCTGAAACCGCCGAAATAGTAGATCAGCTATATGGATCTGTTATTACCGCCGGGACATTTAAAGCTGATTCGATAAAGGTTGCTGAGGCAGCCAAAGTAATTGAGAATGCCCAGCGGGATATAAACATTGCTTTTGTAAACGAGTTGGCTATGATATTTAATAAGATGGGTATTGATACGCATAAGGTACTGGAAGCCGCCGGAACAAAATGGAATTTTCTTGATTTTAAACCAGGCTTGGTTGGCGGACATTGTATTGGTGTAGACCCATATTATCTTGCTCAAAAAGCACAGGAAGTTGGTTATCATCCCGAGATAATCCTGGCTGGTCGGCGCATAAACGATGCGATGGGCGCATACGTTGCCGACCAGTTTATTAAGAAAATGACTTGTAAAGGTACGTCACTTGTTAATGCAGAGGTGCTTGTACTTGGTTTTACATTCAAAGAAAATTGCCCCGATGTACGCAATACCCGTGTAATTGATATTGTACGCAGGTTAGAAGAATATAATGTAAAAGTCCATATCCACGATCCTTGGGCCAATGCCGATCATGCAAAAAAAGCTTACGGCATTATTTGCGAAAATGGCGAATCGAAAACCCGCACATACGATGGTATTTTGCTTGCCGTTGCACATAACGAATTTAAAGAGATGGACCTAAAGGGTTTGTGCAAACCTAATACGGTTTTATACGACCTTAAGGCATTTTTACCCGATAGCATTGTTGATGCCCGTCTATAAACGATTAAATGAGTTTAAAAGAAAAAGCTGTTTCTGGCTTATTATGGTCGTTATGGCAGCAGGTTAGTTCAAAGCTTGTTAGTTTTTGCATCTCTATTTTTTTGGCCCGGATACTTGATCCGGCCGAGTTTGGCCTGATTGCGATGTTATCGCTTTTTATCGCTATCGGCAATACATTATTAGATAGCGGATTAACCACATCACTTATACGCACAACAGATGCTGATCAACGCGATTATTCAACCATATTTTATTTCAACCTTGCCGGAAGCACACTGATATATGCTTTGCTGTTTTTAACAGCACCCCTTATAGCTGATTTTTATAATCAGCCGCTATTAAAAAACATTGTTCGGGTATATGGGATAATCCTGATTATCAATGCGTTTTTTGGTGTGCAAAGTACGCTGCTTATAAAGGAAATGAAATTTAAAAAGCAAACCAATATGCAGATACCTGCGGCTATTGGTGGTGGTTTATTAGGAATAGTACTTGCAAAAATGGGTTATGGGGTTTGGAGCCTGGTATGGATGGGTTTGTGTACATCGTTCTTATCAACAGCAATGCATTGGATAACATCAGATTGGAGGCCTGCTTTGATATTTGATAAAAAATGTTTTAAAAATCACCTTAATTTCGGCTACAAAATGACATTATCCGGTATACTGGATACTGTTTATCAAAACCTATACCTCATTATTATAGGCAAATATTTTTCTGCATCGCAGCTTGGTTTTTATTCTCGCGCCGATGCCGTAAGCCAGTTACCTATAGGCAATATCTCTGCAGCAATTAATAAAGCTACATATCCCATGTTTGCCGAGATTTCGGACGACGTTGTTAAACTAAAAAGCGTATATAAAAAATTGATGCAACAAGTGCTTTTCTGGAATGCACCTTCACTTATATTTTTATGTGTAATTGCCAGGCCCTTGTTTCACCTTTTATTAACTGATAAGTGGCTGCCGGCTGTTCCATACTTTCAAATTTTGTGTATAAGTGGCATCATGTATCCTTTACACTCATATAATCTGAATGTGTTAAAGGTACTGGGTAAAAGTGCTTTATTCCTCAGGTTAGAGGTAGTTAAAAAAATTCTTAGTGTAATAGGTATTTTAAGCTTTATACAATTTGGTATTTACGGATTGCTCTATTTTCAATTGGCCTTCAATTTTGTTGCATATTATATTAATTCAATATACAGCGGCAAGCTTATTTCTTATCCAATCAAAGAACAAATTGCAGATATTTTGCCAATACTATTATTGGCCGGTGCAATAGGTGCTTTATGCTTCTTGTTCAACCTTATTCTAACCAACTTGTTAATACCCGATCTGCCGCTGATTATACTAACAGGTGCAAGTTACGCAGTGCTTTACTTTGCATCCGGCTTAATTATTAAACTACAGGCACTGAGCGATTTTAACCAATTAATTTTAAAAAGATGATACCTGTAACCAAACCCTTTCTCCCCGCCGAAAAAGAATTTAAAAGTTATGTTAAAAGTATTTGGCAGCGGCAATGGCTAACTAATAATGGCCCATTGGTAAACACTCTCGAACTAAAGTTAAAGGAATACCTTGGAATAAATCATTTACTATTTGTTTCGAACGGAACGGTGGCCCTGCAACTGGCAATTAAGGCCCTGAATTTATCAGGCGAAATAATTACAACACCATTCTCGTTTGTTGCTACTACAAGCAGTATTGTTTGGCAGGGGTGCAAACCGGTATTTGTTGATATTGATCCTGAGTCGTTTAATATTGACCCGTATAAAATTGAATATGCTATTACCCCAAAAACATCGGCTATATTGGCGACTCATGTTTATGGGAATCCCTGCGCTATTGATACTATACAGCAAATTGCTGATAAATACAATTTGAAGATTATATATGATGCAGCACATTGTTTTGGCACACAATATAAAAACAGATCGATATTTGAATATGGTGATATCAGTACAACAAGCTTTCACTCTACAAAACTGTTTCATACAATTGAGGGAGGGGCAGTTTTTACCAAAGATCCCGATCTGTTAAAGAAAATGGCCCTGATGCGTAATTTTGGTTATTCGGGAGTTGATACTTTTTCTGAGCAGGGTATAAATGCCAAAAACTGTGAATTTCATGCCGCAATGGGTTTGTGTAACCTGAACCATGTGAATGATATACTAAAAATGCGTAAATATTTATCAGAGCAATATTTAAATCGGCTGGTCAATCTTGATGTGAAATTTCAAAAAATCCAGAACAATGAGGATTATAATTACGCTTACTTCCCTATATTATTTAAAAGCGAAAGCTTAATGCAACAAGCCAAAGCTAACCTGGAAATGGCCCAGATATATTGCCGGCGATATTTTTATCCTTCATTGGCGAAATTGCCATACGTTGAAAATGTAGAAATGCCTGTTTGTGAATTAGTAGCAAGCAGGATATTGTGTCTCCCTTTATATCACACCTTAACAGTGTCTGATCTGGATATGATATGCCGGTTATTATTAAGAGGGCAAAATTTCGAAATAAATAAGGCTCCTGAAATTCGCTGCACAAGTAAACTTGAGCCATCCCAATCAATATCGCGCATGAGGTCAAAAATAGTTAAAGTTAACGGCTCGCTATAAATAAGACCCATTAAGGGAAATGTTTAAGCCTTTAAATCATACCTGATCATTAATGAAAATGACTTCCGCTTCTAACAATAAGCCAAAAATATGTTTTGTCATCCCTTCACTAAACGGCGGAGGAGCCGAAAAGGTACTGATCAATCTGGCAAATCAATTTGGTAAATTGGTTTGTAAACCTGTAATTATTTCGTTAAATAAGAGTTTGCCGGCATATTCCATTAATAAAGAGTTGAAAGTGTATCACCTGCTTGATAGGAAAAGCGATCTTATACTTTACAGGCTTTATTACATAATTCAAACATTTTTCAAATTACTGTTTATCATCCTTAAAGAAAAGCCCGTTTGTGTAATCTCTTTTATCACATCGGCAAACTTATGGACGGGTGTTACCTGTAATATTGCAAATACACCATATATCGTGTCTGAAAGAACATCGCCCGATCGCAGCATCAATCAACTAAATAACTTTAGTCGAAATCTGGCCGCATTGATATATAAACGAGCGGCGGCGGTTGTGGTAAGTGCCCGGGGAATTGGAGGGTGCCTCAAAGAGAACAAAGCTTTTAAAAAGCTTAACAATATACACCTGATCGAGAATGCGGTATCGCAATTCGACAGACTCTCATTAAACAAAGTTCATTCCCGAAAATTTATACTCGGGGTAGGCAGGCTCGCTTATGTAAAGGGTTTCGATCAGCTTATTTCTGCCTATGGATCAGCAAAGCTCGACAACACAGATCTGTTAATAATCGGAGAAGGAGAAGAGCGGGCTACTCTACTTTCTCAGGTCGAAAACTTAGGTTTAGGAAGCAGGGTGTTTATGCCAGGCACAAAAACTAACCTTCAGGATTATTACAACCAGGCAGAATTGTTTGTGTTACCATCCAGAAATGAGGGTTACCCAAACGCACTTATTGAAGCAATGAGTTTTGGTTGTCCGTGCGTTGCTATGGATTGTGATTTTGGCCCTGCCGAAATTATAAAACATGAACATAATGGCCTGTTAGTTGAAGCCGGAAATATTACAGCATTTGCTGACGCGATCATCCGTTTGGATAATAATACCGAATTGAAAAGCAAATTAGGTAATAATGCAAAACGTATCAAACAAACTAATAACGCTAAAAGCATATTAAAAAAATGGGCGCAATTGGTTTTAGCCCCAGACCAAATTGTTACTGAATTAACATAACCAAGCCTTAAAGGCGCAAACAATCGGCATATTTATGGTACAATATTTAATCAGGTTAGATGATCTGTGTCAAACCAGCAATTTATATAAATGGGAGCGTTTTTTTAACCTGTTCGATCGTTACGGAATAAAACCTGTTATTGCTGCAATACCAGATAATAAAGACCCAAAATTGACCCGGTGCGGAAGTTTTAACCATAATTATTGGCAACTTCTACGTGATCTTCAAAAAAATGAATATGCCATAGCTATGCACGGGTTTGAACATAGCTATTTGAATAGTAATTCGGGTATCTTAAAGCAAAACAGGCGTTCAGAATTTGCCGGATTACCACTTTATCTGCAGGAAAGAAAAATAATAGAAGCGGTAGAGATTTTTGACCGTGAAAATATCAAGTCGGATATTTTTGTTGCCCCGGCACATTCTTTTGATCATAACACTTTAAAAGCACTTAAAAAACATTCTAATATCAGCATCATCAGCGACGGCTTATTAACGTCACCATATAAAAGGTTTGGCTTTAAATGGATACCGGTACAGCTGTCGGAAGTAACACCTAAGCCCAATAAAACCTGGACCTTTAATTATCACCCCGAAACCTGCTCTGAAAAAGGTTTTATAAAATTAAAAGCATTTATATATAAACATCATAAAAATTTTGTATCGCCGGCTCAGCTAACATTCAGGCCATATTCCTTTTGGGATAATTGCTATGAAACGTATCACATTTACACCCGTTTACTGCGCGGTCTTTTTTAAGTGACAATAAAATCAGGCTTAAATGGCTATTAAAATTGTATTTCTATAAACTACCGGTCGCGCCATCAATAATATATTCTTGAAATCCCTATTCACAATTTAAATTATTAATAATCATGAAAATTCCTTTCTCACCTCCATATATTGATCAAAGTGTAGTTAACGAAGTTGTAGATACATTAAAAACAAACTGGATCACTACCGGCCCAAAAGTAATTGCCATGGAGCGGGAAGTGGTAAAATTAACTTCTACCAAAGCGGCAATTTGTGTTAACTCATGGACGTCAGGAGCTATTTTGATGTTAAAATGGTTTGGCGTTAAAGCCGGCGACGAGGTGATTATTCCGGCTTATACCTATTGTGCAACCGCCTTGAGTGTATTGCATTGCGGTGCCACGCCTATAATGGTTGACATTACCAGCGATTTCTGTATTGATACGGAAGCTGTTCGTAAGGCAATTACATCAAAAACCAAGGTAATTATAGCAGTTGATATAGCGGGTTGGCCGTGTGATTATTCAAAGTTGACCGAAATTATCAATAAAAAGGAAATAAAAAAACTGTTTAGAGCGGAATCATTAAAACAAGCGATTTTAAACAGGATATTATTAATTGCTGACGCCGCGCATTCGCTTGGTGCCAAAACTAATGGTCATGCCGCCGCATTAGAAAGCGATGTGACAATATTCTCGTTCCACGCGGTTAAAAATGTAACCACTGCCGAAGGTGGCTGTATTTGCCTTAACCTGCCTGGTAATTTTGATATTGAAGCAGAGTATAAATACCTGAAAATGTATACGTTGAACGGGCAAAATAAAAATGCTTTCGAAAAATCAAATGGCGGAGGGTGGCGATACGATATACTCTTTCAGGGTCTTAAAATTAACATGCCTGATATTTGCGCGGCTATAGGGCTTGCCCAGATAAGGAAGTATGAAACGCTGTTGCTGCCATCGCGGAAAGCCATTGCATTTAAATATCAGAAAAGATTTAAAGAGTTTGAAGAATTTGAATTGCCGCCTTTATTTGATCATGGACACGAATCATCATACCATCTTTTTCCTCTTCGTATAAAAAATATAACCGAACAGCAACGCGACCGGATAATTGATGAGATAACAAGTAAGGAAATTACAGTAAACGTTCACTTTATACCATTACCCATGCTTACTTATTTCAAACGCCTGGGCTATAAAATTGATGATTTTCCGATGGCGTACGATCAGTATTCAAGAGAAATATCATTGCCGATTTATCCCCAACTCTCAGATACCAAGATCGAATACATTGTTAGAGCGGTGATATATGCTGTTGAGAAAGTATTAAACAAAAAGATCGGAAAATTTGAAACCACAGAAGTGGTGGTTTTTTAAATATCTATCCTGTTGCAATGAAACGAGCTTTTGATGTGTGCTTTGCAATAATTGGAATTATTGTTTTAGGCCCTTTGTTTATTCTGATATCGATCTGGATAATGATTAACTCAAGAGGTGGGGTTTTTTATTTGCAGGACAGGGTTGGATTAAATCACGTAAACTTTAAGCTAATCAAGTTCAGAACAATGTATGTTGATTCTGACAAAAAAGGCCTGTTAACAATTGGTAATAATGATAGCAGGATCACCCCGAATGGTTGCTGGCTCCGGAGAAAAAAGCTGGACGAATTACCCCAGCTGTTTAATATTCTTTTAGGGGATATGAGTTTTGTTGGCCCGAGGCCAGAGGTAAATAAGTATGTAAAACTTTATACACCCGAGCAACAAAGAGTTTTGAGCATTAAACCGGGTATTACCGATTGGGCATCTATTCAGTATTGCAATGAAAACGAACTTTTATCAAAGTCAGCAGATCCGGAAAAGCTTTATGTCAGTGAGATCATTCCTTCTAAAATTGTAAAAAATCTTGATTATATCGATCATCATAGTTTTTGGATCGATATGAAAATTATACACCAAACCTTGAAAAAAATTATAATAAGTAGTTAATCACTTAAAAATTAGTTTATGACACTTAAAAAATTAATGGGTTTTTGCTTAATAGTGATTTACCTGTACACGCTTACATTTGGTATTTTCAAGACTGATTTTTGGAGAATACCTGCTCCAATTATTTTGGGTATTGTTATGATGCTGTTCATTGAGCAGTCTGCACAACCATTTGCCTATTATTACGAAATGGGCTTATTTACAATTGCTCTGTTTATATATGATAACATTGGTATGCGCGACTACAAAGCTTTTGTAATTGCTGTTACCACTATATTAACCTGCGCAATTTTTTTTAACTATTTTGTAGGTTTAAGTAAGCAGCGGTTTAATTTATCGGTTACTGTATTTTTAGGGCTGCTCTTTTTATCAATGATATTAATGGTTTTAGATCATAGTTATCAAAGCGTAATTGACCCTATAAGAAGCGTAATACTTGGTGAAGAGGTTAAACAAAGCCCGGCCGGATTAGCAATAACACAGTTTACTTTTGGGTACCAGGTAGCGGCCTTCACTGCATTTATTTTTGTTTTAACCTACAAACTTAAAGGGTCCATAATATTGAAAGCTATAGCTCTTTTTGGTTGTACGGCATGTATTTATCTGGGCATGAACAGATCTGCTTTCATCAGTTTTATTGTTGTTGCAGCTTTGTTTCTGTTTGTTTATTACCGTTTTAAAGGGGTGGTTTTAGTTGTAATGACCTTGTTTATTGGTTTTTTAGCCTACACTTATGTTATAAAAGATAACCTGGACGATAAAAACAATATTCTCGCCAAAAATCAGGCTAAAGAAGCTAATGATTATAACCGGATTGACCTGTCGCTCGAAAACCTTAAAATTTATGCTGATTATCCTTTTGGCCTAATATTTTATGGTAAAGATTGGAACGATGTGAGTTATAAAAACTATTATTTCCAATTCGGCATAACATCACATAATGCGTATTTGATGTTTATTACATACCTGGGGCCATTTTTGGGCTTTGCTTTGTTGGGTGCACTATATTACCGGATCGCAGCATTATTTTATCTAACAGTTAAGCATATCCGCTTAAAAAATCATGCTTTGCTTTTATGCTTTTTATTTGCATTTATCGCAGTATCTATAAACGCCTTATCGCATAACGGGTGGTTATTAAGTGCTGATGGTCCTACTGTTTTTTTATACTTCGGAACGTTGCAATGTGCTAAAATATATATCCCCCGCAACCAGGATATTCACACTTTTGATCTGGCTTTGAAACCCCAATGATCAGGATGTTCTTACAACCTGTCTTATGAAAAAAAAGATATTTATGATCGTCAGTTCATTAGGTGCTGGTGGGTCTGAGCGTGTATACTGGCTTCTTTCTCAATACTTTAATAGCAATAAATATGAAGTATCTGTAATTGTACTCAATAGTAATGAACAATGCTTCTCCACTAACATTAAAGGTATTCGTTATATCGATCTTAAAACAGTGAAAGCGTCAAAGTCATTTTTTAAACTATACAAGATCTTAAGGGACGAAAAACCTTTTGCAGTTTTTTCAACTAACGATCATATTAATATTTTGACAGGTATGGTGGCTTTTTTTCTAAAGGTACCCCATCTGATCGCACGGGCATCAAATGATCCGCGCCAAATGCGAGAGTTTGTCGGTTTCAAGAACAGGTTTTACAATTTCTTCACCAGGTTGTTTTTCTTCAGGTTTGATTTTGTCGTTTGCCAGTCTGAAGAGATGCAACGATCAATTTCAAAGTTATATGGTATAAGTTTGAAAAAGCTTAAAGTTATATCAAACCCCGTGCTCCCTAATGATTTGGTCAGAAATGGGCAGAGCGCTAAAGGGAGAAAGCAGCTAATTGGCGTAGGACGGCTGATAAAAGAAAAAGGGTGGTTCAGGTTATTAGATATCGTAAAACAATTACCGGGAAATTATGAATTAACCATTGTTGGCGATGGGCCTTTAATGCAACCACTTAAAAATTATGTTACCGCAAATAGTCTTGAAACACGCGTAACATTCTTAGGCGAAATAAGTGATGTTTCTTCACAAATTATAAAACATGATCTCCTTGTTCATTGCTCGTTTACCGAAGGTTTTCCAAATGTAGTGCTTGAGGCAATTTCGGTAGGTGTACCTGTGGTTGCATTTCGGGTTGGCGGTATTCATCAGGTTATACGCGATAGCTTTAATGGCTTCATTGCAGAGCAAGGCGACAATACACAACTGCGCGAATACATTGAAAATGCCTGCAACCGGTCGTGGTTGCATCAGCTTATTAAAGAAGATACAAATTACAGGTTCAATTTAAAAACAATAGGCAAGGCCTACGAAAGCTTGTTGTCTATAAAATAAAACCAATACAAATGTGCGGTATATACGGATCTACAGTTTATTATACTGATGATATTGTTCGGGAAAAATTAGCCCGGGTAAATTTCAGGGGCCCTGATCATTCCGGGTTTGAGCGCTCGGGACCGGTAACGCTGGGCCATAACCGGCTTGCTATTATAGATCTTGATCATCGCTCTGATCAACCGTTTTCATATGAACATATCAAAGTGGTTTTTAATGGCGAGATATATAATTACAGAGCTATCAGAGCGTATTTAAAAACATTGGGGTACGCATTTTATACCGATTCGGATACCGAAGTACTCGCAGCTGCTTACATTCATTACGGCGAGCAATGTATTAAACATTTTAATGGCATGTTTGCTTTTGTGATTTACGATGCTGCTACAGACCGGCTTTTTGGAGCGCGCGACAGGTTAGGAAAAAAACCTTTTTATTATGCGTTAAGTTCTGCAGGATTTGAATTTGCCAGCCAGCCTGCACAGATATCTATTGGCAGGCATCTAAGTCTTGATGAGCAGGCAATAAACGAATACTTTATATGGGGATACGTGCCTGAACCACGCTCTGCATGGAACGAGATCAAAAAATTACCGGCAGGATATAGGTTTACCTATAATTTAACTACCCGCAGCTTTAAAACAGAAAAGTATTGGGACCTCGATCCAAACTTTGAGAAAGATTATACCGGAACATATTTAGAGGCCAAAACAGCGCTTAAAGAGTTGTTAACCGATGCTGTTAATATCAGGATGCATGCTGATGTGGACCTGGGTGTTTTTCTGTCAGGTGGGATCGATTCATCACTTATTGCTTCGCTTGCTGCTAAAAATTCAAACCAGGTAAAAACGTTTTGTATCAGATTTGAAGAAAAAGACTACGATGAAAGTGGTTTTGCGGCAAAAATTGCCCGCCATTTACAAACAGATCATCATACTATAGAATGCAGGGCTGAAGAGGGGATATCGTTAATTGAAAAATTTGCTACTTATTATGACGAGCCTTTTGCAGACTCAAGCGCCATACCAACTTTACTTTTAAGTAAACACACAAAAAAGTACGTAACAGTAGCCTTAAGTGGTGACGGTGGAGACGAATGTTTTTTAGGGTATTCCAGGTATAAGTGGTTAAATACAGCCAATAAACTGTTTAAATACCCGATTGAGGTGCGCAAGTTGCTAAGTACTCTTTTGCAAATATCACCCAATTATCGCCATAAATTGATAGCCATGGGAATGCGCAGCGATAATATAGAATCCTTGTACGCGCTTATGCTTGGTGGTTTGGAGTATTCATGGTTAAAGCAACCAGAGCTTGGATTGGATGTCCCTTTTATGAATACTTTTTCATCACCGGACGGGAGTTTTTTACAAAGAATGTCGGCCTTTGATGTTAAAACATATCTTAATGGCGATATAAACACCAAAGTTGACCGAGCCTCTATGACATTTTCCTTAGAAGCAAGGGCACCATTGATGGATTATAGGGTTGTATCATTTGCACAACACCTGCCTGATAGTTATAAATTTAATAAAGGGGTTCAAAAACGCATTTTGAAAGATATCCTTTATGAACATGTTCCAAGGCAACTTTTTAACAGGCCAAAGGCCGGTTTTACAATTCCACTGCGCCATTGGTTCAGGCACGAATTAAAAGATTATGTTCTGGATCATTTATCCTTTAACAACCTAAAGAACATACCGGGGGTTGACGCACCTAAAGCATTACTGATGATAAATGAACACATGAATGGTAAATGGAACAGGTTTCCGCAAATATGGAAATTACTGGTACTTTCCCAGTGGCTCGAAAATCAAAAGATAAATACAACTACTATATACCAAATGGTATAATATAAAATACATCAATCATGATACAGATAAAAACCAGGGTATTAAATTTTATGCCCTTTAATGTGATATGGTTTGCCGGGAGGCCCAGTACATGGAATTGTATACTTAACTACTATAAACAGAGCAATTATTGTGGCCCTGTAACAGGGTACCGCAGAGAGTCTTTTTTTACAAAGATCATAGATATAAATACCGAAATACCAACTTTCGTAGCAGCGTTTGACCGGGATACAGTTTATGAAATAAGACGGGCCTTAAAAGACGGCGTTATAACTTCGGTTGAAACTAACCTGGCATATTTTATTGAGTTTTACAATTTGTTTGCCCAAACAAAACAGCTTGCCAAACTTAATTCAACTATTTATAAATACGGGTCTCGTATTATTATTACTAAGGCCACATATAACGACGAGGATATTGTGATGCACGCTTACCTGATTGATGATGGTTTAAAAAGAGTAAGGTTATTACATTCTGCATCTCTTTTTCGGACTGAAAAGGATACACGGGCAAAAGCGATTGCGGGCAGAGCAAATCGGTTACTGCATTTTAATGATATGTGCCTTTTTAAGCAACAGGGTTATCAAGCTTATGATTTAGGAGGTTATGCCATCGGCACAAAAGATGAAACGCTTTTAAAGATCAATCAATTTAAAGACAGCTTTGGCGGAAAACTGGTTCAGGAAAGTGATTATTTACCTGTAACCGCAAAGGTACATGCCTTTTTTAATAGAATTTTTAAGGCATGAAATCTTTAAAAACATTTATCGGGCTATTTAACAAATTGTTTGCTTATGACAAGTGGAACATAGGTTATTTAAGCCAAACACCCGAAGATTTTATACGATCTGGAAAGCTGGTTGATAAAATAACATGGTTGCCCGAAGACAAGGTAGATTATGCTGCCGACCCTTTCCCCGTACTGATTAATGGCCGTATGCATTTGTATTACGAGGAGTTGGATTTTTGGAAAGGAAAAGGTGAATTAATGATGCTTGATAGCATGAGTTTTAAAAGTAAGAAAAAGATATCAGCTCTATATAATTATCGCGTTCACCTTTCTTATCCGTATGTTTTTTCTATTAAAAATAAAACATATTGTATACCCGAATCGGCTGAAGCAAATGAAGTTGTTTTATACGAGATGGATAATAATGAGCCACAGAAACTTAAAAAACTAAATGTATTACTAAAAGGAAGAGCATTTGTAGATAGCTCCATTATATATCACAATAAAAATTATTGGTTATTCACCAGTAAATCAAAGAAGAATGACCTGCTTTATATTTTTTACGCGGACAGTTTATCGGGCAGGTTTAAGGCACATGAGCAAAATCCTATAAAAGTTACTTCAAATATGAGCAGGTCGGCTGGGCGTTTGTTTTTTGCAAATAAAAAATTGTATATGCCCAGCCAAAACCATCAAAAATGCTACGGGGGCTCGGTAGTGATAAATGAGATAACGCTACTTGACGAAACCGAATTTAAATATCAACCCGTTTTTGAGCTTTTACCGCAATCTCCCTATAACCAGGGGTTGCACACTATTAATTTTTGTAATGGCTTATTAATAGTTGATGGTAAGCGTAAAATATACAGCATAGTAAGCCCGCTAAAGAAGCTGGTACGAAAGATACGAAACTTTAATACTGTCGAATAAAATGTCTGGCCCCATACATAAAATGTTGTTTATCTCTATGTCTGATGAGGCTAACGGAGCCGAAAATGTTTTATTAATGGCGGCCAAAGCAAGTAAGGCCCCAATATTATTTTTAAAAAAATCTGATAATGGCGCATTGCAAATCCCGGAAAATACGGTGTGTAAATATGCCTCGCAAAAAAGTATGGTTGCAGGTTTTTTAAAACTTATAAAATTGCTTATCCCGTATCGCAAAGGCTACATTTTAATGAGTACTCATCCTTATTTAAATGCTTATTTGGGCGTTTTAAAAGGAATTGGTTATCTAAAATCACAACTCGTTGTACGCGAATGCACTTCTGTTTTTAGCAGATATTCCGGATTAAAAAAGTTGAGTTACAGGGTCGCGTATCAATTGGGCTATCCTGCAGTTAATCTGGTTGTTTGCCAAACAGATCAAATGAAAACGCAGTTTTTGCAGAACATACCGTTTATTGACTCGCGAAAAGTAATTGTGCTTGGCAATCCTTTGGATATCAGCCAGACTATTCACATGTCGCAGCTTACTGATTCTGACCCATACCTAACAACAGATTATATATGTGCAGCAGGCAGATTAATACCCGAAAAAGGATTTTCGGTCTTAATTAACGCATTTAGCCGAATAGCAGAAAAATATCCCGGATTAAATTTATTACTGCTTGGCGATGGGCCTGAAAAAAAAAAATTAAAAAGATTAGCTACCACCTTCGGATTGGAAGATCGTATAGTTTTTAAAGGATGGGTAAGCAATCCTTTGCCCTATTTTAAATTAGCAAAAGTTTGTGTGGTCTCCTCAATAAAGGAGGGTTTCCCCAACGTATTGCTGCAAATGTTAACCATAAATACTGCAGTGGTTTCAACCTTATGCGCTGGTGGCATTAATGATATACCAGGCATTTTTAAAGTCGAGGTAAATAACGCCGATGAACTTGCAGATGCGCTAAAACTGGCCATGTTAAGTAAGGGAAAACCTTGTTGTAGTTTAATTGAGAAATATCTTCAGGGTCGTGACCCCCAAACTTACGTCAATTCCATTTTAGAGTCTCTTAAATAAAAAATACAATTAACCATTTTTTTCACTCTTTAAATTTAATATCATGAAACACATTGTAACCAACTTTAAAAAAATGAGCATGTTAGCTTTGCTTAGCATCATTTTCTTTAGTTGTGGTAAAGGCACAAATAATCCAATACCAGAGCCGGCAACAACCACAACCACAACCACAACCACCACCACAACAACAACTGACACAGGTCCGATAGCCATAAATCTAATCGGCTTAAAAGTTGATAGCGGATATGCCTATAAAATTGGTTATAATCTTCCGCAAACCGGTGATTCAAATACGTCGCGAAAGGCGTCAACACTGCGGCTTTTTGAAAACGGAGTTGAATTAGGCCCCGCTCATGCATATCATAACGACATCCGTAATTATGGATTGGGTCAGTTTAGTCATTGGGGAACAGAGCTTTATTTTTCTACTTCTGATAATTCAAATCCGCTTATAAATGGAAGAAAATACACCTATATGATGCACTGACTACAAAAAATTTAAAGCAAAAAAACATAATTATTTTATTAGTTAGTAATTATTAATCACCATAAGTGCTGCTTATTTAACACTCGGATTGCGTTATCGAACGTTGTAATCAACTATTTGACATTTATAAGTAATGTCCACTCCCTACTACTCATTTAAAAATCTTTCACTTCACCATTAATTCTTGAATTTTATGAAAATTTTAATCACTGGTACAGCCGGTTTTATAGGCTTTCATTTGGCAAAGCGCTTGCTTGAAAGAGGAGACACCGTTGTTGGTATTGATAATATAAATGATTATTACGATGTGACATTAAAACATGCAAGGCTGGCCGAAACGGGTATACCGCCCGCCAAATTGAAATATGGAAAAGCTGTTAATAGTCAGAAATATCCAAATTATACCTTTATCAAAGTTAATTTATTGGATAAAGTAGAGTTGGAGCATATTTTTTTAGTCCATAAGTTCGATGCGGTTTGTAACCTTGCCGCCCAGGCTGGGGTGCGTTATAGTTTAACTAATCCGGAAGTTTATGTAGATTCTAATATAAAAGGATTTTTAAACATTCTTGAATGTTGCAGGCACAATAAAATAGATCATTTGGTTTATGCCAGTTCATCAAGTGTTTATGGATTAAACAAAAAAATGCCATTTAATGAACATGATATTGCCGACCATCCTGTTTCTTTGTATGCCGCTTCAAAAAAAGCCAACGAAATGATGGCACATACTTACAGCCATTTATTTAACTTACGAACAACCGGCCTGCGTTTTTTTACTGTTTACGGGCCATGGGGCAGGCCTGATATGGCTTTGTTTATTTTTACAAAAGCTATGCTTACCGGTAAACCTATCGAAATTTTCAATAACGGGAACATGAAACGTGATTTTACATACATTGATGATATTGTTGAAGGTATTGTGCAGGTTATTGATAATCCTGCCGAAAATAACAAAGATTGGGATGCTTTAAATCCTGATCCGGCTACATCAAATGCACCATACCGTATATTTAATATTGGCAGGGGGGAACCTATTAGTCTTTTAGATTTTGTTACCGAAATCGAGGGCCGGATAAATATAAAAGCAAAAAAGATATTTCGTCCAATGCAGGAAGGTGATGTTGCCGAAACTTGTGCTGATGTATCGAACCTTGATCAGGCAGTAAATTATAAACCGTCAACGTCTGTTCATGTCGGGGTTGCTAAATTTACTGATTGGTTTAACGCGTATTATAAGATAAAAAAGGTATATTTATCCCGAAAAAAGTTAGCTATGCATTTATAGAATTGTCATATTAATGTCACGAAGTGTGCAATTTTATACAACTACTTTACACATTTACTTTACACATATCTTTGCTCACGTATAATTGAGCTGTTTTTTGAACTGTTTTTGATTTTAGTCTATTCTTTTCTACAAGTTTTAGGGCGTACTTTTCCAAATACCATTGCGTTTGGAAGTCCTAAAATTAAAATAGTATGAAAAGAAAAACAAAGTTCTACAACAAAATGGCTGTTCTCAGCATGGTCTTCAGTGCAATTATCCTGTTTGGTAGTTGTAAAAAAAATGGGGAAACATCCCCGGCAACATTAAGTGGGTCGACACTATCGGATAGCACCAGTTATGCATCGACCTCCACGTCTACTGTCTACAACATAAGTTTAGACGGGTTAAAATCTGATGGCGGATATGCTTACAAAATAGGTTATCCTTTGCCTCAAAACGGCGACTCAAACACCTCACCAAGCGTGTCAACCTTACGGCTTTTTGAAAACGGTGTTGAATTGGGCCCTGCTCATTCTGTCCACCAGGACATTCGTGATTATGGTAAAGGGCGTTTCAGTCATTGGGGTACAACATTGTATTTCTCAGCTTCGGACAATACAAACCCGGCAACAAATGGCAGAAAGTACACTTATACCATGGGTGGCACTCCAACTACCAGCGGTACCGGAACAACCACCACCGGTACAACAGGAACATTAACCACTACCGGAGTAAGTAATGCACTTATGGGTTACGCCATGGTAAACGGAACAACAACTGGCGGTGCCGGTGGCCAAACCGTAACGGTTTCTACATTAGCCGATCTGAAAACAGCGGTTTCAGGTAGCACGCCTAAAATTATCTATGTAAGCGGGCATATCCTGGGCTCTGGCGATGTTCCGATTTATGTATCATCCAATAAATCTATCATTGGAAAACCGGGTGCAATAATTGAAGGGGTATCACTTTATATTTTTACTGTTAGCAATATCATTATTCAAAATATAACATTTAGAAACTATGTGACCGATGCTGCTGTAATGATGAAATTTGCAACTCATCATGTTTGGGTAGATCACTGCGATTTTGCTACAGACCGTAATCATGGATGGACTTATTGGGGCAAGGATATGTCTATTACACGGGCGTCAGATTATATAACTGTATCATGGAGCAGGTTCCACGATACAAACTTATCTTTCCTGATTAGCGGTGGAATTGCAGGTAATGAGGAAGATATAGGCCATTTGCATGTAACATTGCACCACAATTTCTGGTATAATGTTAGCGAACGCGAACCTGATATGAATTACGGTAGCGTGCATGTATTCAACAATTATCACTTAAACAACGGTGGTTACTCATTAGGAGCAAGAGCCGGGGGTAATGTACGTACTGATAATGAGTATTTTTCAGGATGTGCTAAACCACTCACCACTAATCTTGCCGGTGACCCTCCGGGTTATTTCAGTGGTGTAACTACCAACATTTATTCAAATTGCGGTGCTAATGATATTACAACATCAATTTCATCGTGGGTGCCAGGATATTCATATAGCGCTGTTCTTGATCCGGCGGCAAATGTACCTTCTATTATTCAAAAAGGTTCTGGTGCTATACTAACCAATTAATATTTTAGGCTTTTTTTAATTAATTTCTTATTCCAAACCGTCATTAAATGGCGGTTTGGAATTTTTTAGATAGAAGTTCCTGATATAATAAGAACTTCAATTTTCCATTAAAGGCGTTTGCGCCTAACTACATCTTCTCAAATATTGTTGGATCGATCCTGATCCGGCATATCATCTAAAAGATCGGCTTACACCTTTTTGCTGATCATTATTACTACTGCTTTTTCTTCTGTACAGTTTTTAAACATGCTTTTGCGTGCCGTCCGGATTTGTCCGATGGTATACAGTTAGCCACAATTTAAACCGATATGAATAAACCAGGGCAAAAGATCCTCATTGTATGCGATTCGTCGAAATCATTAATTGATTTTAGGGGAAAACTGATGGAAGAGCTCCTTAAAAAGCACAGCGTGGATGTTTTTACTCCGAAAATAATACAGCAAAGTGTACGAAAAAAATTAACATCGCTTGGCGTAGTGATTCATGAAAGCCATTTGGAAGGCAGCCACGTTTCCGTTTTGTCGGATATAAGGTTCATTTTTCAATTATATATATTGATAAAAAGAGTGCGGCCCGATGTTTTTTTTCCTTACACCTTTAAACCTGTTATTTACGGCACATTACTGGCCAAGATATGTGGCGTTGAGCGTATCATACCTATGTTAACCGGATTGGGATATAATTTCACCAACAAAAAAAGTAATAATTGGGTTAGCACTATTACACGGTTATTACTAAAATTTAGTTTAAGGCCAAACAGGAACTTAAAAATTATTTTTCAAAACAGAGATGATTACCACACTCTGGTTCAGAATAGAATATTAACCAACCAGCATCAGGTGTTTTTTGTGAATGGATCGGGGGTAGACTTGGAACATTATGCATATACTCCGCCAGACCTGGAACCAATAAACTTTATTATGGTTGCCCGTTTAATAAATGCTAAAGGCATTTATGAATATTATGAAGCTGCAAGAGACATTCGTTCACGTTACCCTGATGTTAAATTTAAACTCATTGGAGCCTATGAGAAAAACATTGATGCCATAAGCCCGGATCTGTATAATAAAATACGATATGGTAAAACCATTCATTATGTTGGCCAGGTTGAAGATGTGCGCCCGCACATAATGAATTCATCGGTGGTGGTATTACCTTCCTATTATGGCGAGGGGGTGCCGCGATGTCTTTTAGAAAGTATGGCTATGGGACGAGCCATTATAACCTGTGATTCCGTTGGATGCAGGGAAACGATTGACTCTCATTCGGCTGTGAACGGTTTTATGGTTCCAATTAAAAACGTACCCCAACTGATTTCAAAAATGGAATTTTATTTAAATAACAGGCTCGAAGTTCTTAAATATGGATTGAACGGGCTGAAACTTGCCAGAAAAAAATTTGATGTTCACCTGGTTAATGCGCAAATGTTAAAGATCATGCAATTAAACTGATCCTCACAACATTAAAACCTGCTTGCATTTATGAAAAATAAGTTTAATTACCCCGAAAAAGCGCTAAACGATTTTAAAGTATCACTTGATACTTATGGATGGGTTGTTTACGAAAATGCTATAGAATCAGATTTTATCGACAGGATCAATGATGATATAAAAGATGGTTATGTATATCACAGAAGCATACAGGAAAGAAATGACATAAATGCAAATATGGATGGTACACTTCTTCATCTTCTTGAGCGCGATAATTTTAGTATACCACTCCTTGAAAGAATGTATTGCAATGATGAGATAACCAGGTATTTTGGAGGTAAGTATATTTTGAATGGTATGAATGGCGTAATACATTCAAAACAAGAGCATCCTTATCTGAGTAACATGCAACGGGATGTAGAAACATTTATCAGCGAAGAAAAATTATTGCTGGAAATGATCATTACACTCGACGACTTTACCCTGCAAAATGGGGCACCACATTTTTTTTCAGGATCACATAAAACCGACTTGAGGCCGGATGAAGCGTGTTTTTATAGCAATATAGACAGAGTCATTACACCAAAAGGAAGCATTATACTTTTCGACCCGAATTTATGGTATGCTGCCGGAGAGAATTTTACACCGGAGCCCCGAAGGGCGTTAACGCTGGGTTTTACCAGGCCGTTTTTAAAACAGCAGATGGATTATTCAAGATTTTTAGGCTACGATTTTGTTGCCGGTTTAAAGCCTGAACTTCGACAGATCATTGGCTACAATGCATGTATACCGGCTAATTTAAACGACTATTACCAGCCACCTCATTTAAGAATGTACAAGCACGATCAAGGCTGAACTTAAATTATCCTTTCACCTTTCATTTTATATCATGCAAAAAATAGAAACTTCACAATTAACAATTGGTGGGTATTTCGGTTTGGAACTTCCTCCGGGGAATGAGTATTACACGCATCTTATTCGGTTGAATACAGGGAGAAATGCATTAGAATATATTTTGAGAGAAAAAGGATATAAGAAAATATATATCCCATATTTTACCTGCGATGTATTGCTGGAGCCTATCCAAAAATTGGATATTGCATACCAATTTTACTCAATTGATGAGCACCTGGAACCAATTATTGATTTTGAGATAGAGTCTGATGCCGTTTTTTTGTATACCAACTACTTTGGTATTAAACAGCAAGCTGTTAAGTGCCTAAGCACTAAAATAACTAATCTTATAATCGATAATTCTCAGGCTTTTTTTTCAGAACCATTGCCCGGCATTGATACCTTTTACTCATGCAGGAAATTCTTTGGTGTTTCTGATGGGGCATATCTGCAAATTAAAAAAAAATCAACTAAAAAATATGCTGTTGACAGTTCTGTAAATCGCTTCTCGCATCTTATTAAGAGTATTGATCTGGGTGTACAACAAGGCTATAGTGATTTTGTAAAAAACAATAAAGACCTGGAGAATAATCCGATTCGGATCATGTCTCCCCTAACGCGGAAGATTCTTGCAGGTGTTAATTATACAGAATGCGCCAGGATTAGAAAACGGAACTTTAATTTTCTTCACAAACATTTGAAAGATCATAATTTATTCAAGTTTAATTTTCCGGAAGAGTACTCACCAATGGTTTACCCGTTTTTATCAAATAACAAGCAGCTTAAATTGCATTTGATACAACGAAATATTTATGTGGCTACCTATTGGCCAAATGTTTTTAAGTGGACTGATGCCCGGATGTATGAAAATTACCTGGCACGCTGTATTGTTCCCTTACCTATCGACCATAGGTATAGCCTGCATGATATGCTTTATATTTTAAATACTTTACGCACTTTTTTATGATCATTTCAATATACATAAGGCCACTGGTTCTTGAAGATGCTGAAGTATCTTATTCATGGCGAAACGACGCATCGGTGTGGACTTATACCGGGTTTAAACCAAATAGAGTTGTCACCAAAGAAATGGAACTTGATTGGCTAAGAAATAATTTGAATAAGCCCGACCAAAGCCGCTTTGCCATATGCGTTAAAGAGCTTGATACCTACATAGGCAATGTTCAATTGCTTGATTTTCATGGAAAGAGTGCGGAGCTCCATCTGTTTATCGGCAACAAGCTTTACTGGGGTAAGGGGATAGGTTTCCAGGCTACTGTGTTGATGCTTAGGTATGGTTTTTTTGAAAGAAAACTTGAAGTTATTTATCTGAAAGTGCACCCCGCAAATATTGCGGCCATATCAATTTATGAAAAGGCCGGCTTTGAAATTACAGGTAAAGATGACGGCAACATTACGATGAGTATTTCAAGGGATCGTTTTATCGAAATTGAGCCTTCATTTAAATTGATAAGCATCTAAATAAATCCGTTTATGATCAAAATATTAACTATTAAGGATAAAGCAGAATGGGTAACCTATGTAAATCAATCAGTAGAAACTGATTTTTATCATACATGGCATTACCATTCGCTTGATAATACCGGCTCGCCAATTTTATTTGTTTATAGCGAACAATCTGATTTTATTGCGATACCGCTTATTCAACGAAAGATACCGGAATCAAATTACTATGACTTGACCTGTGTATATGGGTATTCCGGACCGCTATCAAACCAAAAAATGGATGGAATTGATTCAACATTGGTAAGCAATTTTAAAAGCGCTTTTCTTAAATTCTTATCAGATGGGAATTATGTTTCGGTGTTTTTGAGGTTGAATCCCTTTTATAACCAACAATTGCTGCTTAAGGAATTTGGCGGTATTTACGACAATGGCCAGGTAGTAGTTATTGACCTCAATAAAAGCATTGAACAGCACCGAAAGGATTATAGGCAGACAACCTGGGACAGTATTAGAAAATCATTAAAAAATGGTTACAATATTAAAGAAGAGAAAGGGCCGGAAGCCGTTAAAATTTTCAGCGAAATTTATAACCAGAATATGAATAGGGTAAGGGCTGCCGACTCGTACTTATTTGATAATGACTATTATTTAGAAATGCTTAGCAATACTGAATACAACGCACGGATATTTATGGCATATAAAGGTGATGTTGTTGCCAGCAGCACAATTGCAGTATTTACCAATGAAATAATTCAATTGCATTTAATTGGCACAAGGACCGAATACCTACAGGATAGCCCGGCAAAATTTTTAATTGATGGAGTAATGCAAATTGGCTGTGAATTGGGGATGCGTTATTATAATCTTGGCGGGGGGCTTGGATTTCAAAAAGACTCACTTTTTTATTGGAAAAACGCATTCTCCGATTTGCTGTTTGACTATAAAAGCTGGCGTTATATAGCAAATCCGGTCATATACCAGCAATTACTTGATCAAAAGGGTATTGATAAAAATACCGAAGTAGACTTTTTCCCATTATACAGGTACACCCTGGCTCTTCAAACATCCTAATTCTCTTGATTATGATCTACATCAGAAACTTACTATTTCAAGATAAGTTCCATTCCAAGTGGTTGGTGCTTTTTACAGATATGCTGATAGTTATATCATCAATTTGTCTTTCGTTTTCATTAAAGGGAAAACTGAATCTAAAACATGATAACCTATTTTATATGGCATTGTATTGTGGCAATGCGCTTTTAATTTTTACATTAATGCGCGTACACACCCGTATTGTAAGATACTCGAACACCAGAGATATGCTGCGCGTTTTGTTTACTGTATTGCTAAGCAGTATGTCATTTATTTTTCTGTGTTTGTCATTCTTTGGTACCTATTTCAGTGTGTCAGGGCTTGGGGCAATTTTATTCGTCAATTTTTTCATTTCGTCCTCTTTGCTTATGGGCATGCGCATTATTATAAAAGACCTTTTTAAATACATTGACGAACCGGGTTATTCAATAAAGAGAGATAATGTTTTAATATATGGAGCGGGAAACCATTCCATACTGGTGAAAAGAGCACTGGAAACCCAAAAAGGTCTGCTGATCAACGTGCAGGGTTTTATTGATACAGGTTTAGATAAGCTTTATAAATATATTGAGCAAACCCAGGTTTATCCTGTAAAGTCTATCCAAAATTTGAAGCAAAAGTTCTCTATATCAACAATGTTTATTACAGCAGAGGACCTTAATACAGATAGTAAAAGAAATGCTGTAGAAAAATGTATTGAGTACGGGATCAAGGTGATCACTGTGGCTCCATCAAATCAATGGCTAAATGGTATGCCAACTTCACATCAATTTAAAGATCTGAAGATAGAAGATCTGTTAGAACGTGCGCCTATTGAGTTATGTAAAGAGCATATATGCAGTGAAGTTAAAGGCAAGAGGATTTTGGTTACCGGTGCGGCAGGCTCAATAGGTGCTGAGATAGTGCGGCAAATTATGGGATATAATCCGGAGTTTGTTGTGTTATGCGACCGGGCCGAAACACCATTGCATGATATTCAACTGGAACTTGAGGATGGTATTTATGCACATAAAAGCCGAATATTTGTTTCGGATATTCAAAACTCAAACCGGATAAAAACACTCTTCAATCTTTATAAGCCGCAGATCGTTTTTCATGCAGCAGCATACAAGCATGTGCCAATGATGGAAAATCATCCTACCGAAGCAGTACTGACAAATATTTGGGGTACAAAAAACCTGGCAGATATATCGGTCGACCATGGCGTAGAGAAATTCATCATGATATCTACTGATAAAGCTGTACGGCCTACCAATGTTATGGGGGCATCAAAACGTATTGCCGAAATGTATATTCAGGCCTTAAATAATTCGGTTATATACAACCAGCTTAACTATACTCAAAGTATTGACAGCTTAAGATGTAAAACTAAATTTATCACTACACGCTTTGGAAACGTGCTTGGCTCTAACGGCTCTGTTATTCCCAGGTTTAAAGCACAGATAGAACGCGGGGGACCAATAACTGTTACGCATCCTGATATTACCCGCTATTTTATGACCATTCCTGAAGCCGTGCATCTTGTACTTGAAGCTTCGGTTATGGGTAACGGTGGCGAGATATTTATTTTTGATATGGGAAAACCCGTGAAAATAACCGACCTGGCCGTTAACATGATTAAACTTGCAGGGTTTGTTCCCGATGTGGATATCAAAATACTTTTTACCGGCCTTAGGCCCGGGGAAAAACTTTACGAAGAATTGTTGAATGATGACGAGACCGTTATCCCCACCTATAACAAGGATATTAAAATATCTAAAACCATACCCAACTGTTATGTCGAGATAAATAATGTAATTAAAGAGTTACTGGATATTAACCTCCTTAATAACGTAGACGGAATGGTTGGTAAAATGAAAGCCATCCTACCCGATTTTATCAGCAACAATTCTCAATATCAAAAACTGGATAAAAATTCTATTCCTGCAGAGATTGTATAAACTTACGGAATCGATCAGCTTGTACCCATTACTGCCGCCTTCCGGGGATTTACCAATACTCTCCCATGAAAAAAACAATGCCATTAAATAGCAACAAAAGCCCTTCCGTGTCAGTATTTGATATGAATAAAAATACAATTCTGACCTATTGGGATAAAGACCAGGTTTGTCGTTTTGTTAATAATGCTGTTTTTAATTGGTTTGGAACCCTGCCTGAACAGATGATAAATAAAATTAACCTTCGTGATTTTTTAGGACAGGTTTATGAACAAAATCGCCCGTTTATAAAAGCCGCATTTGATGGTAAAACACAGGTTTTTAACAGTATGATCCCGACTCCATCGGGTAAGGTATTAAATGCGAGAATAACCTATGTGCCCGACTTTGATGAAAACGATGTTAAAGGAATATTTGTGCATGTAGCTGATGTGAGCCACCTTGATAAACCAACTTTTAATGATAACCTCAAAAAGACCTTGCCTCACAATCAGCAAAGTCTTGAAGATATACAACAAGCTTTATCAGCAAGTGTATTGACAGGATTTCCGGGAATATCAAATCTTGCAAAGAAGTATTATGTATCAGAATCAAAACTAAAAAGAGATTTTAAAGAAAAATATGGGGTAACCATATTTGCGTACTATCGCAATTTGCAGATGGAATTGGCAAACAAGTATCTAAGCTCCAAAAAGTACAACAAAAACCAAATGGCTTTGATGTTCAATTTTTCAAATCCATCAAACTTTTCATTGTGCTATAAAAAGTACTTAAAACACAGGCAACTAAGTGTTGAGATTAATAATCATAACCTTGCAAAGTATAAGGATTTTGTTGAACAGTCCGCTGCTGCAGTAGCTATGTTTGATATAAACATGCATTTTATAACAACTTCAAAAAAATGGCTTAAGGAGTACAATTTAAGCGATACAGAATTGGCTGGTAAAAGTCTTAACGCGGTTTTGCCCAACATTGAAGAAAAGTTTAGAGCGCTTCAGCTCGACTCGTTAAAGGGAATAGTTAATAACTATACTGACCTTGCTGTTATACAAAAAGAGGGGACGCCGGGATGGATAAGATTAGATATACAGCCATGGTACAAAAATATTGATGAAGTTGGTGGTGTATTGATATTTACAAAGGACATAACAGCTTTAAAGCAGATGGAAGAAAAAGATAAACAGTTTTTTGAGATATTAAATAAAACCAATGAAATTGAACGTATAGGTACATGGTACCAAAATTTAATAACAAATACAGCTGCCTGGAGTAAAATTACAAGAGAAATATTAGAGGTTGATGATGATTATGTTATATCCGACCTGGAAGCATCGTTAAAGTTTTACAAGGAAGGTAAAAGTCGCGACCTGGTTAAAAGCTCATTAAATAAAGTATTCAAAAAAAGAGGGTCTTTTGATATAGAGGTGGAATTAATTACAGCTAAGAAAAATTTAAAACGGATAAGGTTAATTTGCTATTCAGAATTTCAAAATGACAAATGCGAAAAAATATCCGGAGTATTTCATGATATAGGAAGTTATTAAAATATACTTATTATTTACTTTCAATTAATAAACATAATATCTTGTGTAAATCAATACCATATTCGTTAATTTTACTCCAATCTGGCTTCAAACTTCTACAATATTTATGTAATTTTTTGGTAAAAAAAGAAACAAAACAGATGCTGATCTGTTAAATTAGTACCTTTTTCAGGTATTAATTGGTCGCTAATAGGTTGTTTCATGCCGTAATACGAGCGAAATTTATATTAAAATAGTTAAGACCATTAAATTATAAAGTTGATCATATTTCTATGGGCTGTGGTTAAATGAATCAACAATGGTTGATTTTTAAGCTATTGGGTTGGTTTTAATGAGTAAACAATTTAGTAGTAAATATTAAAATAGTTTCACAAATTAATTTATAATAATATGCATAACCATATCGATTATCCTGCAAATTATTCGGCGTTTGAAACAATGTCTGCAAAAAATGCCGCAGAAAAACCGGAATTGCACCAGGGACGTATTTTGGAGCGTGTGGTACGCTGTGACCGAATGGGCATTAGTGAGATAGCCAGGAGACTACATGTTAGTCGGCGAACCCTGTACAACTGGTTTGAAACAAAAGAATTAGGCCTCGACATCATTTGTAAGATAGGCTTTATAATAGGACACGATTTTGCCAGGGACTTTCCGGAAGAGTTTGCTAAAAAAACAAACCTATTGAGCGGCGAGATCATGGCCGATTTGCTCGAGCCCGGCGATAAACCTAAAGATCCCATTTATTATTGGATGGACAGGTACATTAAATTATTGGAAAAATTTAATGAACTACTAAGCCACGAACAAAAAAACAGTGGCGAAATTACTGCTTAAATAAAAAATAATGCTAATTTAACAGCCACAAAAAGCTGTTCTGGCTATGCTATGAGAGGATAATTTTGCTCATTCGTACACAGGCAATAAGAGATATGTTCTTTACCTTTTAAAAATATGACTTGTATCACATTTTTTTAATATTAATTTAGCAGCTTTGCTAAGTTAAAGCAGATACAAGTTTAGAAAGCCGATACAAGTTTTAAGAATACCCAAATTTTTAGACGTAAAGGATTACTATGTCATTTGAGACCGATAAAACTTTTATTGAGTTAAGATTGAATGCGGCCGAAAACACAAATACCATGCTGGCTTATTGGGGCAAGGATCTTGTTTGCAAGTATGCCAATAAAGCTTATATGTACTGGTTTGGTATTGAACACAAAGGGCCAATCGATAAAAAACATATACGGGAATTATTGGGCCCTTTGTATCAACAAAACTTAGAGTATGTTAATGCCGCATTAGGTGGAAAAATGAGTGTTTTTGACCGCCATATTGATTTACCAAATGGCCAAACAAAAATAGCCAGGGCAATTTACTTCCCGGATATTGAAGACGGCGAAGTTAAAGGGTTTTATGTAAATGTTTTGGATGTTAGTGATTTAAACCCAAAACCAATTACTGATCCACAGCACGTTTTTGATCACAGGATCAAAGATTTAAAACCTATAAAAGATGTATTGGATGATGTTGTAGAAAATTTAAAATCACACCTTTTTGACGGATTTCCCGGTATTGAATTACTTGCCAAAAAACATTATATCTCCGAATCTAAATTGAAAAGAGATTTTAAAGAACGGTATGGCGAAACCATTTTTGCGTATTACCGCACTTTGCAAATGGAACTGGCTCATGATTATATCACCTCAAAAAGAGCAAACAAAGGGCAGATGGCTCTCATTCTTAATTTTTCCAACCCCTCAAATTTCTCAGCCTGCTATCATAAATATATTGATGATCTATCGGCTAAAAAACTGATAAATAAGCTTCAATCAGAAAATGACGGAAGATACAGAACTTTCATTGAGCAAGCACCATTCGCTATCGCTATGGTTGATAATGACTTGTGTTTTTTAACTGCTTCCCGGAAATTTGTTATCGAATATAAGCTGCAAAATAAAGATTACATAGGCAAATGTTTATATGATCTGTGGCCACGAATAAAAGAAAAATACCAACACAAACTTAACGCATGTTTAAAAGGAAATATAGATCATTCGGAAGGGGATCTTATAGAAAAAATCGACGGATCATTTGGCTGGGCACGTTGGGACATAAGGCCATGGTATAAAAGCGATACCATTATTGGCGGCTTACTAATATATACCGAAGAGCTTACGAACACTAAATTTAAAGAAGAAGAGTATAAGCAAATATCGACAGTGATCAAAACGAATAAAATAACACGGATAGGGACATGGGAGCGTGATTTTAAAAATAATACAGGTACCTGGAGTAAAATATTGAAAGAAATATTAGAAGTTCCGGAAGATTTTGATCCGGCTCTGGATGATACTTTAGTATTTTTTAAAGACAATGCCCCCTCAGATATGATTATAAAATTACGCAAAGACGCAATTGAAAATGGTACCCCTTTTGATATTGAAATAGATATAATAACCGGAAAAGGCAACCCTATTAGGGTTAGATCTATTGGCTTCCCCGAATTTATTAATGGAAAGTGCGAAAAAATACGCGGCATATTTCAGGATATCACTAAAAAGGATGGGCCATGAAGATCATCGTTATAAGCAACAACCCTTTACAATTGTTTGAAAAAGCAACGCTAATTAAGAAGGCATTAACTGTTTATCTGCAATGTAATTTTATAAAGCTAATAGCTTATGTATGATAAAAAAACAATCCTGGTTATCAACGATAATTCGACAGCAGCTATACATGCTGCCGAATATGCTTTTTTGCTGGCGCAAAATGTTAATGCAAATATTGTATTGGCCAATACAATGGCTAGCAAGGAAAGCGCCGTTGCAATATCCCCGGCAAGTTTTAATGATGAAGAGATATTAGAAGAGCAAAGATTTTCTATTATAGCTGATCATTTGTTAGGAATTAATGTGAGCGAATCTGGTTTCAGACCCGGAATTAAAGAGACAGATATTTCAAATGCAAATGAATGTAAGTTAGCCGAACTGATAAACAGAAATAAAGTATGGATGATAGTTAAAGGTACATCGGCACCTGTAACAGAGGCGGATGAGGTGCAAAAGCTAAAGGTTCATATTGTATTGAACAAGATCGCTTGTCCTTTATTACTCATCCCTGAGCATTGTCCGGTAAAGATCATTGATCGAATGATATATATATCCGACCTGCGTTATTTCCGTATGGAGATAATTCGCTATCTGGTCAAATTGGCCCGGGTGTGCAAGGCCGACCTGTCAGTTGCACACTTAACCGCGAAGGGCCTGCCCGATATGAGCGAAGAATATGCATTAAACATATTTACCGAAGATATATGCCGAAATGTGAATTATGACCGACTTTTTTTTAACAAGATAAAAGAAAAAGATTTTACAACAGCTGTTGACGTAATGATAAACGGAATGCAAAATGATATGCTGGTTTTTGTGAATCATCATTTCCATATCGAAGAAATATTAGGTGGTTATGATACTAAATTACATATGCCGACTATCACGGTTCCGCAACTGATTTTCCCTTATTGAACAGCCACATAATATATTGAAATTCAATTTGGTTTAGAGGGCATACAACCCTTTCTCACTGCTGATATTAACATCTAAATACAAAAGCCTGTAATCATTTGATTGCAGGCTTTTGTGTTTAAGTCAAATTCTCTATGAATGAGGTAACTAATTTGAAAGTGTGATTATGACATTAATACTTGCATTCTTCGGCAAAAAATATTGCTGATAAAGAAAATACTATAATAGCTTATTCTCTTTATTTTATAAACCCACCACGAGCGAAAAAGAGCCCTATTGTTTCGCTTTCAAAGCTTCTGCTATCGCTTTTTCAGCCAGTGGCTCCATAACCTTATAACCTTCAAGCGTTGGATGAACACCATCTTTTGCAAGATTTTTAGGTAAGCCCTGGTTCTCATCTACCATTGTAGTGAAATAATCCAGGTAAACAAAATTGTTTTTTTGAGCATACTCTTTTATCATATCGTTTAAAGCCTTCACTTTTGGTTTAGGATCAATAGTTGGCCGCCAAGGGAACGCCGCTGCAGGCAAAACCGATGAAAGCACAACTTTGATATGATTAATTTTAGCCAATTCGGCCATTGATATAATATTACCCATAACATCTTCCAGTTTTGACGGACCGTTATTTTCGGCTATATCATTGATGCCCGCCAATATAACCACTACTGCAGGTTTTAAGTTGATCACATCTTCCCGGAAACGCAACAGCATTTGCCCTGTTGTCTGTCCGCTTATGCCACGGTCATAATAAGGCTTGCCTGCAAAAAAGGTCGAATCATTATTTATCCAAAAGTCTGTAATAGAATCGCCCATATATACCACACGTTTTTCGCCTTTGGCTGGCGATGGTATTATGCTGTTGGCTTGCTCGAAACGTTTAATGTTTGGCCAGTCGCGGTTTTGTGCTTCAGCAGCTACCGTTACAAACAGGAAAAGTAAAATAATGCTATTTTTCATCGGGGCAATTTAGAAAATTATTTTTCTTTTATATCAATTCCAATTTCATCATAATGTCAGTTTGCATATCATCGCCCAATTTAAAAGGATGGCTATCAAATGCTATAAACCCCATTTTTTGATAGAACTGTATGGCTTTTTCATTCTTATCCCATACACCAAGCCAGATGTAGGGTCGGTTTGCTTTTTTAGCCAGCTCAAGTGCCTTGTTGAAAAGAAGTTGCCCTATTTTTTGGCCCTGATATTCTTTAATAACGTAAATGCGTTCAATCTCTAAACTATCTTCATCCTGTAGTTCGGTTTGTGCTGCCCCGGTATTGATCTTTATATAACCTATTGGTTCGCCGTTATTCTCGGCAAAATAAAATTCTGAGCCCGAATGATCGAGTTCTTCACTTAGTTTTTGCTCAGTGAGATGGTCAGTCAGGTAGGCTTCCATATTTTCTTTTGTGTTGAGATGGGCAAAAGAATCTATAAATGTTTTCCTGCTGATTTGGTGCAGCGCTTTAAGGTTAGTTAACGTAACTTGCGTTAGGCGGATGCTAATATTATTCATAGATAGAATCAAATTTTATATATGAAAATTATGATTTATGACTAAATTAATTAATACGTTCTAAAAAGCAAAAACGCTATTATTTCAACCGGTACACAGACCATATATATGATCTGCTTATCCAGTTATTAACATTAAACAAATGTATCCAGTCTGGTACAAGGCAATACACTTTTGTTTTCTTATAGCCTGCTATAAAAGGTGTAGGATCTATTTTAGGGTCAAGAAAAATAACGGCCCGCCCATTTGCACGCTTTAAAATGGTATCAAGTTCATGTGTGCTATACACAACTTCAATGTTCATGTTTTTTGGCTTATAGAAATTTATCTCCAATCCCAGGATATGGTAAGGCGAGGTTTCAAAGCTCACCAAAGTAACAGGCTGTTTTTGCGCAAAATTGTACATGAATTTATAGTAGGCAAAAGCCTCATGAGCAGGCATTAATATTTTTACAGTGAGCAAAGCAATATTAAATCCGGCCAGTAAAGGTAACGCCCAACGAAATATTTTTTTAGTGGGATATTGTTTTAGCAACAGGTCAAAGCCTTTACAAGCCAAGAATATTAAAGGAAATATAAGTGGTAATAAAAATCTAATTTCTTTATGTCCTATTATGCTATGGCCCAGTATAAAAACTATACATATCCAACTAAATATATGTCGAGAATTTTTCCACAGGCCTATTAAAAATAGCGGCAATAAAACATAACTTATGGGCGGTACAGCATAATCAAAAAACAATTTTAAATAATACCACCATGGGGATGTACCATAATTATCAGCAACATGCTGAACAATATTTACCCGGTAATAATTATATGGCGAAAAAACCCAGGCGCCATATAGCCACCTATCTGCCAGCACGGCTAACCCAATTGCCATCAGGCCCGACAATATAACAACAAGCCAGTTTTTAAAGGGCCATTTGGCATAACATATTATCCATATTATTAGCGCTATAAAAGCAAAAGCCATTTGCAGGCGTATCATTAAAGCAAAGCCAAGTAAAATACCTGCTACTATTATTTTGAGATAGCGTTTAGAAGAATTTGCTGCAAGCAAGCCCGGTAATAAAGTAATTGCTGTCAAAAACAATAAACCGGCAATGTTTTCGGCAGAAAAGCGAACGCCTATATAGGGTATGAACCATAGCAGGAAACTGCACCATACGTACACCTGTTTGCCTTTTTCGGTAGTAAATTGGGGCAGCATAAGTATTACTATACGGCAGGTTAGCAACCAGGTAGTTACGCCTATAATTAACCGCATTATAAAGCTTACCCAAAACGGATTATACCAGCCCAGTGCTAATAATGCTTTGCATATAATATAAGCACCAAAGGGCTGTAATGCCGAGCGGCAATGCGCAGCAAATTCCCACGGCAGATCTGTTGCCGGCGAAAAGCCAAGTTTATAATTGCAAAACTCCAACACCTGAAAATGCTCGTCGCATTGGTTATAACCCAGGCTAAACCAGGCAGATATTAATTGTACTAATAAGCCCAGTAATAGTAATTTGCGGTACAAGGAGTTTTGTTGAAAAATCATTCTCAAAAATAGGTGGCAGTAAAGAAAGCAAAATAACAGGGAATAAACAAAGCTGATTTTAAGTTAATATTGTTTGCTTTGTAATGATTTAGTTAGGCTAAAGAATAAATTTACCTGTATTAATTATGATCAAAAAAAGACCATTAAGTAAAAAGTTAGTAATACTTTTTATAGTAAATCTATGCTTTTTGTATGTTAATGCGCAAAGCAATAAATCTGTAAAGTTTAATGTAATAGCATTTTACACTGCAAAGAATGATGAAGCGCACATAAGCTATGTACATGAAGCCAATCGTTGGTTCCCTGAAATGGCTAAGCAATATAATTTTGCATACGATTCGACCAGTAACTGGAAAAATTTGAATGCGGAGTTCCTGACGAAGTACCAGGTGGTTTTGTTTTTGGATACACGTCCTGAAGATCCCGAACAACGGGAAGCCTTTAAAACCTATATGGATAACGGTGGCGGATGGATGGGTTTTCATTTTGCGGCATTTGCACTTACTCCCTCGGCAATCCCGCAAAATTGGAATTGGTATCACAACACATTTTTAGGATCTGGCCAGTATAAAAGTAACACATGGCGCCCAACAGCTGCAATTTTAAGAGTTGAAGATAATAAGCACCCGGCAACAAAACATTTGCCTAAAACATTTAAATCGTCGCCAAACGAATGGTATAGGTGGGAAAATGATCTGACTAAAAACCCGGATATTGATATATTGCTGGCTATTGATTCAACCAGTTTTCCGTTAGGTACCGGCCCTAAGCCGCATGAAATATGGCATAGCGGTTATTACCCTGTAGCCTGGCGTAATAGAAACTACAAAATGGTGTATGTAAACATGGGGCATAATGATATGGATTATGAGCACCAATACAACAAGTTTACCACTACGCTATCGTCCAGCTTTGCCAGCCGGGAGCAGGATAAATTTATTATTGATGCGTTATTATGGTTAGGTACGGCTAAGAAAAATGGCAAATAAAACAGGAATCATTATATAAAAAATCATGTTTCATTTTGTTTCACCACCGCCAAATCTGCTGTTTTGTAATTATTTGATAATCAATAATATAATTAAAAATTATTCGTAAAAAAACAGACGAATAAGTTGTTATATTTTGTTTCATCACTTTTTCGTAGTTGGTTTATTTTCAATAGGTTAAGTAAAAATCTTGTTTCACTTGTTGCATTTTGTTTCACATTTCGCGTGAAACAAAATCCTTATTTTATACTGAAATTACTCCATCAATTTTGGGATAAATGAGTAGTTTTAAAGGCTAAATAATATGAATATCCACCCGCAACTACGCACTGTAAATGTAATACGCTATGTAACGCCCCTGCGCGAAGGCGGCTCATTGCCCGCTATTGCCGAGGCTGATGATGACTTTTTATATGTACTAAAATTTCGCGGGGCAGGGCAGGGTGTAAAAGCCTTAATTGCCGAACTGGTTGGCGGTGAGCTGGCACGTTATTTAGGCTTAAAAGTACCCGAAATTGTTTTTGCTAATTTAGACGAAGCCTTTGGCCGCACCGAACCTGATGAAGAAATACAGGACCTGCTGAAAGCAAGCGTGGGGCTTAACCTGGCACTGCATTATCTTTCAGGCGCTATAACGTTTGATCCTACGGTTACGGTAACCGATGCAAAACTGGCATCGCAGATAGTTTGGTTGGATTGCTTACTTACCAATGTTGACCGTACACCGCGTAATACCAATATGTTGATATGGCACAAAGAATTGTGGCTGATAGATCATGGCGCTGCACTATACTTCCATCATTCATGGGATAATTGGAAAGAGCAGGCAACGCGTCCTTTTGTACAGGTTAAAGACCATGTATTAGTACCCCGCGCTACAGAGCTGGAGTTGGTTGATACGGAGTTTAAGTCGATTTTAAATGAAGAGGTAATACGCAATATTGTAGGGTTAATACCGGATGAATGGCTCACTGACGAAACATCATCAGCCGCAGAACGCCGGGAGGTATATGTTCAATTTTTATTGCTGCGTATTGCAGCATCTGATATATTTATAAAAGAAGTACAAAATGCCAGGGAAGCAAGTTTTTGAATATGCGGTAATTCGTGTTGTGCCCAGGGTAGAACGCGAAGAATTTATGAATGTTGGTGTAGTTCTATATTGTAAAAAACTGAATTTTTTACGGGCAATAATTACTGTTGATGAAGATAGGCTTTGCTGTTTTACAAATAGAGATACTGTTGAAGAAATAAAAACCAATCTACATGCATTTGACCAAATATGTCATGGCGGACCGGAAAGCGGGCCAATAGGCGAATTGGACGAAGCCTCTCGTTTTCGTTGGCTTACAGCTACACGCAGTACTGTAGTACAGGCCTCGAAAGTTCATCCGGGGCTATGTGTTGATCCGTTACAGACATTGATCAGATTACACTCGCAACTGGTACTATAAAAAAAGCGATGAGTATTTAAACTCACCGCTTTTTATTAATAACAATGTTTTTTATTGAAATGATGTAGGATTGGTAGCCGTATATGAAATAGTCCCTTTTATCATTTTTTGCCCGTTATTTACCAAACGCAGGTAAAAGTCAGCAGAAACATGTGTTCCGTCTGCATCCAAATTAAGGAAGTATTGGCCGGCGGGGGCCATAGAGGCATCTTCTGCAACCTTCATTATAGCGGTTCCTTCATTTAACTCATCAAACATGGATATATAAATACTTTTTACAGCAGCATTTTTGGCAGCTGCAAACTGTGCCCACATAAAATCACCATGCATCCTTGGTACTTCATTTTTGGGTTTTGTTGGATCTGAATTGAAAAAAGCAAAGCCAGGGAATACATTGGCTTGATAATCAATGCCACGGGCATTGCAATAATTAATGTTAGTCTGATCCAATCCCTGATAATAACTTAAATTATTATTGCTTCCAACCATCCACGGCATAATCATATTAGCTGTATTATAAGCACCCTGGTAAGCAATCTTAGTAGCAAAATCTGATGGTGCGCCAACAATTACATAACAGCCCTGGGTTTTAAACCATGATAATACATCTGTCCATGAAAAAACATCTCCGGGGCGGTTAGCAAAACCAGGTCCCCAAACACACACTACCGGTTTGCCATTTTGCACAGCATAGGCAGGTGATGAGGTAAGCGCCTTCATATAGCTGGTCCAATCTGTTTTTATGTCTGTTTGGAAAGATGTCCACCCCGAAATATCATACATAATATAAAATTTTCGTCCCGTTGCTTCGGCAGCTATCCTAACCCGTTCGGCTATACCATCACGCTGTGCTTTAAGCGTGGTGCTTTTTAACTCAGAACCAAATCTTTGTACTGCTGCACAATCTATTCCATTTTGCTGCATCCATAAAAAATGAGTACTTACGGTAGATTGATCATACGAGGAAAACACTACCGCTGGTTGCCCATTACCCATATTGCCGGTGAATGGCGGCTGCGTTACACCCCCGTTTTGCTGAAAAGGGCTTCCCGAATAAGTTTTTGTATACTCACGGGTATCCGGCCACATTTCAAGATTCTGATGGTTCCATGAATTTGATGGAGAACCATCGCCTTTCGCCGAAAACCATCCCTGGTAGCCAACAACCACTTTGCCAACCACGTCCCCATCGGCTGAAGTTGTTGGATTTGTGGGCGTTGTTGGAATAATAGGTATTGTTGGAGTAACAGGTGTAACAGGTGTATTACTACCACCGCCACCAGAACCTTTCGAACAGCTTACCGTAAAAACGGCAGCAGCTAATAACACTATTAAGTTTGATTTTTTCATAAAAATAGGTATTAATGTATAATTGGTTTATTAGTTATAGGACACAAGTTACCCATCCCCTTAAAGAGTAATAGATAATGTACATCATTGATTAGTTTATATTAGGTAATTGGTCATTGTTAACTTTTATAACGTATAAAAGGTTTTCAATGTAGGTAAACCTAATAATATTTTCTATAAACTTATAATTTAGTTTGAATTTGTGTGCCGGAATAAGGGACAGTTTTTATTGTTTTGCCTTCTTTTAATCCTGTTCCGTTAGCTTTATTTACCAGTATTAACTCAAACACCCTATTTTTTAGCATACCTGGAAACGTTCCTTTTATGCTGCCTATAGTGAGGGTTTTTGTTTGATTGTTCCATTTAAAATCAATAGTACTATAAACACCGTTTTCATAGTTGTAATTGTCGTTTTCATCCTCATAAAAAGTAAAAGTTCCGTTTGCACCGGGGTATATTCTTATTTCCAGCTTATCTGCTTTTTTCTCAGAAGTATATTGCTGGAAAGGCCCGAATGGTATAATTGAGCCTGCTTTTACAAATAGTGGTATCTGGTCTATAGGTACTTTACTCGCTATAGTATTACCACCGGCATAGGTTTCGCCGGTCCAGAAATCCGTCCAGGTACTGCCTTTTGGTAAGTATACATGCTGAGTTTTTACAATGCCGAAATCAGTGACTGCATTGCCTGTTGCCCTGCTAACGTATAAAGAATCTGTAACGGGCGCCACCAGGAAAGCTTTACCAAACATATATTCATTGTTGATATCAAACACCTTTTCATCCTTAGGGAAATCCATTACCAAGGCACGCATCATAGTAGATTGGTGCGCGGTAATTTGCCATGAGGTTGAGTAGTTATAAGGGAGCAAGCGATAACGCAGGTTGATGAATTTTTCCTGTGCATCATAAGCCCATGAGCCTTTTGCGCCGAATTGAAAAATTTCCCGCGGTGTACTGGTACCATGCGACCGCATTAACGGAGTAAACGTTGCAAATTCAAACCAGCGGGTATAAAGTTCATGAAATGCAGGGTCCTTTATACCTTTTGGATATTTTGTAGCCGAGAAAAAGCCGCCTATGTCCGTGTTCCAATAGGGGATAGCACTTAAAGAAAGATTTAAGCCGCCCGAAATTTGGTTACGGAATGATTGCCAGGTACCCTGTATATCGCCAGACCACGTAGCTGTAGCCTCACGCTGTTGCCCTGCAAAAGCCGAGCGGGTAAGAATAAAAACTCTTTTATCCGCAGATGTTTTGCGCTGATGCTCATACACCCCGCCGGTAGTTAATAACGGAAACGCATTACTTACTGATTTAAAACTGCCTGCATAAGTTCTAATTTTATCAGTATTATTAGTATTAGCCTGTTCGGGCTCGGTTGCGTCAAGCCACCAGCCGTCCATGCCCAGCGAGAATATATTCCTGTTCATAAAATCCCAATAAACATTGCGCGCTATAGGGTTAAACGGATCATAAACCTTTACGCCTTGTGTAGTTGGCCAGGTTTTAAAATCAAATAACGCTTTAATATTATCCATCGCTTTAAGAATAGCTGTATTGGGCCCAAATGATGGCCATACAGAAATAATAATATGCGCATTTAAGGCATGAACACTATCAATCATTTTTTTAGGTTCTGGATACAGCGGGTTGCCAAATTCGGTCGAGTTCCATGAGGTTTCCTTGGTTCCCCAATATTGCCAGTCCTGTACTATACCATCAAGCGGCACATTTAGCGCCCTGTATTTTTTTACAATATCTACTATTTCTGTTTGACTCTTGTAACGTTCGCGACTTTGAAAAAAGCCAAACACCCAGCGTGGAAACATAGGAGCGTTGCCGGTAAGCGTGCGCATTTTTGCAATAACACCATCGGCATTGCCGCCGTTCATAAAATAATAATCAATGCCATCGCCTAATACAGACTGAAGCGTAGTAGTGCCGGCATTATCTTTAAAAGTAGTAGTAGAATAGTTATCCCAAAAAACGCCATAACCGCCCGATGTTTGAAAAAACGGAACAGCTATATCCATATTAAGGTTTCTTAGCACTACGGTTTTATTACGGTAATTCATTATGCCCTTTTGATGCTGGCCCAAACCATATACCGCCTCATTATTAGCTAATGTAAAATTCTGCGAAATTGAATATGAATTTTTACCGGTATCAACAACCGATGTAAACTGTGCGCCGTTATCTTTTTCGGCAAGCAATAGTTTATTAGCCTGGGTGAGGTATTGAATTTTACCGGTATTTACATCAACCTGTACTTTTAATGCGTTGCTTGTAAGCACTAAATTATTATTGGTTTTAGTTACAGTAAATTCTGTTTTTGCAGGATGTTCTACTACACTATAGCTGTTCTTATAGAACTTTGCACCAACAGGATATTTTATTATCCGTACTACATCGGGGTTATAAAATTGGATTTCGATGTTATTTCCGTTAACAATAGTTTGCAGTCCAAGATCTGTTTTTTGAAAAGATTGTGCATGGCTTTGAAACACAACAAATGCCAGCAATAAAAGAGTAAGTAGCTTTTTTAACATGGTAAATTGGTTATAATTGGTGGCCAAATATAAAACAATCTACTATCAGCTGATATATATATTACAGAATCTGTTACTGTTTAATAACCGGTTGATGATCATGCAGGCGCTGCTTGCGTGTTAACGCTTCCAGGTAATAATAATCCGCATAAATTATCGGCACATCTATCTCGCTATGGGCAGGAAGGTGGCCGGTGCTATGCAATAATAAAAACCCTTTACTTTCGCCTTCTTTTGCCCTGTAGTTGGATAGATTGCTCACTATCTTATTAGCTGTTGAAGTGTATGATTTGCCATTAACACTATAAGTACCCAACTCATATAAAGCCGATGCTGTAATTGCCGCCGCCGAAACATCATGAGGTTGATTAGCCTTATCCGGCACATTATAGTCCCAATAAGGTATAAGGTCCTTAGGCATATTTGGGTCATTCAAAATAAATTTGGCAATGTTTTCTGCCTGTTGTAAATACTTTTTGTCCTTAGTTTCCCGATAACATAGCGTATAACCATATAGTCCCCATGCCTGACCACGGGCCCAGGCAGACTCATCGGCATAGCCCTGTGCGGTTATCTTATTAACAACCTTTCCGGTTTCGGCATCATAATTAATTACGTGGTAAGAGCTGTTATCGGCCCTGAAATGATTTTTTAGTGTTGTGTTGGCATGGGTAACCGCTATTTTATAAAAAGTAGAATCACCGGATAGGCGGGTAGCCTCAAATAACAGTTCCAGGTTCATCATATTATCAATTATCACCGGATATTTACCAATCTTTACATTGTCCCATGACTTAATTGCGCCAATTACCGGGTTAAAACGTTTAATTAAGGATTGTGCTGCCTGTACAATTACCGCTTTGTAAGCAGGGTCCTGTGTAAGGCGATAAGCATTGCCAAAACTGCAATAGATCTCGAAACCCAGATCATGGGTGGTAGTGTTGGTTTTTTCCTGCTCAATAAAAGCCGTATAGGTTTTTGCTTCTGTTAGCCATTTGGCATCTTTAGTATGCTCATATAAATACCAAAGCTCACCGGGGAAGAAGCCGCTGCACCAGTCTCTTGAGTTAATCAATACAAGATTACCGTTTTTATCTAACGTGCGCGGAACTACTAAACTGTTGTTTGTAGTTTGAGCCTTTGCCTTAGCTACCTCTATTAACATTAATGAAGTTTGTGAGGTTGCAAAGGTAAAGGCGCCGGCAACGTCACTTTGGGCACGCACTTTTAAAGTAAATAAACTTATAAAAATTGTAAGCAGTAATTGGTGTTTAATACGCATAACTATTGTGCAACTTTAATTTTTATAACTAATTTTTTTACCTTGTCATACCCGTCAACATGTATAACCGGACGATGTGCGTTTTGCGGAAAAAATATCATCAAAGTTTCCTGGTCTGCTATATAATAATTGCCTTTGGTGTTAGCATCGTAATGTGCAACGTCTTTATTTTCATCATATTGATCGGTAACCACAGCCGTTGCAGGGTTCATCACAGCTATACGCTCTTTTCCGCGTATCATTAAATGCAGGTCGATATACTTCCGATGTGATTCCCACATCGTTTTATCATATTCCTTAGTATTAGCATCAGTTATAGTAGAAAAAACATTATCGCCATCTATTAAATATTTTCCCGGCGATACGGTATCCAGCTTTGTATTATTTATATAAGCGAATGCCTTATCCCACGCTGCTTTATTTTTATGATATTGTTTGGCAAACTCAACATAATCAATACCGGCATATAGCTTTGTTTTAAAACCATTTCTCCATTCTCCTTTATCGGCCCACTCTTTGGCAGATTTTTCGGTCCAGTTAGCAGTTGTTTGAGCCAAAGTTGTTTTACTGATAAAACAAACCATAACTAACAGGATCAATTTGTAGTTGAATATCTTTTTCATATCATAAATAATTTGGTGCCAGCTTAGCAGCGAAGGCATAATTGGTTCAAACTTCAATATTACAAGTATTCGGCTATATAAATATAACAATAGCATTAAAATTTACGCAAACGATGTAATTAATTTAATGAGTGAATGAGTGAGTTTTGAATGAGTGAATGTAATCGTATCTTTCAATTTAACATTCACTCAATTACTTATTCACTCATTTTTACATCGTTTGCGTAAAAATATACCTGAGCACTCTTTTTAATTGACCGATAAATTGTAAAATTGTCATCAGTAAAACCAATAACTAAATTTATTTTGAAATCTATATATAGCGTACACCCGGAGGATTTTAAATTATACCAAACAGCGGCTATACGCGAGCGGTTTTTGCTTGATGGAATAGTTAAACCAAACCAGATAAATTGCGTTTATACGCATTATGATCGCATGATTGTTGGAGCGGCAAACCCCATTGATAAACAACTGGAACTGGAAAGCTATCCCAATTTAAAAGCCGAGTACTTTTTACAACGCCGCGAGATAGGCATTATTAACGTAGCCGGCAATGGTGAAGTTATTGCTGACGGACAAGTATACGCTGTAAATAAACTGGATTGCCTTTATATTGGTAAAGGTGTAAAAAGCGTAAAGTTTTCAAGTAAGGATAAGGCTAATCCGGCGGTATTTTATATGCTGTCATGCCCGGCTCATGCCACTTATCCAACCACTTTATTAACCAATGAAAAAGCAGTTAAGGTAAATGCCGGCGATGCTTCAACAGCAAACCGTCGTACTATAAATAAATATATACATTCAGAGGGTATACAAAGCTGCCAGCTGGTAATGGGACTTACCATTTTAGCTGAAGGAAGTGTTTGGAATACCATGCCGGCGCATGTGCATGACAGGCGCATGGAAGCTTATTTTTACTTTGATGTACCTAAGGGGCAACGGGTATTCCATTACATGGGCGAGGGGCAGGAAACAAGGCACATACTGGTAGATAATTACGAAGCCGTAGTATCGCCGCCATGGAGCATACACTCGGGTAGTGGCACGGCCAGCTATAGTTTTATATGGGGCATGGCCGGCGAGAATCTGGATTATACCGATATGGATGTTTTTGATATTGGGGATATAAGATAAGCCCCCCTCTAAACGGCGAAGCCTTCATGAACACCTTAAAAATAAATATAAGTGAATAATCTCCCCCGGTAGGGGAGACTTTATAAATGAAAAAAATGAAAGCTCCTTTCTACCGGAAAGGGGTGGGCTAAATAATTAAAAGTGGAAAATAAATTTTCGTTAGAAGGAAAAGTGATTGTAGTTACCGGCGGTACCGGTATTTTGGGTAACTCATTTGTAAATGGTATTGTTGAGGCAGGCGGCACAGTAGGTATATTAGGAAGAAATAAAGATGTTGCCGAAGAGCGTGCAAATGCTATCAATAAAAACGGGGGCAAAGCTATTGCCCTAATTGCCGATGCTTTGGATGAAGACGCGCTTGTAGCGGCAAAAGATAAACTATTAGCTGCCTATGGCAAAATAGATGGCCTGGTAAATGCAGCCGGCGGTAACATGCCAGAAGGTGTTTTAATGCCTGACCAGGATATTTTTAAAATGAACCTGGCCGGTATGAAGAAAGTAACCGAACTTAATTTATGGGGTACAGTTATACCTACCCAAATATTTGGTGAAGCTATTGCTAAAACAAGCGGCAGGGGCAGCATAGTCAATATATCATCCATGAACTCTAAAAGTGCTGTAACCCGTGTATTGGGTTATAACATGGGTAAGGCCGCTGTTGATTGCTATAATCAATGGTTCGCGGTCGAGCTGGCTAACCGGTATGGTGATGCTATCAGGATGAACGCGTTGGCTCCGGGATTTTTCCTTACCGAGCAAAACCGTAATTTATTGACAAAGCCGGATGGTGGCTATACAGATAGGGGCGAAAAAGTGATAAGAAATACACCATTTAAACGCTTTGGTAATCCTGATGAACTGATAGGCGCATTGGTATGGTTATTAAGTGATGCATCGGCATTTGTAACCGGATCAATGATCTGTGTGGATGGCGGTTTTTCTATTTTTAGCGGCGTATAATAGCTGTTATAAATATAAACTTATATTGTGCCGGCCCTTAAGCCTGCCAATTTTATATATCCAATTATGAACGAAACCAAAACCGGCAACTACCGATGGGTGGTAGTGGCCCTGCTGTTTTTTGCCACAACCATAAACTATTTGGATAGGCAAATCATTGGGTTATTAAAACCTACACTAGCGCTTCAGTTTCATTGGACCGAAAAGGATTATAGTCATATTGTAATGGCATTTTCGGCAGCTTATGCGTTAGGGTTGTTATTGTTTGGTAATTTTATTGATAAAATTGGTACTAAATTAGGCTATACCATTTCTATTATTATTTGGAGCATTTTCGCAATGCTTCACGCTATTGTCAAAAGTACGTTTGGTTTTGGTGTTGTAAGGATAGGTTTAGGAATGGGTGAGGCAGGAAATTTTCCTGCCGCCATTAAATCAGTTGCCGAGTGGTTTCCAAAAAGAGGGCGGTCATTTGCTACCGGTATATTTAATTCGGGTGCTAATATAGGCGCAGTAGTTGCTCCAATCATGGTGCCGTTAATATTGGGTTGGTATGGCTGGCAAATGGCATTTTTAATTACCGGCGCCATAGGTTTTATATGGTTAATATTTTGGCTGATATTTTACGAGGTGCCGTCAAAGCATAAAAAAATAACCCCTGCCGAATATGACTATATCCATAGCGACATTGGAGATGCTGAAGAAATTGCAAATGAAGCCAAAAAAGTAAAATGGATCGAGCTTTTTAAAATACGCCAAACCTGGAGCTTCTTTTTTGGTAAATTTTTAACAGACCCCATCTGGTGGTTCTTCCTATTTTGGCTGCCCCCTTATTTTTCAAGTACATTTAAGCTTGATCTTACCAAACCAAGCTTGCCGCTTGTAGTAGTTTACACAACAACAACCTTTGGAAGTATTGGAGGTGGTTACTTATCATCATGGTTAATTAAAAAGGGTTGGCCAATATTTAAAGCGCGTAAAACATCCATGCTGATATTTGCATTTTGCACTGTGCCCATAGTAACCGCGCAATTTGCAACTAATATTTGGCAGGCAGTAGCGCTTATTAGTTTGGCGGCAGCTGCACACCAGGCATGGAGCGCTACCATATTTACTACCGCTTCGGATATGTTTCCTAAACGTGCCGTAAGTTCGATAGTAGGTATAGGCGGCATGGCCGGTTCGGTTGGGAATATTCTTTTCCCGTTATTGGTGGGTTTTGTATTGGATTTTTATAAAAATGCAGGCAACATAACCATAGGGTATAATATTATTTTCTGCATCTGTGGCTGCGCCTACCTGTTGGCATGGCTAATTATGCATTTCCTCACACCAAAAATGAAACCCGTACAACTGAGCTAATATCATTAATGTAATTATACCGGAGCTTATCTCATCAAAATTAAAATATGTATTTTAGCAGGAGTTAACTGCATAATACAAATCGTCTATGAATTTTAAAGCTATTACAATGAATGATATTGCAAAGGCGCTGAATCTTTCAGCATCTACAGTATCAAAGGCATTAAGTAATAGCTATGAGATTAGCGAAAAAACAAAAAAGCTGGTTCTTGAATACGCGGAGGCAAACAATTATCGCCCTAACCTGATTGCCCAAAGTTTAAAACATGGGCACAGTAATTCCATTGGTATTGTTGTTGCTAATATAGATAATCACTTTTTTTCGCAAGTAATAAACGGCATCGAATCTATTGCTTACCAGGAAGGCTACAATGTTATTTTTACTCAAACCCATGAATCTTATGATCTGGAGGTTAAAAATGTAACCCACCTGGCACACCGGTCGGTTGATGGTTTGCTTATATCCTTATCAACAGAAACCCAAAATATTGAGCATTTACAAAAGCTACAAGAACAGGGACTGCCTATTGTGTTTTTTGACAGGGTGAGTGATGAGATGGATACGCACAAGGTTATTGTAGATAATTTTAAAGGCGCATATGAGGCTACTGTTCATTTAATCAGATCAGGTTATAAAAATATCGCGCACATTACCAGTACAGCCAATACCTATGTTACCCGCGAAAGATTATCAGGTTACACGCAGGCATTAACAGATAATGGTATCGCCATAAATGAGCAACTTATTAAATATTGTGTGCTTGGCGGCAGAGATCAAAACGAAATTAAAGGTATACTGAATGAATTGTTAACTAACCCTGTAAAGCCCGATGCAATATTTACCGCATTTGACAGGATAACAACTGTAACCTTAGGTTTGCTGCATCAGCTAAAAATAAAAATTCCGCAGGATATTGCTCTGCTTGGCTTTACCAATACCGTACTTGCCGATGTTTTAAATCCTTCATTATCTACCGTTTACCAGCCCGGTTTTGAAATGGGGCAGGAAGCCACTAAAATGCTTATCAGCTTAATTAAAACTAAGCGCCCTGTTACTGATTTTGAAACAATTGTGTTACCTACACAGCTATTTTTAAGGGATTCTACCGCAAAAAAATAGTATAATCGTTAATATTTAGTTTAATCTATTAATAATCAATAAGTTATTACTTATTGGTTGATGGTAATATCCGATAACGATTTCGTAAATAAAATCATGTGGAATAGTAAAAAATGAACTAATCCTGATAGTTTTGATAAATAAGATAACCGGCATGGTTATCAGCCAATTTTTATAACCTTTTATTAATCGTTTAAATAATAGTTAATCAAAATTATTATGAATAGATTTTTTGTTTGCGCGTTAATAATTTTATTAAAAATTACACCGGCTGCACACGCGCAAATTGTAACGCTTGATTATTACTTTAACCATGAAACTCACAAAACCAAAGATGGTATAAAACGCTTCCATTACTTATGGGACGATGAGCAAAATACAGGCTTTTCTAAATGGGGGGCAATGTTTAAAGCAAATGGCCTTATATTGGATACGCTGGATAAAGCACCCACTTTGGCAAACCTGCGTAACAGCAGCGTTTATATTATTGTTGATCCTGACACTAAAAAGGAAACCGCCAATCCCAATTATATTAAGGCAAATGATGCAGAGCAAATAGCACTTTGGGTAAAAGCAGGCGGCGTGTTGGTTTTAATGGCGAATGACAGTGCCAATGTAGAATTACCGCATTTTAATACATTGGCCGCAAAGTTCGGCCTTCATTTTAATAACGATTTGCCAAATCACGTTATTGATGATGATCATTTCAAGGATGGCGAAGCCATGTATGTTGATAACGCGATATTTAAATCAAATCCGAAAATATTTTTGAAAGATGTATGCAGCATTAGTTTAAATGATCCGGCAGCAAAAGCCGTTTTCAAATCGGCTGATGGAGCTTCTGTAATAGCCGCGACAGTAAAATATGGCAAGGGGGTAGTATTTGCCGTTGGCGATCCCTGGTTGTATAATGAATACGTGAACGGACGGTTAACCGCAATCTATCAAAACGATATTGCAGCAAAGGAGCTAACATTATGGCTTAAAAAACAAACGAAAAAATAAACTAACTATAACCAATTATAATAAACCAAACATGAAACTTTTAAAAAAACAAATTGCCTTTAGCATTTTAAGTATTTGCATAATGCTATTTATCAATTTAAATATTGTAAATGCGCAAAAAAAGGCAAAGGCAGTTCCAGGTTTAACTTCATTTGTTGACCCAATGATAGGGGCAGGGGGCCACGGCCATGTGTTTGTTGGTGCAAGTGTGCCTTTTGGCGCTGTGCAGGTTGGCCCGGATAATCATTATAAGGGCTGGGATTGGTGTTCGGGTTATAACTATGCCGATAGCCTGATGATAGGCTTTGCCCAAACCCACCTTAGTGGTACAGGCATTGGCGACCTGGCTGATATACTGATCATGCCTTATACCGGTCGCGTACGGCTGAGCGAAGGTATAAACGTAGTGAAAACGCCCGCAACTGCCAATACGGTAGTAGTAAACGGAACGGCAGGCGTGGAGCAGGTATCTGATGATTCCTATTCATCACGCTATTCGCACAAATATGAAAAAGTGAAGCCTGGTTATTATTCAGTAAAACTACTTAATTACGACGTTGATGTGGAACTTACTGCAACCGAAAGGGTAGCTTTTCACCGCTACCATTTCCCGGCAGGAAAAGAAGGGCATATTATAATTGATTTGAAAACGGGCATTAACTCTAAATCTTTCGATTGTAACATTAAACAGTTAGATCCATATACATTAGTGGGCCGCCGCAAATCAAAAGGCTGGGCAAAAGATAGGTGGATATTTTTTGCCATCAAATCATCAGTGCCGCTCACTAAGTTCAATGTATATAGTGATACCCAATTAATGGACGGTACAGACGGTACAGCTGATGCAATAAAAGGCTTGATTAGCTTTGAAAAGGCGCCTGCAACAGTGATGTTAAAGGTTGGCATATCGCCTGTTAGCCCGGAGAACGCGTTAGATAATATTAAAGCTGAAATACCCGGCTGGGATTTTGAAAGTGTAGTAAAACAAGCAAATGCTAAATGGAACAAAGAACTATCAACCCTGAGTGTTGAAACCAGGAGTTTATCTGATAAGCGCATATTCTATACTTCCCTATTTCATACGATGATTGACCCGGCTATGTTTAATGACCATAATGGCGACTATCGTGGTACCGATAAAAAAGTATATACCAACGTTCCTTTTACTAACTATTCCATATTTTCTTTGTGGGACACTTATCGTGCGGCAAATCCTCTTTACATTTTAACGCAACCTAAAAGAACCGGTGATATGATCAACTCCATGCTGGCCATTTATGATCAGCAGGGACGCTTGCCTATATGGCACCTGGATGGAAACGAAACAGGCACCATGGTGGGTATAAGCAGCATGCAGGTAGTAGCCGAAGCATACCTGAAAGGCATTAAAGGTTTTGACGCGCAAAGAGCATTTGATGATATAAAAAGCACAGCCAATTTAGATCTGTTGGGCTTAAAGTATGTAAAAAACTTTGAGTTTATCCCTTCATCAGAAAGTCGTTCTGTTGGTAAAGCATTGGAATATTCTATTGGCGACGGAAGTACCGCATTGATGGCAAAAGCGATGGGTAAAATGGATGATTATGATTACTTTCTAAAAAGGTCGCAAAACTATAAACTATATTATGATCCATCTGATGGGTTTTTTAAGGGAAGAACCGCGGATGGGAAATTTCCGGCAAGTTATTCACCTACAAAAGCTTTGAATTATTATGCAGAGGGTAATGGCTGGCAATATCTTTGGCTGGTACCACAGGACGTAAAAGGCCTGATAACATTATTAGGCGGCGAAAATGCATTTAATGATAAACTCGACAGTTTATTTGTAACCAAAACGCCCGCATCTGAAGCTGGGAAATTGGCAGACTTAACCGGTTTAATTGGTCAATACGCCCATGGTAACGAACCAAGTCACCATATCAGTTACCTGTACAGCTTTAGCGGCCAGCAATGGAAAACTGCCGAGAAAGCCCGTTATATCATGAAGAATTTTTATCCCAATAATCCGGATGGAATTATTGGGAACGAGGATTGCGGTCAAATGTCTGCATGGTATGTGTTTTCATCAATGGGGCTTTACCCCGTGTTCCCGGCATCAGGCGAATATGTTATTGGCAGCCCGGTGGTTAACAAAGCAACTATTCAGACTACCTCCGGTAAGCCATTTACTGTACAGGCAGTAAATAACAGCGATAAAAACATTTATATTCAAAGCATTACCCTTAACGGTAAGAATTATAAAAACGGCTATATCACCCATAAACAAATGATGCAGGGTGGTACAATGATTATGACGATGGGTAGTAAGCCTAATTATAATTTTGGAACGTCGGCTGCTAATCGTCCATAATTATGAAAAAAACATTTGGAGTTGTTTTAGCTGGCCTGTTTATAAGCGTTGCTTTATATGCGCAGCAAAAACCCTTTATACATCCGGGTATGGCGCAAAATCGCCAGGACCTGGATTATATGAAGAAGATGGTACTTGCCGGTGAACAGCCTTATAAAGATGCTTTTGACCGACTAAAAAGCGCTACCTCACTAAGTTTTAAACCACAGGCTTTTACTCATATTTCGGTTGGGTCATATGGGGCTAACAGCCAGGGCGGAGGGCAGCTTTCGCGCAGTGCCGATATATCTTATAATTGCGCGCTGTTATGGTATATAACAGGTGACAAGGCTTATGCTGATAAGGCTATTGAAATATTAAACGCATGGTCGCCAGTATTATGGGATTTTGATGATAACAACGCCAAGCTAAATGTGGGTCTAACCTCTTACTATTTCTTAAATGCTGCCGAGATATTAAAAAACACCAACTCGGGCTGGAAACCAAAAGATGTAGCGCAGTTTAAGCGGATGATAATAGGGCCATATTATTCAACCATAAAAGACTTTTTCACCGAAGCTAACGGCAACTGGGATGGTTCCATGATCAACTCCATGCTATGCATGGGCGTTTTTTTAGATGATCATGAAATATTTAACCGTGCTGTTGAACGGTTTTATCACGGGCCTAATAATTCGGGTATCACCAAGTACATCTATCCAAGCGGGCAGATACAGGAAACTGTGCGCGATTGGGGGCATGTACAACTGGGTATAGGCGAATTTGAAAAAGCCGCACAAATAGCGTGGACACAAGGCCTTGATTTTTACGGCGCTGCCGGAAACCGCCTGGCATTAGGGTATGAGTATTCCTCCAAATACATGTTGGGCGATGATGTACTGGTTTACGGACTGATATCAGTTAGGGAACGGGGGCAAAATTTCAGAGATATTTACGAGGCTATCTATCAGCATTACCAGGTTAAAGGAATAGATATGCCCTATACGGCTCGTATCATTAAAGAGAAAACACGGGATAAATCTTCATTTGCTTTATTAACCAGTGTACGGGCTCCATCCAAAGCAATAACCCCACATCATTTAATAGTGCTACAAGTGCCCGATAATGTAATATTACAGGCAGGTGCATTAAACACAGTTACTGCACAACCAATATCCGAAGCTATTATAGTTGCCCCTGGCGACTCAATACAGGCGGCATTGAATGCAAGTATGAGCAAAGGTAAATGGGTGGTTTTGGCAAAAGGGGTACATGTTTTAAAAGCATCACTGCGTATACCAAGTGGCGTAACCCTATCAGGTGAGGGTAGAGAAACTATATTAATGCTCTCGCCTAAAACCAATGGCAAAACCATTGAGAATTTAGATAAAGATATGCATGATGTTACTATCCGTGATCTTGTACTTGAGGGCGGGTTAATTACCGGTGTAGAGTTTGATCCTAACGCCAGCCGCAGGAACCGATCGTACATGAGCGCGCCGCCAAGGGCAGGAATTGAGTTTCAGGCAGATCATGATAACCAGATGCATAACATTCGTTTCGAACATTTAACGGTGCAGAATTGTACTAAGAATGGTGTATCAGTACGTGGTGCCGCCGGTGTAGTGGTAAAGGATTGCAGTTTTAATGATAACGGTGCCAATGTTATACCCGGTGGCGGGCTATTGCATAACCTGCATCTTACCCATTCAAGCAATATCGATGTGAGCGGCAGCCGGTTTGATACCTCTACTTTTGGTAGTGGCATTGATGTGTCTTTTTGTAATGATGTTGCTATCGTCAATAATGAAGCTGCCCGGAATAAGCTATCAGGCATCAGGTGTACAGAAAGCAACAATATAAAAGTAACCGGAAACTTAACCGAGGGTAATGATGAGAACGGTATTAAATTCGATACGCTATTGGATGCCTTCAGGAAGATAACAGTTACTAATAATGTTGCCCAATACAATACCGAAAAAGGAATTGATATTGGCAAAGCGATAGAAAGCACGGTTGCAGGGAACACACTTGTAGGAAATGGGAAATAATTAGAAAAGACCATCGTCACGATCAAACCCAACCCCTCTCTTACAGCAACGGTTATTACGTTAAAAAAGATGATGTAGTGTTTCACAAAATAATGAAACACATGAAACACTCTTTTAGGTTAACTTATTGATATTTAATAGTTTGACAAAATGAGTGAAACACTTTGAAACAGTACAAAAGCTTTAGGTAAAATAGTATAAATACTTTACAATGAGTAATTTATGCTGTTTTACCGATTTTTGCAAATTTAGGGTGAAACACCTAATGTGAAACACTTTTTTTTGTGACCCGTCCTAAAAAAAGTTTATTAGTTATAAATAAAACTACCATCTCCTCTGCGCTGCATTTCTTTACCTTTACGCATAGGCCTGCCGCTCCATTGTTGCAGGTTAAGCCTTAGGCCAACCAGGAAATACCGGCTTAATGAATTTGATACTGTATTGGTTACCCCGGTTGCAGTTACCGTTTGCTGTATAAAATTGTTTTGATGTAACAGGTCATACACATCAAATGTAAATACCAGGTTCTTTTTCTTAAAGAATTCTTTTTGAAAACCTGTATTTATTACTAACGGATTTGTGCTATTGCTTATACCGCTAACAAATATTTTTCGGGCACTGTAATTTATCTGGAAGGTCTTTAAAAAATACATCTTGCCATCAACAGCTAACTGGGTTGTTCTGTAATAAGTTGGCCTTGAATTAAGGGCTGTGGTAAATGTCCTGTCAACATCATAAGCTACATATGGGTTGATCTCAATATTGTCTGTAGGGTTAATCCTCGGGCCAAAACGTTCATCAAATCTCCAATCTGTAGAGTGGTATAATAAATTATTGCTCATAGCAGGAGTATAGCTATAGGTTATATTTCCGTTTAATGAAAGATTATACCTGCGGTCATCCAATTGTTTGGCAAATGTATACCGGCCTACTACAGATTGTGCCCCATTAAGGTTAACATAATGCACCTCGTTTATATTTTGATAAACTCTTTTCGCGGGGTCAGTATTATCTTGAATAAGCTGCCGTATCTGGAGCGTATTTGTAGTTATTTCATTATCAATGGTAGTTGCATTTAAATTTAATGCAATGGTAATTTTAGAGTTTGCTATATAATTATTATAAGAAGCATTAATAGAATTGTTAAAAGAAGGTTTAAGATTCGGATTACCAACTATAGGGTTAAGCGGCGATGACCTATCAGTAAATGGCTGAATTTCATTAAAGCTGGGCTCATTGTTAGCACCAGAATAGGTTAATTGAAACCTTTCTGTTCTTGACCACGTGTAGGCAAAACGAAATGCCGGTATCACCCTGAAACTGGAGCGGGATGTTGTCGTATTCAGACTGGTACTATTGTCAATCTTTGTTCCGCTTAAATTATAAGGTATGGCAGTTGCACCAAGTGTTAGGTTAACTTTAGTACCATTAAACCTGTAATTAAGTGTTAACCGCTCCTGGGTAGTTGAATAATTATATATATTACTCAACGCGGTAAGCTCCTTTAACTGGCCATTAGCTAATACGGTATCCTGTACAGACCGTGAATTATTGTTAGACCGGTTCAAATCACCCCTAAACTCAATTTGCGAAAGCAGGCTTATGGGTTCAACATATGTTACAGTGGTATGGTAGGTCGAATTTTTATTGCTTCTGTCAGTTAATAAATTCACCAGTGAATCTTTTGTCAGAACGTTTAGTGTACTATCAGCATAGTGCCGGTAATCTTTATTACTACCTCCATTTGACTGAGAGTTTTGATTGGATGCACTTACTTGTATTGAAAAATTCCTTTTTGGTTTTTTAAATACATGCAGGAAAAAAGCAGTAAGGCCATAGTTAGTATTAGTACTTAATGAAGTGCTAATGCCTTTATCTACCAAATGCTCAAAACCTGTGGTGTAATTGTTTACATTATCTGTTAATGAATTGGAAGAAGATGTTGAATTAGTGTAGCCAAAGTTTGGTGTTATTTGTAAAAAGTTAGCGCTATCCAGGTTAACTTCCATTTCAAAATGTACCTGATGCCCTTTGCTATTAGTTTGACGGGTATTTTGGTTAATAAAATTGCTGGGGCCATAGGTGGTATATCTTTGGCCATAGCTATTATTAATAGAATTATTGTTATTGAAATTATAAGCATAGCTGGAATTAACCTGCATGTCTTTGCTCCATTGATCGCGGTAATTAAATGTTGGCGAGCCTGCCTGTGTTGTACCCGGGCTGCCGCCACCTCTGGCACCTGCGCCAACTCCCGTACCGCCACCACCGCCATTAGTGGCGCCACCCTGTACACCTGTTGAAGCTACACCATTTACAGTGTTCCTTATGTTGCCAATTACACCTAATTGCTGGTTAGCGTTTATGCGTTGTACAAAAAGCTGCGCGTTATAACGGTCATCATTACCCGCCTGTGCGGTTAGGCGCCCGGTAGTACCTACAGACTTGTCTGGTTTGGTTGTAATATTTAATATTTTTTGCGGATCGCCATCTTTTATGCCTGTGCGGGCAGCCTGATCGCCATAATCGTCAACAATCTGTACCTTCTCAATTATATCAGCCGGTAAGTTTTGAATAGCTTGTGCTACATTACCGCCTGCATACTCTTTACCATTAAGTTTAGCCCGCATTACCTGCTGGCCCTGGTGGGTTAATGTTCCATCTGATCCAACCTCCATCCCTTCCATTTTCTTTAACAATTCATCAAGTGTTGCATTTTCACGTACCTTATAATCACTGGCACGGTATTCAACGGTATCGGTTTTATAGGTTATGCTTGGTGTGCCGTTAATCTGTACCTCATTAAGCTCGTTACTCTTAGTTTTAAGTATTATGGGGTCTAAAACCACTCTTTTTGTGGCATCACTATAACTGTATTTTTTTATAAAAGTTATTGAGCCAATGCTTGATACAGTAATATTAAAAACATTGTATTTTACATTTTTTATAATAAATATCCCATCCTCATTAGTAGATGTTCGGATGGTATCTATTTTTGATTTCAAGGTTACTAATGCGCCAATAACTATTTGCCCGCTTTCATCTTTAATAATACCACTCACTTCACGTGAAGCTACAGGCGGGGGCACTATCGCTGGCGTACCAGCCCCGCCGGCTCTGCGGCCCTGGCCCGACTGGCCGAAAATTTGGCATGACAATGCTATCAAAATGGTTAGGGTAAATATTTTTTTCATGTTGCGGGCTTAGGTAAGTTGCGAGGTTAGGTAAACAGGAGCTTGTATTATTGTTTAGCTAAGGTATACTTCCCCCAAAAATCGGTTGGCGCAGATAACTCCTGGAAATCAATATTGTTTCTACCGCCGCCATTACCGCCACCGCCATTACCGCCGCCGCCATTTCCTCCACGACCGCCGCCACCACCACCACCATTTCCTCCACGACCACCGCCGCCACCAAATCCACCGCCACCGCCACCAAATCCGCCGGCTGCATTACCGCCAGCGTTGCCCCGGTCGCCGCCAAGTGTAGCATCATTATTTCTTGCTGCTATTTGTATACCATTAAGCTTTAAATTATAAGCAAATTCCTTTGGCGCATCTGCCGAAAGTTCTAATGCCTTAAGCGGTACAGCCATTTCGTAAGTAAAATTTCCCTGGACATCATAACCAATGGAAGCTTTTATGCTGTACTCGTTATATATAGAAATAAGTGAATCTGTAATATCTTTAAATCCAAAAACTTTTATTTCTTTGCTTGCAGCAATAAATTGTTGATGCTGTAAATCTGCAGCCGCTTTAATGGCCGAGTCTGATAGCGCTACTCCGCCATTTCTGCCACCACCAAATCCACCGCCTCTTTGTCCACGCTGCCCACGGCCATTTGCCCTGTTTATTACCGGATAAGTAAGCGTGAATGCATCTTTATCTTTTTTCTTATCAGCAGTGTTTATAGTAAAGGTTATACCGCCTGCTGCAATTTTAGCGTTGTTAGTAGCATCTGATGATTGTATTACCAGGTAAAGGTATTTTGCATCGTTAGCCAGCGTGTAATACAGTTTGGTGCTTTTATTATAGGCCTGGAAATCATTTTTCCATTCGGTAAGGTTACCATCAACTTTAACAGTAGTAGCAGCCCATAAACTGTTAGTTTGTACTTCTTTTAATTTTGATTGAGCAAATATTTTTGCAAAACAAAACACCATTAAAATGGCCAGGGGAAGATGTTTTTTCATTTTATTTTAATAATTAGGTTTTTGGGATATTGGTTATTGACTGTGAATTTACATGGAAGTTTAATAAATGTTTTAATGTCATATAATTGTTGCTTAAATATCATATAATTGCTGCACAATGAGTTAGGTTATGCATTGCGATTTATGGGCTGTAAAGTTTATTCACAGCTTTAAAACAAGCAAAAAAGCATGTACAAAGTTCTTTTAAAAAATATTTGCAACAGTAATTTTAAAGCTTACCTTTGCAATCCCAATCGGGATGTAGCGTAGCCCGGTATCGCGCCACATTTGGGATGTGGAGGCCGCAGGTTCGAATCCTGCCATCCCGACACCAGTGATACCAATCGGAAAACCTCTTCAAAGAAATTTGGAGAGGTTTTTTAATTTAATAACGATCCGGGATTGAGATTGTATATTTGATAAAAGCCGCTATACAATTATATCATAAAGTATTTTATATCATAAAGTATTTGCGTAGTTTTAATATAAAAACACTTATATATCCTTTCCATTTACTATTCAATGCTATTAATTTGTAAGTGGTAATTAAATGAGTCAAGAATAACCAAATATGTTACAACAAGTTTTATCATACCAGATAGCTGACAGTATTGATATAAAAATGTTCAAATCTGCCTTTAAGTCTGATTTGTATTTTAGCGATACCGATGAATTATTTTACATAATAGATGAAGGCCAATATATTTATGTTTTTAAATATGGAGTTGTTTGTTTTTTAAACTATGATGCAGTCAAGATCTCTGAATTTTTAAGGTTAATATCTTCTTATTGCAAAAACAAATTTGATCAAAGTTTTGAAGAGGAATTTAAGATACAAACGAACTCAGTTAAAAACAAAATAGGTTTCAATTCAATCGAGATTATAGGAGAAGACATTGAAGTGCTGCGTTTAATAATGCTGAATGTTTCACAATCAGTCGCACTTGATTATTATCACGAGCAAACGACCAAACTGATGGAGGAAACAAATTACCATACTCAGATACTGGAAACCAGGGGGCGTCTTGATCTATCAGGTATAAACCTGAAAAAATATATAGGTAGAACACTGATATTAAAAAACCGGATCGCTGAAAACCTCTATATTTTTGATTCTCCTCCCGAAACATGGGAAGATGAAAATCTAAATAAAATCCACAATGATCTTAAACGGACCTTTGACTTGAAGGAAAGGTTTAGGAATATACAGGAAGGATTAAATATTATAAAAGATAACTACGAACTTTTTAGGGACCTGTTGCAATATCGAAACAGTTACAGGCTCGAATTAGTGATCATTATCCTGATCCTTGTGGAAGTACTTAATATTTTCGCTCAAAAAATATTTAATTGAATTTAACGGGATCAGATCATGATTTTTAAAAAAGTCACTGATCAATTTTGATTCAACCCACCTATAAAAGTGGCTCTATGGCTTTGATTTTTTACTTCCGGTTATACTTGGTTTATATTATACCAACATTGAATTAAATATAAACTCATGTTTTATAAATAGTTACAGTAAACAACCCTTCGCCTCCATTTATATTTTGATTTTGGAATTAGTAGTTACCTTATTTATCACTTTTCTTTGATAGATCGTTTAATGGCCAGGTTGAATCAAAAAATCTGATCAGTTATATGCGCATGTTTTTTCAGGTTTAATTACAGTGAAACGGTATATAACCCCGGCTTAAAAAATAAAATTATGAGTAACAGATTTAATTGCATCATCATTATTTTGGTTTTTAATACATTTATAAGCCTGGCACAGGAAAAGCGTGGCGCTACTATTCCCTGGACAACATACGAGGCAGAAGATATGAAAACAACCGGAACTATCATGGGCCCCAAATACGGCCCATACCAGGTTGAAACGGAATCGTCAGGACAAAAATGTGTAAAACTGGTCGCAAAAGGACAATTTGTTGAATTTACATCCAATACAAATGCTAACAGTATGGTGATACGTTTCAGTCTTCCTGACAGTAAGAATGGAAACGGTACAAATTCCACACTTTGCCTATACGCTAATGGAAAACTTATTAAGAATTGTAAAATCAGATCGAATTATGCTTGGCTATATGGAAAATATCCTTTTACAAATAGCCCGGATGCGGGGGTGCCCAGGCATTTTTATGACGAAGTCCGGATAAAGGATTTGAAAGTTCGCAAAGGCGACCTTATTAGCATAAAACGGGAAGATCAGGAAGGAGACGATGCTGGTTACAGCATAATTGATTTGGTTAATCTTGAAGATATTGCACCACCATTAAAGGCGCCCGTTAATTCCTTGTCAATTACTGACAAAGCCTTTATGGAAAATGGCCTTACAACGGACTATACGCAAGCTCTTAAAAACTGCATAGCTAAGGCTGTAGAAACCGGCAAGAGTGTCTGGATCCCTGCCGGAACGTTTAAAATTACTGGTGACATCGTTCTACCGGCAAATTTAACCATTCAGGGTGCGGGTATGTGGTACTCCACACTGGCTGGTGATGAAACACTTTATACCAATATGAACAGGCGGGTAAGATTAACAGGCGATGGCAGTAACATCCATTTGGCTGACTTTGCTATTGTTGGAAAACTGAATTATAGAAAAGACAATGAACCCAATGATGGTATTGTGGGATCTTATGGAACAAACTCCACTATTTCACGAATTTGGATCGAACATACGAAAGTAGGGATGTGGGTAGAAAATTCACAAAACTTAAAAATTACCGATTGCCGTATGCGGAATACAATGGCCGATGGTATAAATTTTTGTGTTGGTATGAGCCAATCTACTATAAAAAACTGCACCACACGTGGTACAGGAGATGATTGCTTTGCTATCTGGCCTGCTACATTTAAGGCACAAAATTTTTCACCGGGGCAAAACCTGATAATCAATTGTACAGCTCAGTTGCCATTTTTGGCCAATGGGGCAGCTATTTACGGGGGTGAAAGCAATAAAATAAGCAATTGTTTATTTGTTGATATTTCGCCGGGTTCAGCTGTTTTGATCAGCACTACCTTTCCAACCGAAAGTAAAGACAAAAGCATCAATAATAATTTCAGCGGTACTACGGTTGTTGAAAACTGCGATATAAAAACAAGTGGCGGCTTTGATCATGAATGGGACTGGCGTGCCGCTGTTGAGATATGTGTTGACAAGCGCAGCATTGCCGGTATTAACATGCGTAATTTAAATATTGATAACAGCCTGTCGAACGGATTAAGTGTAATTGCTAAAAACGGTGATGGGCAAATCGGTGTATTAACTAATACTACCCTGCAAAATATAAATATTTCAAACTATGGAATTGGTGTAAAAGGCAGATATGGCCTATACATCTCTAATGATGCCCATGGTAGCTTAAATGTTAAGCGATCAAATATTCGAGAAATTAATAATGTATCTGAGAGTTTCACGATAGTTCAATAAACAATGATTCCTAAGCTGCATATGAGCAGGCGGTTACCCGGCCGGCCCGTGGTCATTCGTATCGCAGCATAAAAAGGATAAGAACCTGCTTACTGACATTGTAAGAGTTGCTTTCTATACCAATAGTTTGCAGAGCGGTGATACGTGTTCGTTAATTTTATGTTATATTCGTTTAAAATTAACAACTTGTGAGCGCTTTTCATTTACTTGATGATGATCAACTGGCAGGGCAGCTGCGGGATGGAAATGAATTGGCTTTTACCGAGATTTATAACCGGTATTGGGATAAATTATATTACCTGGCTCACAAATTATTAAAAGATACAGCGGCGGCCGAGGAGATAGTTCAGGACGTATTTTTTATTTTGTGGAAAAAAAGAGAGACGCTGGCCATTAAATCTTTGGCGGCTTATTTAGCCGCTATGACCCGCTACGCGGTCTATCGTTTAATCTCCAAAGATAAAAAACTCAAAAAACAAGAAAATATAGCCGGTATGTCCGGTGTGGGGGCTACATCCGAGATGAATGTCGATAACAAAATATTACTGGAGATCATTACCGGATTATCGAATAAACTGCCCGAGAAATGCCGCCTGGTATTTCAATATAATAAATTACAGGACAGGTCGCTTGCTGATGTCGCTGAGCAATTAAATATGTCGCGGAAAACTGCGGAAGCGCATTTGACAAAAGCCTTAAAAATAATTAGAACCAGCCTGAGTAATTTCATGGCTCTGCTATTCTAAGTACCTCCCTATAATTTTGTCTTTTTCCTAAATCCATTCCTTTAATTTCAAAAAAAATCATTTAGTACCGAGGGTATTTTGCTCCGGCTTGACTCTATAATATAAAATAAGGGTTATAAAAGTCAGAAATGAGCACAAACCAATTAAAGCGCCTGGCGCAAAAATATTTTGCAGGTACCGCATCCGTAGCAGAAAAAGAAAGGCTTCATCAATGGTACGACGCTGCCGGCAAGGGCTGGGTGGAAATCGTTGATACCGGTTTACCCGAAACAGAGGAGCAGGTAAAGCAGCGTATATTTAAAAACCTGCAAAAACAGATACAGTTTGATAAAGAAGCACAGCCAAAAATAATAAAGCCAGATTATCCTCTAAGGCGCATTTTATTATGGCCGGCAGCTTCCGTAGCGGCAATTTTATTAATTAGTTTTTTTGTTTTACGGTTAGATAATAAGCAAACTTTGCCTGTTGAAAAACAAATTGTTAAGGCACCATCAAACAAAGTTATCCAAATCATACTTGCAGACGGATCAAAAGTTTGGCTGAACGCGGGTTCTATATTTAAATATCCCAAAGCTTTTACTGCCAAAGTGCGCGAGGTAGAATTGGTGGAGGGCCGTGCTTTTTTCGATATAAAGCATATTGATAATCATCCCTTTGTACTAAAAACCAATAATTTAAATGTAACGGTTATCGGCACCTCGTTTGATGTTCGGGCTTATAAACGCGAAGGGACAACCAAAGTCAGCGTGGTTACCGGTAAAGTGGGTATTACCATACCTGGCGAGCCCGCCAAACCAGCTATTATGCTGATAGCTAAAGAGGAAATTATTTTAAGTAAAGCTACTAAACATGTGGTTAAGGCAGTTACCAGGGAAGCGGTTGTAAACCTATGGTGTAAAAACGTGCTGGTGTTTGACCAGGAAGATTTGGGCAGTGTATTTAAAGCGATAGAAAAAAAGTATGATACCAAAATAACGGTAGCGGATAAGGACCTTTTAAAAGAGCGCATATCAATAACACTGGGCAACCAGCGCCTTGATACGATAATGGAAATATTAAGTTTTACTAAACACTTTAATTATAAAATGGCCAATGACAGTACAGTAGTTGTTAGATAAGGCATTTTCTTTCTTAGCAGCTAAGAAAGAAAAAACCGGGAACATAAAATGCCCCCGGAATAGATTAGCCGGCTGTAAACATGTTTGATACCCATAAACAGCATAGGCTCAGTTTAATATTTAAATTTTAAACCATTACAAATATGAAGAATTTTTACGGCAAATTATTGCCTATACTTCGAAAATGCATGCGCATTACTACAATTATTATTGGAATTCAAGTATGTTGTACCGCAATGTTGGCAGCAAAGGGCACACGTGCCCAGGAAATGAACTTGAATGTTGAAAATGCAAGTGTTAAACAGGTGTTTAAACGTATTGAGCAACAGGCGAATGTAACGTTCGTTTATGATGCCCAGGTAATTAATAAATTACCTGCACTCACCCTGCATATTACCAAACAACCCCTTTCCGAAGTTTTAACCGAGCTGCAGGAAAAAACCCGTTTACAATTTAAGCTGGTTGGTAACTTTATAGGTGTCGCGCAAAGCTTAGGGAGTATGCCTGTACTTAGTTTAGCAAACCCTGAAGTAAAAGCCACCATTAAAATAAGTGGTGCTGTGCGTGATGCAAGCGGGCAGCCGATTATTGGGGTAACTGTTTTATTAAAAGGCACACAAATGGGTACGCTAACTAATGTAAACGGGCAGTTTACCATAGATGCTAACATTGGTGATGTCCTGGCATTTAGTTATGTTGGCTATATAACAAAGGAAGTTACCATTACCTCACCGGCTCCAATGAGCATATTACTGGATGAGGATTCTAAACAACTTAGCGAAGTTGTGGTGACCGCCTTAGGTATTAAAAAAGAAAGAAAAGCATTAGGCTATTCTATCACAGAACTTAAAGGCGATGAGCTTACCCAGGCACGGGAGCCAAACCTGATGAACTCTTTAGAAGGCAAAGTCGCCGGATTGAATGTCAGCGGTACAGCCGGTGGTCCGGGGTCATCATCAAACGTTATTATTCGTGGTGTGTCAAGTTTAACCCAAACATCGCAGCCATTATATGTAATTAATGGCGTGCCTATGGAAAATAATCCAAACAGTGCTATGGGTACACAATATGATAACCAGCCCGATTTAGGTGATGCCATTGGTAATCTTAACCCGGACGATATTGAAACCATATCCGTATTAAAAGGAGCTGCAGCCTCTGCATTGTATGGTTATCGCGGTAAAGCAGGTGTGATTTTGATCACCACTAAAAGCGGTAAAGGCAACAGCGTTGAGTTTAACTCCAACTACGTTGCCGAGTCTGTTATTAATTCAACCAACTGGCAATATGTGTATGGCCAGGGTGCGAATAATATTAAACCCGCCGATGTTACTACAGCGTTTCAATCGGGCCAGTCAAGCTGGGGCGGAAGGTTAGATGGAACTAATGTTATACAATTTGACGGCGTTTCACGGCCATACATTGCACAACGAAATAATATAAAGAATTTTTACCGCACCGGCGGAACGGCAACAAACACCATTGCCTTAAACAGGAGTTTTGACGGCGGATCGATTCGTTTTTCGGCCAGTGATCTGACCAACAGGGCCATTACGCCTAATTCCGGCTTAAACCGGCAAACATTCAACTTAACGGCTAACTATAATATTACTAAGCAATTAACGGTTGATGTGCGTAATAATTATATACTCGAACAAGCGCATAACAGGCCGTTTTTAAGTGACGGGGCGGGTAACTCTAATTATAACGTTACCTTATTGCCAACCAGCGTTGATGTGAATGTTTTGAAAAAAACAATTAATGCAGATGGCAGTGAGTATAGTTATTCCGGCAATACTTTTGCAACAAACCCATGGTTTGCTGCAAATAACTTCATTAATAATACTAATCGCGAAAGATTAATATCATCAGCTACTTTACGTTATAGTTTTGATAGTGGTTATTTTATACAGGCACGCGCCGGCAGAGATGCTTATAATGACCGCTATACCGCTGTTGTACCTACCGGTACTGCGTATCGCCCATTGGGCACGCTTGGGGAAACCACCACTAATTTTTCTGATCTGAATACCGATGTGTTACTTGGAAAAACATTCAAAATACAGGATTTTACGTTAACTCCTAATATCGGCGGAAGCTACCGGCGTACAAAATCTGAGTCGTTTTTTATGGGCGGTAATAACTTTATTGTTCCCGGCGTTTACGTTATATCAAATATAGGCCAGGTAAATCCTACCGCTTATACCCCTTCTGATCTGGAAGTACTATCTTTATATGGCACCCTGGAGCTTGCTTATAAAAACTACTTATACTTAACCGCATCGGCACGGAATGACTGGTATTCCACGCTGGCAAGTCCTGGAGTAAGTAATCCTTTAAATAAATTTTACCCATCAGTAAATGGATCATTTGTATTCACGGAATTTGTACATAACGATTGGTTAAGCTTTGGTAAACTGCGTGCAGGCTTCGCACAAGTGGGGCAAGCTACTAATCCTTATCAGACCCAGCTGGGTTATAACTTTAACTCAGCATTAAACGGCAGCCCGCTTGGTGTAATTGCCAATGTAAATGTTCCCAACAGCAGTTTGGTAGCCTCGTTGGCGACAGAGCTTGAAATTGGTACCGAACTACGTTTCTTTAATGATCGTTTAAGTTTAGATGTTACCTGGTATAACAAAAATTCAAAAGATGAGATTGTTGCTGCCCCGGCATCAATTACTTCAGGTTATGGAGGTGCTATACTAAACATTGGTAAATTACAAAACAGGGGTATTGAGGTGTTAATATCCGGCAGGCCGCTTAAATCAACCAGCATCTATTGGACAACCTCACTTAACGGATCCATCAATAATAACAAGGTTATTGCTTTAGCAGCCGGCCAAACTTCATTGCCGGGTGCTACCTCACGTACAGGCAACGGTTTTACGCAGGATATTGTGGGCCTGCCGGTGAATCAGGTTATGGCCTTTGATTACAAGCGCGATGCCGGCGGCAACATTCTTAAGGATGCAAATAACGTACCGGTACAGGGTGACCTGAGAGCTTATGGCTCTGCCTATGCTAAATGGGTTGCGGGCTGGAGCAACGAATTCTCCTATAAGAAATTCACCCTGTCATTCCTGATCGACGGTAAGTTTGGCGGAAAATTATTCTCTGCAACAGATTACTATGGTTATTTCTTAGGTCTGCACCAGGCTACATTGGTTAACCGTGATGCACTGGGGACACAGGCAGCTACTTATTATCAAACACTTGCAAATAATGTATCCGGCTTATTTGTTCAGGATGCCACCTTTATTAAACTGCGCCAGGCAACACTTGGGTATAGCTTACCAGCAAATTTGTTCCATGGCGCTGTTAAATCAGCATCAATAAGCCTGGTAGCACGTAATTTATTTTACCTGCTAAAAAGAACGGATAACATTGATCCGGAATCTGATTACAGTTATAACGCGCAAGGCCTTGAACTGGGTGGTGTACCTGCAACCAGGACCTATGGTTTGAACCTTAATGTTAAATTCTAATATTAACCACTACTAATCTTATTAAGATGAAAAAGATATTTAAATACGCTTTATTAGCTTTGGCGGGCATAATTTTTTCAACGGGCTGCAGAAAGGATTTTGAAAAAATTAATACGAACCCGGCCACCTATAATCAGTCTACTTTTGATCCTAATTATTTGCTAACCAGTGCCCAGTTGGGTTATTCAGGCAGTACAGATTTTAGTTATGATACCTGGAGGGCAAATTTAATTTATTGCTCCACCATGATCCAGGGATTATCGACTGTTATTGGTTACTGGGCCGGCGATAAATATATACTCAACTCTGGTTATACTGCAGCTTACTGGGGGTTCTCTGGCACTACACCAACAGGGGGCGACGGCGCTTATGCTGAACAGGTAAGGCCAATAGTTGATGTTGTACAATCAACAACAGGTAAGGCACAATATAAAAATCTGCACAATATGGCCCGGATAATGAAGGCGCTTATTTTTGAACGTATTACAGACCTATATGGCGATGTGCCATACACACAAGCTGGTGTAGGTTATTATAATAAAACCTATTTCCCGGTGTATGATAAGCAACAGGCTATTTATACTGACCTGTTAAAGGAGATAGCAGATGCTACCGCGCAACTGGATCCTGCTGCTGATAAACCAACAGGTGATAAATACTATAATGGCGACATTATCAAATGGAAAAAATTTGGTAATACTCTATTGTTACGTGTAGCTATGCGTTTAAGCAAAGTTGATCCGGCTACGGCTAAAACTTATGTAGCAAAAGCAATTGGCAATACCATGACCAGTAATGCAGATGATGCCTTCTTACTGGGTGATGCAACAGGCGGCAGAACTACAGTTAACCGTAACAGCCAGATACTTTTAGGCGATGGCGGCCAGGAAAACTATTATACCAGGTGGTCAAAAACTTTTATTGATTATTTAAAGACCAATAATGATCCGCGTTTATCAAAAGTGGCCGTAACTAATCTATATGTAACCGATGTTACTAAAGATCAAAATCCTGCCGCTAACTCAAACGCTGCAATACAAAAAGGCATGCCTAATGGTAAAGACCTAAGCGGTATAGCCGCCCAGGATGTGCGCCAGGACCCAAGCTACACGGCATTTACAGATTACTCCTCACCAAGCCCCGCTTTAATAAAAAGAAACGGTCCAACTTTCGTACTTACTTATGCCGAGTCTGAATTGTTGCTGGCCGATGCTGCAGAACGTTTTGGTATAGCCGGCAGCGCTGCAACCCATTATCATGATGGCGTAGTAGCAGCGATGACTTATTTAAGCGAATATGATCCCGCCGCAGCAGTTACTGCGGCAAGCGCTGAAGCTTATGTAACCGCTCACCCTTATGTACCGGCTACAGGTTTACAAATGATAAATACCCAGTACTGGGCGCTTACCAATACGATGCTTGATTTTTATGAATCATGGTCAAACTGGAGAAGATCGGGTTTTCCTGTTTTAACTCCTGTAAATTATCCGGGTAATAATACCAGTGGTACTATCCCGCGCCGGTTCCCTTATCCGCTAACCGAGGCCGGAAATAACACCGCCAACTATAATGCAGCGCATAATGCTGTAGTCGGGGGCGATCTTTTGACATCCCGTGTTTGGTGGGATGCCCAATAGTTGATTGATCGATTGGATCCCTGCCGTTTGGCAGGGATTTTTTTAACTCCGTTATTTTACCATTAAACTTTTAATTGCCTTATATTACTATGGCCAAACTAAATCTATTAGAAGAAACCCGTTACGAAAAACTAACCGTAACGGTATATCCTGATCAGCATACAGCATCTATACAAGTAGCTAAACGTATAGCCAAAATCATCATCAATAAACAAGAAAATAGTGAGCCTGCTGTACTTGGTCTTGCTACCGGGGTAACCCCTGTTGGTGTTTATGCGGAGTTAGTGCGTATGCATCGCGAAGAAGGTTTAAGCTTTAAAAATGTGATCACCTTTAACCTGGACGAGTATTACCCCATGAAGCCGACAGCCGTGCAAAGCTATGTGACCTTTATGAACGAGAATTTGTTTAACCATATAGATATTGATAAGGATAATATTCATATTCCGGATGGAACTTTACCACAAAACGAAATAGCCCAATTTTGCCTGGCGTATGAGCAGAAAATTACTGCCCTGGATGGTATTGATATCCAAATTTTGGGTATTGGCCGTACCGGGCATATCGGCTTTAATGAGCCGGGCTCTGCCCCCAATTCAGGCACGCGCCTGGTTACTTTGGATGACCTTACCCGAAGCGACGCTTCACGGGATTTTGGCGGTAAAGAGAACGTGCCCGATAAAGCGATCACTATGGGTATTGGCACCATATTTAAAGCCCGCGAGATTATTTTGATGGCATGGAGCCAAAAGAAAGCTGATATTATTAAAAAGGCAGTTGAAGGCGAGATATCCGGCATGGTGCCGGCTACTTATCTGCAGCTATCAGACCATGTAGAGATTGTTTTAGATGAGGGCGCGGCAGCTGCACTTACCCGTTTTGATACCCCCTGGCTGGTTAAAGATTGTGAGTGGATAAACAGGCTTAAAAAGAAAGCAATTATTTGGCTGGCTGATACGCTTGGTAAACCCATACTAAAGCTTACCGAAGAGGATTATAACAATCATGGCATGGCGCAGCTGGCCGTACAGCAGGGCCCCGTTTATAATATTAATATTGATATTTTTAACCGGGTGCAGCATACCATTACCGGCTGGCCCGGCGGCAAGCCGGATGCCGATGATTCGCAACGTCCGGAAAGGGCTGAGCCTCCGGTTAAAAAAGTGATCATATTTTCGCCGCACCCGGATGATGATGTTATATCAATGGGCGGCACATTTATCCGTTTGGTTGACCAGGGGCATGAGGTGCATGTAGCCTATCAAACCTCGGGAAACACAGCGGTTTGGGATGACGATGTACTGCGTTATATGGAGTTTGCCATCGATTTTAATAAAAGTATAGGGGATGATCATAATAAGCTGACGGGTATTTATAACGATATGCGTCAATTCTTTGCAGGTAAGTTACCAAACGAAATTGACACTGTCGAAATACGTGAGGTTAAAGGATTTATTCGCAAAAGCGAAGCTATATCCGCAGCGCGTTATGCAGGCTTACCGGATGATCATATTCATTTTATGGCGCTGCCTTTTTATGAAACCGGCAAAACCAGGAAAGATACAGCAGGTGAGGAAGATATAAAATTAACGATAGAACTGTTACAGCAGGTAAAACCGCATCAAATATTTGCAGCCGGCGATTTTGCCGACCCGCACGGAACACATGTGGCATGTTTTCACATTCTGCTTGCTGCATTGAACCGTTTAAAAGAAACCGAAGATTGGGTTAGGGATTGCTGGCTATGGCTGTATAGAGGCGCGTGGCATGAATTTGCTACCTATGAAATTGAGATGGCCGTGCCTCTATCTCCGCAGCAAGTAATCAGCAAGCGCAATGCTATTTTCAAGCACCAGTCGCAAAAAGACAGGCCGGTCTTCCCCGGCGAGGATGCCCGTGAGTTTTGGGTCAGGGCAGGGGACCGGAACCGGGAAACAGCGCATTGTTATGATCAGCTGGGCCTGGCCGAGTATGAGGCGATGGAGGCCTTTGTACGTTATGAATTTTAAGCTAATGATTATAGCAGTATGGCCGCATCGCCTGGTGGGGGCCGGTTGTGCGGGCCGTATCTGCTTTTTAATTTTACTGACTACGCTGTTAACGGTTAACGTGTTTGCCCAACCGGGAACCGTGGATCTGCGTTTAAAATGGGGGGTAATTGAAAATAATTATGGGAATAAGCCACAATCTCTTTCAGAACTGACCCTGATTACGCGCCATCAATTTACATTACCGGCAAAAGGCTGGAAATTGTATTTCAATTTTGGAGCGCAGGTTGTTCCTCATTCTTCAACTGGCAATGTTAGTATTACTCCTGTCAACGGCGATCTTTTTTACCTCTCGCCTACAGCGGATTTTAAAGGAATCAATAAAAATGATTCACTAAAGATTCAGTTCGTGGCATCCGACTGGCTAATTAATAAAACAGATGCCCCACGAGGGTTTTATTTGATATGGGACAATGCCCCGACCAGGTATTATGTTGTAAAGCCTGTTATTTTAAAACCATCTACCGGGGCAGGACAATTTTCACGTTCGCCTTTAGATAAAATTGAAGTAAGCACACCCCAATTGGTATTTGAACAAAACAAAACTATCCCCCATATACCCGCCGATAGTTTGGTAAAAATATTCCCGACACCTCAAACATATCAGCTAACTGCTGTTAAATTCAAGTTGGACAGAGGCGTTAAGGTGATTGCCGATGCCTGGTTTAAAGCAGAAGCCTTGTATTTGAAAAAGGAGCTTGCCCGGCTATTGTTACCTGCGGTTACCCCATCAAAAAATACCATAAACCTGGTAAAAAAACAAATGCCGGAAGAGGCTTATGAGTTGGTAATAACTAATAACCGCATAACTATTGCAGCCTCATCAGGTGCGGGTATTTTTTATGGGTTGCAATCACTTAAAACATTGATATCGCCGTTAGCCTACCGCAGCGCCCAAAAAGCAATCCGTATACAGGGGGTGAAAGTTGCTGATCAACCGCGTTTTGGTTACAGGGCCGTTATGATAGATGTGGCGCGCAACTTTCAGTCTAAAAAACAACTATTAAAACTGCTTGACCTGATGGGCTTGTATAAATTGAACGTGCTCCACTTTCACCTTACGGATGACGAAGGCTGGAGGTTGGAAATACCCGCCCTGCCGGAGCTGACAGCCATTGGAGCTAAAAGAGGCCATACACTTGATAATAGCCAAAATTTGCAGCCATCATTCGGATCCGGTCCTTTCACCAATAACCGTTCAGGTAGCGGGTATTACACCAGAGCCGATTTTATTGAGCTGTTGAAATACGCTACCGAAAGACATATAAAAATCATTCCTGAAATTGAAAGCCCGGGACATGCACGTGCTGCTATAAAGGCAATGGATGCGCGATATGATCGCTATGTCAGGCAGGGTAAAATGGAGCAGGCAAACCAATACTTACTGCATGACAGAAACGATAGCTCGAAATATATTTCTGTACAGTACTGGAACGATAATGTAATTGATGTTTCCTTACCATCAACATATGATTTTATGGAAATAGTTACCAGGGAGATAAAGGAAATGTATGCAGCGGCTGGAGCCCCGCTCCAAACCATACATTTCGGCGGTGACGAAGTACCCGCCGGTGCCTGGGAAAGATCGCCGGCTTTTTTCAGGTTAAGGAAAGCAGATACAACAATAAAACGTACGGATGACTTATGGCCCTATTATTACCGCAAAATAGTTCAGATGTTAAACGCAAATAGCTTATATCTCACCGCGTGGGAAGAAGCAGGCTCACGCAAAGTTGTGCAAAACGGCAAAATAGCAAGTGTTATTGATACTGAGCTGACGGATAAAAACATACATCTGGAAGTGTGGAACAATGTATTGGGCTGGGGTACAGAGGACCTGGCTTATAAATTAGCCAACCGGGGTTACAAAGTTATATTATCATGCGTTACCAACCTTTATTTTGACCTCGCCTATGTTAAAGCTTTCGATGAACCCGGTTATTATTGGGGAGGGTATGCGGATGTAGCTAACTCATTTCGCTTTATACCTTATGATTATTTTAAAAATTCGGCAAAGGACAGGATGGGTAATACAGTAAACCCATCGGTTTTTTTAAATAAAGAAAAATTAACCGCTGCAGGAAAAAATAACATTATCGGTTTGCAAGGGGCCCTGTGGAGTGAGAATTTACAAAGTGCCGCAAAAATGGAATATATGTTATTGCCCAAATTATTGGGATTAGCCGAACGGGCCTGGGCCAGGGATCCTGACTGGGCGACAGTAGCGGATACGATTAAAAGCAGCGTCTTATATGATGATAGTTGGGCGAGATTTGTAAATATATTAGGCCAGCGTGAGCTTCCCCGCTTAACCTATTATGCGGGCGGGTTTAACTATCGCATACCAAGTGCCGGCGTAAGTAAGGCCAACGGCTGGATTATTGCAAACTCCGGACTGCCCGGTTTTGAAATTCATTATACTACCGACGGTAAAATACCAACCCTAAAAAGCGCGGTTTTTAAAGATTCTGTCAAAACCGGGCGGTTAAAAATAGGTTTATTTAATCCTGCGGGACGGTCTGGGAAAATAGTAACTGTTGAAAATAAATAGGAGTTATACAGACGTGGCGATTGGCACGCTTTCGCCGCAAGGCCACTTATTTGCAGACTTGCCAGGAAATCCCGGCTGCCCGGACGGTCAGTCCGGCTGAACGTTTTTAAATAAAAGCACAAAAGGTTGTGCGTGTATAAAATCATTATTTTCATAAAACTTCATTGAAGGCATAAATTTATGGGTCATTAATGTTATGGTTTTTAAATCATTATCAAGGGCATATTTTTCTGCATGGTTTATTAAATTATTTCCAAACCCTTTTTTTTGCGCTTTAGGCGCAATAAATAATTCGTCAATATAAAGTTGTTTGTTTGTCCACCATGTTTTCGAATGAGCCAATATTGCGCCTGCAATCTCTTCATTATCGTATAAAACAAATCCTGCAAAATCAGCAGAGGATAAATACTCACTCAAATATTTAATAGCACCTTCTAAATTCCATTGGTAGTTCCAGGGGGGGCTGTTATAAGTGTCAATAAAAATTTCGGCACAAGCTTCTAAATGCGTTTTTGTTAATGCTTGAATATTCATAAAATTTACGTAATAGGGTGGTTGGTAAAAGAAAATATGCTAAGTTAAAACTTGAATTAATGGTTTAATTAAAAGAAGAGGAAATGTTAGCTTCATGCCTCATGAATTACAGGAATAGTAAACCTAAAGGTTGTCCCCAAACCAACATTACTTTCCACATCAATTTTACCGCCGTGTTGAACCACAAAGTCATTTACTAATAACAGGCCAAGCCCACTGCCCGGTTCATTATTTGTTCCAAATACAGAATTGTTATTAACCTGTTTAAACAGTGTTTCGCGTATTTCATTGCTCATCCCTATACCAGAATCTTTAACAAATATTGTGGCCATATGTTCGTCAAACCCGGCATCAATTATAACTTCGCCCCCATGTGGGGTATATTTTATGGCATTGGTAACCAGGTTTTGAATTATTGACCTTAACATTAATGAATCAACATTGACATAAATGTTCTCCTGTATTTTGTTTTGAAGTTTAATTTCCTTTTGGATTGCATTTACCTTTAATAATTCCAGTGATTCTTCAACCCCATCAATTAAATGGACCTTTTCAGGATTAAAGCTTGTTTTTTGACTTTGTTTTTTAGCCCAGTCAATTATTTCGTTAAGTTGATCAAGCAGTTTATTAGACGTTCGGTGGATAATATTCGAAAGTTGCTTAATTTGATTAGGGCTAAGTTTTTCAGGATCTTCATTCAATTTTCCAGATGAAGCGAGTAACGCGGTAAGCGGGTTACGCAGATCATGAGAGACTACTGAAAGAAATTTGTCTTTTGATAAATTAAGTGCCTTTAATTCACTATTAAGACTTTGCAGTGCCAAAGTACGTTCTAAAACCCTTTCTTCCAGATCACGATTTAGCTCGGTCAGGTCTCTGTTAATAATTTGCAGTTTTTCTTCCTGCTTTCTTAAAAGCCTGTTCTTTTTATGCAATTCGGCAAAGACTGCCACTTTAGAGCGTAATATCTCGGGGTTAAATGGTTTACGAATAAAATCAACAGCACCGGCTTTATATCCTTTAAACATAGCAGCCTCTTCATAATCATGAGCGGTGATAAAAATGATAGGGATATGTTTTAGTTTATCCCGCTGATAAATTAATTCAGCGGTTTCATAGCCATCCATTGTAGGCATTTTTACATCAAGCAAAATCAATGAAAAATCTTCTTCTTTTAAAAGAATCCTTAAGGCTTCGCGCCCTGAGGTAGCTCTGAAAAAAACATATTCGTCCCTTTCCAATGCAACCTCCATTGATAATAAATTATTATCATTATCATCAACTAAAAGTATCCTGATGGTTACATCCAAGGTCGATCTTCTTTTAACATTGTTATTTATTTGATCAGCCATACCCTCATTAATGATAATAATTGGTCTGTTTTAACCGGTTTAGTAATATAATCAGATGCGCCTGATGCGATACATTTTTGCCTGTCGCCAATCATAGCCTTAGCAGTTACAGCAATAATTGGCAATGTTTTATTACGTGGTTCTTTGCGTATAATTTGTATGGTTTCGTAGCCATCCATTTCAGGCATCATGATATCCATTAATACAATATCTATCTTTTTATCATTGTTCAATATTTCCAAGGCTTCTCTTCCGCTTTCTGCGGTAATTACTTCAATATTAGAACGTTCAAAAACTGCTGTAAGGGCAAAGAGGTTACGTACGTCATCATCAACAACCAATGCCTTTTTTCCGTCAAGTACATCAGTTTTATTATGTATCCCGTCAATTAACTTTAGTTTGCTTTCATTAATGTATTTTTTATCTATGTGTAATAAAATTAATATTTCTTCAAGCAGATATATGTGAGATGTTGGTGTTTTACTAATAATTTTATGGTTAAGCCGTTTTAATTGTAATAACTCATCTTGCGTAAAGTCACGTGCCGAGTGCAAAATAATTGTGGTTTGCTGCTGTTTTACCAAATTAATTTTGTTTAACAAATCAAGCCCATTAGCATCAGGTAAGGTAAAATCAACTATAATACAATCAAAGATCTCTTTTTTCAAAACTGAAAGGCCTTTTTTAGCAGTAGTTGCTGCAAAAACCTCTATATTATCATTTGATATAAGTTCTGAAAGCCTTTGTAATTCATTTTCATTATCTTCAATAATCAGCACACGTTTTTTAGATTGTTTATGGAAGCTTACTATCCCGCTGATCAGGTCATCGAGTGACGTATTAGATAAAGGTTTTAAGCTAAAGGTTTTGGCGCCAAATTTTAGGGCCATGATCTTATTATCCTCCCCGGATATTACATGCACAGGTATATGGCGCAGATTAATATCGGTTTTTAACAATTTAAGAATTTTCCATCCGTTTGATTCAGGCATATTAACATCCAGTGTAATTGCAACCGGATTATATTTTAATATACTGTCAAAAATCTCCAGGTAACTAACGGCAACAACTACCTTCAGGTTAAAATTATGGGCTTTGTCTATTAATATTTTAGTAAAGCGCAGGTCATCTTCAATAACCAACAGTACCTGCTCTTCTGCTAAAATGTTATGTCTGTCGTCATCTATTACCAACTCTGCTGTATCCATCAAATTGGTACGTAAATGTGAAACAGGATAGTTTTCTTTCACTTTAACAGAGGTAACCTTATCTTCCTTATACTTTAAAGGCAGGAATAAAGTAAATACACTGCCTTTACCTAATTCGCTTCCTACGGTAATTGTTCCACCCAATAATTCGGCAAAACCCTTGCTAATAGAAAGCCCCAGGCCTGTGCCGCCATATTTACGACTCGTTGAACCTTCTGCCTGTTGGAAAGCTTCGAATATTATGCCCTGTGTATTTTTGGAAATACCAATGCCAGAATCTTCAATAGAAAATGCGATAACTGAATCCAATTCTGATAAAGGATTTTCATCAGTTGCCCCTGGTCTGTAAATATTTAATTTAACACCACCTTTCTCGGTAAATTTAAAAGCGTTTGATAGCAGGTTTTTAAGAATTTGATTTAGACGCTGCATATCGGTATCCATCAATTCTGGCAATCCTTCCTGTAATTCGATCTCAAATTTTAAGTTTTTAGCTTCTGATATCGGTTTAAAGGTTGATTCGGTAAATGAGATAATCTCCTTAAAGCTAACCGGCATTACATCCGCGGCGATAACACCAGACTCGATCTTAGAAAGGTCAAGGATATCATTAATCAATTGGATCAGGTCATCGCCACAAGAGTGTATAGTTTTTGCAAACATTCTTTGTTTCTCGGTGAGGTTGCCCTCCGGATTTTCAAAAAGTTGTTGGGCAAGTATTAGCAAGCTATTAAGTGGTGTGCGCAACTCGTGCGACATATTAGCCAGGAACTCTGATTTGTATTTAGATGTAAGGGTTAGCTGTTCTGCTTTTTCTTCTAATGACCGGCCTTTATCATGCAGTTCATCATTGGCGCGCCTTAACTCTTCTTGTTGCGCTGATAACTCGCCGGCTAATGATTGTGATTGAGATAACAATTCTTCTGTACGGGTATTAGTTTCAATATTATTTAATACAATACCAATGCTTTCTGTCAGCTGATCCAAAAAGTCAATATGTGTATCACTAAAGTTTTCAAATGACGCGAGCTCAATAACCGCTTTTACATTGTTTTCAAATAGCACAGGTAAAATTACCAGGTCAATTGGGGCGGCATTTCCAATACCTGAACTGATCTGCAAGTATTCATTAGGCACATTTGCCAATCTTATACGCTCTTTATCCATAGCGCACTGGCCAACCAACCCTTCGCTAAGCGAGAATTCCTGATCAATAAGTTTTCGGCTTTTTTGTGCATAACCTGCAAACAATCTAAGTTTAGGTTCATCTCCGGATTCCGGTTGTTCTAAAATATAGAATGCCCCATAACGTGCGTTCACCAACTCCGCCAATTCTGACAGTACTTTATTGGCAACCGCGTTACGGTCACGTTGTCCCTGTAGCATCTGGGCAAATTTTGCAAGGTTGGATTTTAGCCAATCTTGTTCATGGTTACGTAACGTAGTGCCTTTAAGGTTGGCAATCATTTGGTTAATGGTATCCTTCAAAGCTTCCAGCTCACCTTTTGCTTCCACGCGTATGGTACGGGTTAAGTCACCCTTTGTTACCGCAGATGCAACTTCGGATATGGAACGCACCTGAACCGTTAAGTTTTGTGCTAACTGATTAACGTTTTCAGTTAAATCCTTCCAGGTTCCGGATGCGCCCGGCACACTTGCCTGGCCACCTAAACGTCCTTGTACACCCACCTCACGTGCCACTGTAGTTACCTCATCAGCAAATACCGCGAGTGTATCAATCATCTCGTTAATCGTATCCGTTAATTGTGCCACCTCACCTAACGCGTTAATGGATAAGCGCTGTTTCAAATTTCCTTTTGCAATACCGGTAGCCACTTTGGCAATACCACGTATTTGCCCGGTCAGATTTGATGCCATCTGGTTCACCGAATCCGTTAAATCTTTCCAGGTACCACCTACACCTTTTACGTGCGCTTGTCCGCCAAGCTTACCTTCTGTACCCACCTCACGTGCCACACGCGTTACTTCGGACGCAAACGAGTTTAGCTGATCCACCATTGTATTAATGGTATTCTTCAGGTCCATGATCTCACCCTTTACGTCGATAATTACTGTTTTGGAAAGGTCACCACTTGCTACCGCTTTGGTTACTTCGGCAATATTACGTACCTGGGATGTTAAGTTACTCGACATTTGATTTACCGAATCTGTTAAATCTTTCCAGGTACCCGCCACACCCGGTACAAATGCCTGGCCCCCCAGGTTACCATCCGTACCCACCTCACGCGCAACACGTGTTACTTCTGATGCAAAGCCACGCAGCTGGTCAACCATCGTATTAATAGTTTCTTTTAACTGGAGGATCTCTCCACGCACGTCTACAGTAATTTTTTTGGATAAGTCACCATTTGCTATCGCGATAGATACATCTGCAATATTTCTTAGTTGGGCAGTAAGGTTACCGGCCATTTTATTTACAGAATCTGTTAAATCCTTCCAGGTACCATCAACGCCGGGTACATTGGCCTGCCCGCCTAACTGCCCTTCTGAACCTACTTCACGTGCTACACGGGTTACTTCTGATGCAAAACCACGCAACTGATCAACCATGGTATTAATGGTGTCTTTCAATTCAAGCAACTCGCCTTTAGCATTTACGGTGATCTTTCGCGAAAGGTCACCCTTTGCTACCGCTGTAGTTACCTCGGCAATGTTACGTACCTGCGAGGTTAAGTTATCAGCCATTTTATTTACCGAGTCTGTTAAATCCTTCCAGGTACCACCTACACCGGGTACATTTGCCTGGCCACCTAATTGCCCCTCTGAACCTACCTCACGGGCCACACGGGTTACTTCCGATCCGAATGAGTTAAGCTGATCTACCATTGTATTGATCGTGATCTTTAACTCAAGCATTTCTCCCTGTACGTCAACCGTTATTTTCTTAGATAAGTCTCCTTTAGCTACCGCTGTAGTTACCTCGGCAATGTTACGCACCTGGCCGGTTAGGTTACCCGCCATTTGGTTTACAGAATCTGTTAAATCTTTCCAGGTACCGCCTACTCCCGGTACGTTGGCCTGCCCGCCTAATTGACCTTCAGAACCTACCTCACGTGCAACCCGTGTTACTTCGAAAGAGAAGGAGTTCAGCTGATCTACCATCGTATTGATCGTATTCTTTAACTCCAAAAGCTCGCCTTTGGCATCCACCGTAATTTTTCGGGATAAATCTCCTTTAGCCACCGCTGTTGTAACCCATGCAATATTACGCACCTGGTCGGTAAGGTTACTTCCCATTTGGTTTACAGAATCTGTAAGGTCCTTCCAAACACCGCCAACACCTTTTACTCTTGCTTGCCCGCCCAGTTTACCTTCTGTACCCACCTCGAGCGCCACACGCGTTACTTCGGATGCGAACGAGTTGAGCTGATCCACCATGGTATTAATAGTTTTCTTAAGCTCCAGCATTTCTCCTTTTACGTCCACCGTAATCTTTTTAGAAAGGTCACCATTAGCCACCGCCGTGGTTACCCCTGCTATATTACGTACCTGTGAAGTTAAGTTACCCGCCATACGGTTTACAGAATCTGTTAAGTCTTTCCAGGTTCCCGCTACTCCCGGCACTTTGGCCTGCCCTCCCAGCTTACCCTCGGTACCTACTTCAAGTGCCACACGCGTTACTTCGGATGAGAATGAGTTGAGCTGATCCACCATGGTATTGATCGTATTTTTCAACTCAAGGATTTCGCCTTTGGCCTCAACCGTAATTTTTCTTGAAAGATCACCTTTTGCTACCGCTGTTGTTACTGCTGCCACATTTCGTACCTGGGCGGTAAGGTTACCTGCCATTTGGTTTACAGAGTCGGTAAGCTCGGCCCAAACACCGGCTACACCTTTAATTTTTGCTTGTTCACCTAATTTGCCTTCTGAACCTACTTGCCTTGCAACCCGGGTTACTTCCATAGAAAATAACTGAAGCTTGGAAAGCATCTGGTTAGACTCTTTTGCAATCCGCAAGAATTCACCCTTTAAAGGATGTCCACTTATTTCTAAAGGTATATGTTTTGATAGGTCTCCATTTGCTACTGAATTGATCATCCCTGCAATTTCAAGGGTAGGAGAGGTAAGGTCCGAAATCAGGTTATTCAACGAAATTACACCGCCGGCCCATTCGCCTTTGGCATCAGGCAATTTAATTCTTTTAGATAAATTCCCCTTTTTTCCAATGGTTATTTCAGCTGACGAAATTTCGGCTATCAAACGCTCATTCATTTCAATTATATCATTCAGCACCTCGCATATCCGGCCATTTATGCCAGCCTGCGTAACGGGCATCCTAACACTAAGCTTTCCGTTTTTAACGGAAGAAAGCACTTTTAGTAATTCTTTTACATCAAGTGAGTCATTCGCAACGCCATTAACAGGCGAATTGTTAAAGGGGATATCAAGAAAATTCTGTTCCATAAGGTTAGATATTTTATATCGTAAAATAAGTTAGTAACATTTGATAAACAACTTTTTAACGTTTAAACAATGCCAAATGTTATTTAAATAATGTCAAATGTTAAGTATAAAATGTAAATGTGTTTACCATTAAACACATAAAATGAACTACTGATAAAATATAAAAATATATAATAACTCAAATCTTGTCTATTGATAATATGTTAACTATATCTATAAGTCTGAAAAAATGAACAGAAAAATAAAACATTAACAACCTGTACTAAAATTGGTTTAAAAAAAATAAAATATTTAAGCTAAGCAAGCTGGTAAACTGCTTTTTAGCCACTAAATTGCTTGATAAAAAAGATTTTATTTAAGCTCGATACAAGTGCTTTATTCAGAATTTATAGATACTAAGGATACTTGTATGAATTATTTTATATCCACAAATTAAAATATTAATCTTAACGAAACATTGCTTATTTTTTAGGGTTATTAACTAAAAATAAGAATTCATATGAAAGAGCTCACCTCACTGTTATTTATAATAACTATTTTCTTTTTTGCAGCTTGTAAAAAAGATGCTATTAACGGGAACAATAATGCTAATTCCCGAAAAACAGATACCCTGCAAGGCTTTATAACTGCAGACCGTACCCTTGATGCTAATAAAGATTATTTTCTTAAAGGGCAGGTATATGTAAAAAATAATGCAATACTAACCATACCTGCAGGTATAACCGTATATGCAGAAAAAAACGACCAGGCTCAGGCTAAGAGCGTATTGGTTATTACTAAAGGGGCTAAAATTAATGTTAATGGTACAAGCGACAAGCCGGTAGTATTTACTTCGGCCGCTGCAGTAAAAGCACCGGGTGATTGGGGCGCTATTGTTTTGCTGGGCAATGCTCCAACTAATACAGGTACCGGCAATGTTGCCGGTTTGCCGATATCTAATGATACCCAATATGGTGGAAATAACTCTAATGACGTTTCGGGTTCTATTACATTTTTAAGGATAGAATACACGGGTGGCATTAATCCCCCGGCAGAAGATGAATGGGCGGTTGATAAAGCAAGTGGCCTGCTATTGGCCAGTGTTGGTTCCGGAACTAAAATTGATAACGTAATGGTAGAACATTCAAATGATGATGGGTTTCAATTTGTTGGCGGAACGGTAAATGCAACCCATCTCATAGCCTATAATAATGGTGATGACGATTTTGACTTTGATTTAGGCTATCAGGGAAGCTTGCAGTATCTGATCTCCTATCGCACTGTAGCATCGTCCCAGGCTTTACGTGCTAACGGTTTTGAAAGTTATAATGATGAAGTTCCTACAACAAATACGCCTTTGACCCGCCCGGTTGTTTCTAATATGACCATAATTGGGCCGCAAGGCATAGAAACTGTTAAAACCAATTTGAATCAAGGGGTTTACATGCGTAAGGGTACGCGCCTTGCTATTAGAAACTCTATAATAGCCGAATATCCGCAAGGAGCCTTTATGGTTTGCCCCAGAACACGGCCGGCAATATTAAATAATGATAATGCCGAATTTAGAAGTAATTTGGTACAGGCTGACAGTACCAACCGAACTTTTTCCTGGGATAAGGATTATGGCGTATTCCCGGATCCTGAGTTAACTATTTTCGAAACGAACGCGGTTAATAAAAACACGGTCATAGTTTTATCAGCCGATTTGAAATTAAAAGCTATGTATGCTACCGGTGCTCCGGACCTTAGTCCGGCTGATGGATCGCCAGCTTTATCGGGGGCAGATTTTACCGGGACAGATTTTTCAAAATCATTTTTTACTTCGGTCAGCTACCGTGGTGCCATAGGTAATGTTAATTGGGCCGCCGAAAGCAACTGGGCTAAATGGAAATAAATAAATTAAGAAATTGTTTAAAAATGATTCGGCTATAAATCTAACTAACAAATGAAGCGTCATCGCGAACGAGGTACGAGCGTGGCGATCTCTACACGCCAGGTAAATCGCACACCTATCGTGTAGAGATCGCCACGCTATCGCTCGCGATGACGCCTTTTTATTATTTTTAAGCTCAGGTGGGTTCAGGTTAGATCAGGTGGGTTCACCCCGGATCAGGTGGATCAGGCTGGTTCATAGTGCCCGTGTTGTCAGAAAATGATTAAATAGCTGTTATAAACAAAAATAATTTATCGTTTTTAAACAGCTTCTAAATCATTGTGCTCCCGACGAGATTCGAACTCATATCGATGGTACCGGAAACCATAATTCTATCCATTGAACTACGGGAGCAATATGCGGCAAATATATAAAATTGATTTAACCCTTTCAATTGTATCTTTTGCCGGTTTATCCCGGAGGAATGATCTATGATTTTTTCTCTTTCTTATGATCGGCAAAATTTATTTATAACAATTTAAAAAATCCAAGGTTTGTAAAATGTTTTTCGATCTCAATCGTCTACGTTAATATAATGAAGAAAAGAATCTTATCTATCATACTGCTTTGGCTATTTGTCGACGTCTATTTTTTTACCGCAATTAATACTTTAACAGCAAACACGTCCGCACATTGGGCCTATTGGCTGGTTGATGTTTCAATTGTAGCAGGTGTTATATTCACCATTTTTGGCCGTAGCCGCGGCGATTCGCCTAAAGTAATATCCTGGTTAATGGCGCTTATGCTGCTATCCTTTGTGCCCAAACTGGTGGCAACACCTGTATTATTGTTAGAAGATGTTACCCGTTTGTTGCGTAGTTTTCCCCCGCGAAGCGTTTGGGTGAGCCAGTTGGCGCTGATTATTGCAGCTATTCCATTTTTTGGATTATTATTTGGGTTGACACGCGGGCGGCACCATTACCAGGTACACCGCGAAACGCTGTATTTTCCTGATCTGCCCGAAGCATTTGATGGGTTTACCTTAACACAATTATCAGACATTCATGCCGGAAGCTTTACCAGCCATAAAGGGGTAAATAAAGGTATTGACATGGTTAATGCGCAACACAGCGACGTGATACTATTTACCGGAGATTTGGTGAATAATAAAGCAACCGAAATGGATCCCTGGAAAGAAAGTTTTGCAAGATTATCTGCACCGATGGGTAAATATTCTGTATTGGGTAATCATGATTATGGTGATTATATAAAATGGGCCGGCAAGGACGAAAAACAAACTAACCTTGCCCGCTTAAAAAAAGTACACCAGGAAATTGGTTTCCGGTTATTGTTGGACGAAGCCATAGCGATAGAAAAAGATGGACAATCGATAACCCTTATTGGTGTTGAAAATTGGGGTAAGGGTGGTTTTCATAAATATGGCGACCTGGTAAAGGCTACCGAAAAGATTGACAACAGTCAATTTAAAATATTAATGAGCCATGACCCATCACACTGGGAAGCAAAAACTCTTAACCATTTAAAGCATATTGATTTAACGTTAGCCGGACACACACACGGTATGCAGTTCGGGATAGAAATATTTGGCTTTAAGTGGAGCCCTATCAAGTATGTTTACAAACAATGGGCGGGCCTTTATAAAAAGAAGGACAGGTACCTGTATGTTAACCGCGGCTTTGGCTTTTTGGGGCTGAAAGGCAGGGTAGGTATCTGGCCGGAGATAACGGTAATTACTTTAAAAAAGGGAACGAGCAAGTAGTTATAAATTTGTCATTTCGATACGAGGAACGAGTGAGAAATCTTGTACGAGCGCCTTTCCTGACAAGGCGTATAAGATTTCTCACTACGTTTCGAAATGACAATTATAGTTTAATTGGGCTATACGTTAAACCTAAAATGCATTACATCGCCATCTTCAACAATATAGGTCTTACCTTCTATACCCAGTTTACCAGCTTCTTTAATGGCCGCTTCTGATCCGTTATATTTCACAAAGTCAGCATATTTAATAACTTCAGCACGGATAAACCCCTTCTCAAAATCAGTATGGATAACGCCTGCTGCCTGTGGGGCGGTGAAACCCTGAGTGATGGTCCAGGCGCGTACTTCCTGTACACCGGCAGTAAAGTAGGTGGCCAGGTTAAGCAACTTGTAGGCGGCTTTAATTAGTTTGTTAACACCAGATTCGGTTAGGCCCAGATCATTCAAAAACATTTCACGCTCTTCAAACGATTCCAGTTCGGCAATTTCTGCTTCTATCTGTGCCGATATTACCAATACACCAGCGTTCTCATCCTTTACAGCTTCTTTAACTTTGTCAACATAAGCGTTGCCTGTATTAACAGATGCTTCGTCCACATTACAAACATATAATACCGGTTTGGCAGTTAACAGCCACAGGTCGGCAATGTATTCTTTATCTTCCTCGGCAACCGGGGCAGTACGTGCAGATTTTCCTTTTAGCAAATGCTCTTTATATATGGTAAGCACATCAAAGGTTTTTTTAGCCTCTTTGTCGCCACCAGTTTTGGCCATTTTTTCTACCTTCTGTATTTTTTTCTCGATACTGTCAAGGTCCTTTAACTGTAGTTCGGTATCAATGATCTCTTTATCGCGTATAGGGTCAACAGAACCATCAACATGTATAACATTGTCATTATCAAAACAACGCAGCACATGCAGAATTGCATTGGTCGACCGTATGTTACCTAAAAATTGGTTACCCAAACCTTCGCCTTTGCTGGCGCCTTTAACCAGCCCCGCTATATCAACAATCTCGATAGTATTTGGCACAATAGCCTTCGGATTTACTATCTCCGTTAGTTTCACCAGCCGCTCATCAGGCACGGTAATTACGCCCACATTTGGCTCAATGGTACAAAACGGAAAGTTAGCCGCCTGTGCCTTGGCATTTGATAAGCAATTAAAAAGAGTTGATTTCCCCACATTCGGCAAACCCACTATACCACATTGTAAAGCCATGTTTTGTATTTAAAAAAGTCCATAGTCGATAGTCCATAGACCATAGTTTAGCAGTTTATTCGCTATCGACCATGGTCTATGGACTATCGACAAATTTTGCGCAAAGATAACAGAAAATACTACCTTATAATTTGAAAAAATAAACGACTTTTGTCGCGAGTAATCAGAATTTAAAAAATATGTAAAACGGGTTTGTACGATGGAAGAAATGGTTGAACAAATAGAATTGTTGCTGGAGCAAAATAATGAGCAACAACTTCAGGAATACCTTAACAACCTCAACATATCAGCTATTGAAGAGTTGATAGATGAACTTCCGGAATATGGCCCGCTGTTTATTGAAACTTTATCTATTAACCGTGCGGTAAACGTTTTCCGTATACTTGATTTTCCTACGCAGGAGCGTATCATTAAAAAACTCCCGGGTACAAAAATTGCCGAGATAATTACCGAGCTACCGCCGGATGACCGTACCGCTTTCTTTGCCGAGCTACATGGCGATGCGGTAAATGCATTAATCCTGCACCTCTCCAGAGCCGATCGTAAAGAAGCTTTAGCGCTATTGGGTTACAACGAGGATAGCGTGGGGCGTTTAATGACCCCCGATTATATTGCCGTTAAAAAAAGCTGGGATGTAAATCGTGTACTTGCGCACATAAGGCAGTTTGGTAAAAACTCAGAGACTATTGATGTTATTTATGTGGTTGGCGATAAGGGAGTTTTACTGGACGATATCCGTATTCGTGAAATTCTATTGGTTGACCCGGATACCAAAATAAGCCAGTTGATGGATGGCAGGCTCATCGCGCTTAAAGCAACAGACCCCCAGGAAGAAGCTATTAACGTGTTCCGGATGAATAACCGTACGGCGTTGCCGGTTACCGATGATGAAGATATATTATTGGGTATTGTTACGGTAGATGACATTCTTTGGATAGCAAATGAAGAATATACCGAGGATATTCAAAAAATTGGTGGTACCGAAGCGCTGGATGAGCCTTACCTGGATATTAATTTATTTTCGTTGGTAAAAAAGAGGGTAGGTTGGCTGGTTATTTTGTTTTTGGGTGAGATGCTTACTGCAACGGCAATGGGTTTTTTTCAGCATGAAATTGAAAAAGCCGTGGTGCTGGCTTTGTTTATTCCGTTGATCATATCAAGCGGGGGTAATAGCGGCTCGCAGGCTTCAACTTTAATTATACAAGCCATGGCATTAGGCGAATTAACCGTTGCAGATTGGTGGCGGGTTATGCGTCGTGAAATACTTTCGGGTTTAATGCTGGGTACAACTTTAGGCATAATTGGTTTTTTACGCATATCAATAACGAGCGAGTTTAGTACTTTATATGGCCCGCATTGGCTTTTGGTAGCAATGACTGTTGGCATTTCGTTAGTAGGTGTAGTGCTATGGGGATCATTAGCGGGCTCTATGCTACCGTTGGTGTTGAAAAAATTAGGCGCTGATCCGGCAACGTCATCTGCGCCTTTTGTAGCTACCTTAGTCGATGTAACCGGGTTAATAATTTATTTTAGCATAGCCGTTTTTATTATGAGTGACTTGTTGGGTAAATAAGGTTCAAATATCAGGAGGCTCTAATGGAGCAATAATATAAATTTGTGTTTGTCTCTACTTATAAATAATTGAGTAACTATTGTTTAAGTTTAAATAGTTTATAACTTTAGATAAACTAAACCTTAAACCATGGAAACAACTGAAACTAATGAGCCGCATATCCCTTCGGTACCCATCGGCATTTTACTGTTAGAAGATGCGCAATATTATCTGTATGAATCGGGCAAGTGGGCCAGGTTTTTAGGAATTATGGGCTTTATAGGTGCCGGGTTCTTATTATTATTCGGAGTCTTTTTTGGTTCGGCATTTTCACTGCTTTCCCACTTTCGCCCAATGCCTTATCATTATGGCCCAACACCCTATCCTATGATAAGGCCATATCCTATGATGAGGTTCCCAATGTTTTTTAGTGGATTTATGGGATTTATTTATGCCGGCATAGCTATTCTCTGTTTTTTTATATCGCTTAATTTATACCAGTTTGGAAGCACCATAAAACATGCAATTGAATATAAAAATTCTGCACAGGTAAGTATTGCATTAGGCAAACTAAACACATTCTTAAAAATAAAAGGCGTTGTAGTGATTTGTGTTTTAGCTCTTTACGCTTTAATAATAATTGGCGTTATAATAGCGACTATAATGCTGCGTAGTTAAAACATTAAGCATAAAAAAAAGACCTTGCCAATTGGCAGGTCTTTTTGGTTTATAATAAGTTTAGCTTGAGTTAGCGATTATAAATTGTCAAATGAAAAATCATCATCTGCTGTTGCTTTAGCTGCTTCGGGAGACTCGCTAAATTCGTAACGTTTTTCAATAACTTCCTGGTTCTCTTTGATGTAATCAATGGTTCCGTTTAGTCCTTCAACAAACTTTTCAAAATCTTCTTTATATAAAAATATTTTGTGTTTAATAAAAACTCCGTCTTCCAGTCTTTTTTTGCTTTCTGTAATAGTAACGTAGTAATCGTTTGACCGTGTTGCCTTTACATCAAAAAAATAAGTCCGTTTACCTGCTCTTACCTTCTTTGAAAAAACCTCTTCGCGCTCTCTGTTGTCAAAATCTCCCATATTAAATTATGTTGTAGTTTAGTTTTATTAGGCATAAATATAAATAATTTTTCAAAGTGCAAGTATTAAAACAAATATTATTGCGTTTTTTTTTAAATTTATATATAAAAGTTACTTATCATTTGCGGGCACTTCTTCCTCAAGTAGTTGTTTTTCATACAATTCAAAGTAAGTTCCCTTTTGTTGCATCAGGTATTCGTGGTCGCCTTGTTCAATAATTTGGCCGTTATCCATCACCAATATTTTATCGGCATTTTTTATAGTTGATATTCTATGCGCTATAATAATATTTGTCTTACCCTGCATAATATACCCCAGGTTTTGTAATATTTCTTCCTCGGTACGCGTATCAACTGCCGACAGGCAATCATCAAAAACCAATATCTGCGGATGCTTTACAATGGCCCGGGCAATAGATACCCGCTGTTTTTGCCCGCCCGACAATGTTATGCCGCGTTCGCCTATTAAAGTTTCAAAACCTTTTTCCAGTTCCATAATGTTGTGGTAAACCGCCGCATCTTTAGCGGCCTGTTCAACTACCGGCATATTCAGCACATCCGCGCTAAAAGCGATGTTGTTGGCAATGGTGTCAGAAAACAAAAATACTTCCTGCGGCACAAAGCCTATTTGCGCACGATAACCTTCCAGATTAAGATGTTTTACCGGCTCATTATCAATTAATACCTCGCCGCCGGTAGTATCATACATCCGCAGTAATAAATTAGCTATGGTTGATTTACCCGAACCTGTGCGCCCTATAATAGCAACCATCTCGCCGGGGTGGGCGGTAAACGATACATTTTTTAACGCCTGTATGCCAGTATCAGGGTAGATGAACGATACATCCTTAAATTCTATCAAACCGTTGATAGTACGTTTAGGTGTATCGGGCGATAGTATCTCCGGCTGCTGATGTAAAAACTCGTTAATGCGTTTTTGTGATGCCGCCGCGCGCTGTATTAATGAAGTAACCCAACCAAGCGCCATTACGGGGAAGGTAAGCTGATTGAGGTACACAATAAATTCGGCAATGTTACCGGGCGTAATAGTGCCCTTCATTACCTCAATGCCGCCAACAAAAATGGTTATAACGTTACTAAGCCCCACCAACAACAACATAATAGGGTAGAAGGAGGCCTGTACCTTAACTAATGCCATAGAATGCGTTTTATAATAGTCACTCTCTAAAGCAAATTTTTTGCGGACAGAATCTTCCCGCACATATGATTTCATGATGCGAATACCTGAGAAATTTTCCTGCACAAAGCTGGATAATGACGATAGCCGCTCCTGTATTTTCTCGCTGCGAAAATTGATGATGTTGTTTATATAGTATATCAATACAGCCAAAATAGGCAACGGCAATACCGAGTATACAGCTAACCGCACATTTACAGTAAGCATTGCATATATAACCAATACAAAAAGTACTACAGTATTTATGGTATACATAATACCTGGGCCCAGGTACATGCGCACACGGCTTACATCCTCGGTAACCCTGTTCAGTAAGTCGCCGGTGTTATGGCGGCGATAAAATGCCAGCGACAGGGCTTGATAATGGTTATATATTTCGTTTTTCAGATCATACTCAATATGGCGCGACATGAGTATAATGGTTTGCCGCATAAAAAACAGGAACAAACCCCTTATCAGCGATAAAACCAATACTAAAATGCCAAACAGTAACAAGCTTGATCCAAATATCTCATAGATCATTGCCTGCCGGTTAAAGCCGGAAAAAAGCTGGTAAACGCCAATATTCTCAGTAACCAGGTCAAACGCTACACGTATAACCTGCGCGGGCAATACACTAAAGATATTAGAGATAACAACGAATAGTATACCCGGGATAAGATGCCAGCGGTATTTATAAAAGAATTTATTGAGGTAAGCGAGATCCTTCATGAATAGTAGTCCGAAAGTCCGAAAAGCCGGCAAATCCGTAGGCAAAAATACGGTAATGAAATTGATTATTCAAAGCATTATGCCTATCTATAGGAAGATGTAAAGAACAGCAAATTTATCATCTAATCGACAAACTCAAGCAATTCTTTAAGCTCCTTATCGGAGATGGATTCATGTTCGCTTTTATCAAATATAGTAAGTAAGAAAACGGTGTTATGCACAATTTTGAAACATGTAATTACTCTGGCGCCGCCTGACTTACCTTTCCCTTTGCTTGAAATTGCCATGCGAATTTTATAGCATTCACTACCAAGCGAAGTACCTTGAGAAGGGTTTTCCTTAAGAGATTTCAAAAGCAATGAAAAATCGGACTTAAGCGATGGAAATTTTTTGCCAGACGTTTAAGTTCTTTTTCAAATTTAGGAATGAACTTAACCTTATAACTCATTCAATAATTCGTCTGCATCACGCGCCTCGATTTTGCCGGATAATACTTGATTCAATTCATCTACGGCTTCTTTAACATCTTCTAAAACTTTGGCTTTGTAAGGTGTAAGCGGTTTGGTCTTTACGTAAGGCAAGTCATTTAATAACGCCATTAGCGTAGCTGCCTTACTTTCTTTAACGTCCAACACAAATTTCATAATAACAAAAATACAAAATTATTTTATCAATTACCGCTATCCTATTGCCTGCATTCGAATGAGATTTTAATGTTATTTATCTAAAGCCCTTACCCTAAAAAAAGCCAACTCTTCCCCATTCCTTGATAAATTACTCATGCGCTTAAATCCGGCTTTTTCAAGCACGCGTTGCGATACCAAGTTTTCTAAAACAGTAACAGCCACAATTTCTAAAGTGTTTGTATCTGATAAGCCATGACTTGTCATTGCAATAGCCATTTCTGTTGCTATCCCTTGTCCCCAGTATTTTTGTTCCAGGCTGTAACCCAGTTCAATTATCCCATCATTAAAAGGGCGCAGCAGGCAACTTCCTATAAATTCGCCGTTAGCTTTATTAAATATACCCCATACCCCTATGGTTTTAGTGATGGGGTATTGGTTTAATGCATTGTTAAATATATTTATCCGCTCTTCTCTGTCGCGCTTTGGCAGATATAGGGCAACCTTTTCGTCTGTAAAATGATTTAAATAAATTTCTTGCTCCTCTGGTAAAAATTCACGGATAAATACCCGGGGAGTTTGAACGATGATACTCATGTACCAAATATACCTAATAGATCATATTAACCGGTTATCTTATGAAATGATGCATCAACTATTAACTACTTAACAAAACTCTTTGTAGCAATAAAAAAATATCTACTTTTGTTGTGCCTAAAAATAATAAATGCTAACCAACAACTCTACAGAATCAATATTTTCAAAACTCGATACATTCGGTCATAAAAAAGTTGTATTCTGTAGCGACCCGGATACAGGATTAAAAGCCATTATAGCAATTCATAATACCGTGCTTGGCCCAGCATTGGGCGGTATACGCATGTGGGCCTATAAAACCGAGCAGGATGCTTTAACTGATGTGTTGCGCCTTTCAAAAAGCATGACCTATAAAGCTGCAATATCAGGCCTTAACCTGGGTGGGGGCAGCGCGGTAATTATTGGCGATTCGCACAAAGATAAAGGCGAAGCGTTGATGCGTAAATTTGGCCGCTTTGTTAAGAACCTGAATGGTGAGTTTATTGCAGGCGAAGATGTAGGCACTAATCCGCGCGATATGGAGTATATCCGCATGGAAACCCAGCATGTTGCCGGTTTGCCCGAAAGTATAGGCGGCGGTGGCGACCCGGCCCCCATAGCGGCAATGGGCGTTTTTATGGGAATTAAAGCATCTGTAAAAGAACTTTTTGGTACAGATAGCTTAACCGGTAAATCAGTTATTGTGCAGGGAATAGGCCACGTAGGCGAAAACCTGGTAAGGCTGCTTCGCGATGAGAATGTAAAAGTTTATGTAAGCGATATTAACGAAGAACAAAGCAGGCAGGTATCAAAAAAATATGGAGCCGAAGCGGTATCAAACAATAATATTTTTGATATTGATGCTGATATTTATTCGCCATGCGCTTTAGGCGGAACGGTTAATACACAAACTATTAACAAGCTGAAATGCGCCATTATAGCAGGATCTGCAAATAACCAGTTGGAAGATGAAACGGCACATGGCCAGCTATTGCTTGAAAAAGGAATTTTATTTGCGCCGGATTATGTAATAAATGCCGGCGGAGTTATAAACTGTTACTCGGAATTGATGGGCTTTAGTAAAAAGCGTTCATTGCAGCTAACCGAAAATATTTACGAAGCTACACGTAATGTTTTAAAACTATCCAGGACCGAAAATATTTCTACCGTACAGGCAGCAAATAAAATTGTTGAAAAACGTATTACAGACATTAACAAAGTAAAATCAAGTTATTAAATAAATATCACAAACAGGATCAATCCTAAATCGTTCTTACAAAAATGTTAAACAGAAGGCACCTACGGGTAAAAGTATTACAGGCATTATACGCATATCATCAAACGGATGCGGGTAATATTAAACAGCACGAAAAAAACTTATTATTAAGCATTGATAAGGTATACGAAATGTATATCTGGATGCTATCCCTAATATCAGAAGTAGTAGGTTATGCACAAACCGACGCTACCGACAGGGCGCACAAACATTTGCCCACTGCTGACGATCTGAACGCAAGCCTTAAACTATTAACTAACCGGTTTGTAATATCCTTGAATCAAAATAAAGAATTTTTAGCCGGACTGAAAAAATATAAGGTAGAATGGTCCTTTGAGCCCGAACTGGTGAAAACCTTATTTACCAATTTGAAGGCCGCTCCCGAATACGCTGAATACCTTCAAAAAACAGGCGACACTATCCAAACAGATAAAGACATAATTAAATTCATTTTCAAAAAAGTGATCTTAAAATCATCATTGGCCGAACAGGTTTTTGAAGAGATGTTTATTTTTTGGCCGGTTGATAAGGATGTTTTGCAGGCGTTAATAGCTAAAACGTTTAAAAACTTCTCATTTGATGAGCCTGAAAACAACAAACTGGCCGAGGTAACCGGTAATTGGGAAGAAGACAAGGAGTTTATTGTTAATCTTTTTGAAACCTCTGTACGTTACGATAAAGACTACCAGGGACTGATAGGCGCTAAAACTCAAAATTGGGAGCCTGAGCGTATTGCTATGATGGATACCCTGTTAATGAAAATGGCTATTGCCGAATTTATTAATTTTGCATCAATCCCTGTTAAGGTTACTATTAATGAGTACCTGGAAATATCAAAGGAGTTTAGCACGCCAAAAAGTAATTCATTTATAAACGGTATATTAGACAAGATTTTATTTGAACTGAAAGCCGATAAGAAGATCAACAAAATAGGTAGGGGATTAATAGAATAAATAACTAAGCGATTAACGAATAATAGCAATGAAAAAATTGTTTTTAGGCATAATGATGGCAAGTGTATTAATGGCTTGCAACCAAACCGGTAAAACCAATAATACAACTACCGGTACAGCTGGTGCAGCCAATGTACCCATCATAAAATTTGAAAACGAAAGCCATGATTTTGGCAAGATAAAACAAGGCGATAAAGTTTCATACAGCTTTAAATTTACTAATACCGGCAAATCGCCATTAATAATAACTAACGCGGTAGCATCATGCGGTTGTACAACACCGCAGTGGCCAAAAACACCTGTATTACCCGGTAACACGGGTGCAATATCAGTAACTTTTAACAGCGCCGGTAAATCTGGCTTGCAGGATAAGCAAATAACTGTTACCGCAAATACCAATCCGGCACAAAGCATGGTGCATTTAATTGGTGAAGTACTTACAAAATAATAACTAAAAAATGATAGCAACTATTTTATTACAGGCCGCAGGCTTTGACCCTAAACAATTAATTGTATTTGGTTTAATTATACTGGTGTTTTATTTCTTTATGATCCGTCCGCAGGTTAAAAAGCAAAAAGATCAAAAGAACTTTGTTAACGAGCTAAAAAAAGGAGATAAAATTATAACAACTTCTGGTATGCATGGTAAAATTATAGAGGTGGCTGATACTACTTTTTTAATTGAAACCGAAGGCGGCCAAAAAGTTAGGTTTAACAAATCGGCAATTTCTTTAGAGGAGTCAAAGGCGTTAAATACACCTGCTGTAGTTAAATAAGCTTAAAACAAAAAATATTATATATTAGGTAAAAGGCGAAAGGTAAAAGGCAAAAGGTTTAAGTGCGCTTACCCTTTCACCTTTTACCTTTCACATTTTACCTCAAATGGCAATAATAAAACTATCAATAGCAGAACGCAGGCGTATATCGGCATTTTTTACCTGCCTGGTATTTGCTGCTTGTGCATGGATAGTTATTACCCTCTCAAAGCCTTATAGCTACAACGTAAAAGAAATACTCATTTTTAAGAATGCTCCGCAAAAGCGGGCCTTTCATTCATTACAACCTGATACTGTTAATGTTACTGTAAAAGGAAGCGGGTGGCAAATGTTGTTCTCGAAAATTAATGAGCAAAACAAAATAATTAAGGTTGATCTGCGTACTTTGGATAGCGAAGCTTATATAATACTTAGTTCTCAAATACAGGCTATAAATGCCGAAAAGGCGGTGAAAAATGAAATAATAGCTTTTAGCCCCGATACACTATATTTTGATTTTACAAACCGCAGCGAACGCCGTATACCGGTACAATTAATCAAATCGGTTAAGTATGAGCCACAGTTTAGCCAATCAGATAATATCATTATCAAGCCAGCTTACGTCACTATAAGCGGCCCAAGTAACCGTATAGATAAAATCGTTGCCTGGTATACGGATTCACTGGTATTGAGAAATGTGAGCGAAAACATAAACTCAACTTTAAACCTGGCCGCATCAACCGAAGGTAATATTAGCATTTACCCTAAAACAGTGCAAGTAAATATCCCGGTAGAGGAATATACAGAGAAGACAATAGAAGTTCCTGTTAAACTGGTAAATAACATTGATTTTTATAACATTAAAATATTTCCGCAGAAAGTTAAAGTAACTTTTACCACTTCGCTAAGTAAGTATGCAGATATTGATGAAAGCTTGTTTGAAGCGCAGGCAAACCTTGATCTTTGGCGCGTGTACGGTTATAACACGTTACCGGTAAAAATTACAATGTTACCGGCATATTGTAAAATTGTAAGTATCGAACCACGTAACATTGATTTTATTATTAAAAAATAAATGCTTAAAATAGGTATCACCGGTAATATAGGCAGCGGTAAAACTATCGTTAGCAAAATGTTCGGGGTGTTGGGCATCCCGGTTTTTTATGCAGATACCGAAGCGAAAAACATTATGACTGCCGACCCAATATTGGTAGCCAATGTAAAGAAAACCTTTGGTGACGCAGCTTATTTTGCCGATGGGAGCCTTGATCGTAAATATATAGCCAATATTGTTTTTAATGATGATAAGGAGTTGGCTAAACTTAACAAGCTGACACATCCCGCAGTATTCAGGGCTTTCGATGCCTGGGTTGCCGGCACAAATAATGCCCCTTATGTAATAAAAGAAGCAGCTTTGTTATTTGAAAGCACTTCTTATAAAATGTGTGATTATTCTCTATTGGTTACAGCTCCACTGGAATTACGAATAACGCGTGTAACCAAACGCGACCACATTACCCGTGCAGAAGTTGAGGCCCGCGAAGCAAAGCAACTCTCTGAAAGCAAAAAAAAGGAACTGGCTGATTATATTATCGAGAACGACGAAACGAGATTGCTAATACCACAGATATTGGCGTTGCATGAGCAGTTTCTTCAATTAGCAAAACCATAAAAAATTATGTCATTTCGACTAACGGGAGAAATCTATACATTGACAGGTTGGCTACCTGCATGTGTATAGTTTTCTCGCTATGCTGCCAATGACAATGTCTCTTACTAAATGAATATACTTGACGATTTTATTCAAATTAATCCCAACGGCATTTACTGTAAATATGGCGACTTTTACCTCGATCCGCAGCAACCTGTAAAAACGGCGGTCATATCACACGCCCATGCAGACCACGCCATAAGTGGAAACAAAGACGTTTATTGTACACAGGCTACACGCGAGTTTATGCATCTTCGATACCATAGATCTGCCGCGCAGGTATTTAATATTGCGGGTTATAACCAGCCTTTTATGATAAAGGATGTAAAGCTCACTTTTGTATCCGCAGGGCATATGCTGGGCTCCGCGATGGTGTTGATGGAATATCAGGGCAGCAGTTATCTTTATACCGGCGATTATAAATTACAACCCGATGCTACCTGCGAACCAATTGAATGGGTTAACGCGGATGTACTGATAACCGAAAGTACTTTTGCCGATCCGAATATAATTCATCCGGATCCTATAGAGGAGATAAAAAAGCTTAATGGCATTAAAAGTAATATTCTGCTGGGCGCTTATGGCCTGGGTAAGAGCCAGCGTTTGGTACGAATGATAAATGACCATTCCCCGCAGAAAAAAGTGCTTATACATCATCGTATTATGCCCATAAACCAGATATACGAAAGGGCAGGGTTCACCTTAGGTAAACACCAGCTATATGGGCGCAAGCTAATGAAGGCACAGGAAGAGTTTGTATATATTGTACCCCCTTTTACATTTAACAGCTATATAAAAGCCACCGGGGTAAAACGGTTATTTGCCTCGGGCTGGAAAAATTTACAGGTTAACAGGGAGGATACCCTATTTATATCAGACCATGCCGACTGGAATGATATTTTAGAGGCTATAAAAGAAGTTAACCCAAAGCAGGTGTGGACGTTGCATGGTAATGGTACTCATTTAAAAGCGTATTTAAATAATAAAATTTTCGTAAAATTGCTTAATTGACAATGGAAAAGAACGAGAATTTCACCAGGAAGAGCAGCGGGCTGATGTTTATCAAAACCGAGCATTTAAAGCGGGGTTATTGTTGTGGAAATGGTTGCCGTGGGTGCCTTATTTATTATGGAAAGCTCCCTAAGGTTAAAAAAAAGGGTATTGATCCTGCACAATAATAATGCACATTTATGCGCTGCTATTTGTTAAATTGCTTAACTGAACCCGTGATGCAGGAAAATATAGATTATTATATTAACGAAGAGGGCAACTTTGTGTTTACCGAAGCTTACCATTTAAAGCGCGGTTATTGTTGCGAAAACAAGTGCCGGCATTGTCCGTGGCATTACGGAAAAGATGAGGAAAACAACAAATCAGAGAAAAAATAAACATATTTGCATCTTTGCGGGTAATAATTAACAATGCGGATAGACGACGAAATACAAAGCTCTAAATTTGAGGATAACTACCAGAAGGCAGTTATAAACATCTTTTATACCGAAGGGTGGCTTAATAACTCTTTGCGCTGCCATTTTGAAAAGTATAACTTAACCAATCAACAATTTAATATTTTGAGGATATTAAGGGGCCAGTACCCTAAACCGGCTACGGTTAATATGCTTAAAGAACGGATGATTGATAAAATGAGCGATGCCTCGCGCATAGTTGACCGCCTGGTGCAAAAAGAAATGATAACCCGTTGCACTAATAATAAAGACAGGCGCGCGGTTGATATTCGTATAAGTAACAAAGGTCTGGAAACCCTTGCCACCATGGATAATGAATTTAAAACTAAAGACTTCCTTAAAAATAACCTCACTAACGAAGAAGCCGGCCTATTAAGTGATCTGCTGGATAAGTTTAGAGGGTAGTTTTTGCATCACCCTGATGTAAAGTTATACTGTTTCACATTGGGTGTTTCACCCTATATTTGCAAAAAACGATAAAATAGCATAAAATGCTTACTGTAAGATATTTATACTGCTTTACCTAAAGTTTTTGTACTGTTTCAAAGTGTTTCACTAATTTTGTCAAATTACTATATATCAATGGGTTAACCTAAAATAGTGTTTCATCTGTTTCATTTATTTGTGAAACAGTACCTCACAATTTATTAATCTTTTTTTGAATAGTTTGCTTATCCATATCAGTTTTTGCTAAAGCTAAAGCTATTTTAAGGTTTAGCCTTGCTTCATCCTTATCAATATCGGTATATAAATCACCCAAAAGGGTATAATAGAATTGGTTGCCTGTTAAATTCAATTTTTCTGCCTCAATAATGGCTTGCTCTTTACCATTTACTTTTGATGATACATACACCCGGTTAAGTGCCGCAATGGGCGAGTAGTCTGTTTGCAATAACCGGTCATACAAACCTAAAACAGTTTGCCACTTTTCTTTGGTATCTGTTTTTTGGGTTTGCCAATAGGCTATAGTGGCTTCTAAATGATATTTAGATACTTCTATACCATTTGCAGAGCAGTTTAAAAAATAGGCGCCTTTGCTTATCAGATCAGTATCCCAAAGGCTGGTATCCTGGTCGTCATACAAAACATGCTCGCCGTTTTTGTTTACCCGGGCATTAAACCTTGATGCATGAAAACACATCAGCGAAAGCAAGGCATTTACCTTTGGTTTATTGGTTTGCGTGTTCTCTACCAGCATAGTGCACAACCGCATGGCTTCCAGGCAAAGATCCTTGCGCAGCGTTTTATTTTGGCTTACCGAGTAATATCCCTCATTAAATAATAAATAAATGGTGGTTAATACCGGTGCCAACCGCGCATCAATTTCAGCTTCGTCCGGCATTTCAATCCTGATTTTTAGTTCGCGCAATTTCTCTTTGGCACGAAATAAACGTTTATTAATAGTTTCCTTGTTTGATAAAAACGCATCTGCAATCTCCTCAATACCAAGGCCGCAAAGTATACGAAGGGATAATCCAATCTGTGCTTCGGGCGAGATAGCCGGATGGCAGATAGCGAACATCATTTGCAGTTGGCTGTCGTTTATGTTTTGGGGCGATAGGTCTATCTCTGTTTCATAAAATTGAGGAGTGGTATTTCGTATGGCAGGAGATACCTTGTTCGCGAATAAAGAATCGCGGTGTAAATGATTCTTTGCCTTGTTTTTAGCTACATTATATAGCCAGGCAGCAGGATTAGGCGGCAGGCCCTTGATGCCCCAGGTTTGGGCGGCAGTGGCAAACGTCTCGCTGGTTATGTCCTCCGCAGTTTCCATTTGGTCAAACCCAAAATAACGGCAGAGTACCGAAACTATCTTCCGGTACTCTGTCCTGAATAAATGGGGAATCAATTCCTGCTGTTGCATGTTAAAAGTAGAGACGCAATATTTTGTGTCTCTGTAAGTTTTTTAATGAACGCCGTCGTCCTTTGCTAATCTTCTTACTTCCACCGTATTGCCCTCACCCTGTAAAACCGGGCAACCTTTTGCAAATTCGGCAGCTTCGTCAACAGAGTCGGCCTTAACAACAACGTAGCCGCCAAGCGTTTCCTTGATTTCGCCAAAAGGGCCATTGGTAACCATTTTATTATGATGTACCACGCGGGCGTCATCAAATAACAAACCGTTGCCCTTGCCCTCAAAATTCCCTTTAGCTGTAAGTGTACCCAGCCAGTCCATAGTTTGCTGCATCCATATTTGCATTTGCTCCGGCGATGCTACTTTACCGCCATCCTCGTGCCTGAAAATCAACATGTACTCTTTCATCTTTTTTAATTTAAATGTTACCGAATAAGTGAATTATACAGACATAACAAATGGAATTTTATGAATTGGACATGCTATAAATAAAAATGGGTATAATGCTGAGTAAGAGATATTTGAGTTTGTAAATAATAGCATTGAAAATGACATTAAAATATCTGTTTGATGATTGGCAGTCTGCCAAAGCCCCGTAGTACTATTTACTGCAAATTAACCTGCCACGACACACCATACCTATCATTAACCCAGCCAAACTTTTTACTGAATCCATAATTACCAAGCGGCATTGCCACATTGCCGCCATCGCTAAGCATGGCATATACATTTTCTATCTCGCTCTCATCTTCGCAATTAACATAAATAGAAATTGCCGGGGTAAAAGTAAAAGAATGTTTTATCGCGCTGTCAATACACATAAACTCCTGGCCGTTTAGCGAAAACGTAGCATGCATGATGGTACCTTCTTCGCCAGGCCCGTCTTTGCCATATCGCATAATATTCAAAACCGATGAATTAGCAAATAGTGCTACATAAAAATTCATGGCTTCTTCGGCTTTGCCTTCAAACATTAAAAAGGTGGTGAATTTTTGCATGGTGTTAGTTGTTTAATCTGATCATACATTTTACATCCTTGTCGCTTAGATACCATTCAACACAATAACCTTGCGGGTCTAAATTGGGTTGAGAAAGCAATTGTTTAAACGTGCGGTCAATAGCAGGGATGTCCCTCATGTAATCATGTACGGTCAGGCTAATATAATTGCCTTTTTTCAGAATAAGTGTATCAAGATTTAATTTTTCTGCCTCACCCGGTTCTAATTCTTCGGCAGCAGCTCTGTAAACTATGGGGCCATTTTCAGGACGTGATACTCCAAAGTATTTCCTGTTTGTCGAAAACGGAATTAATGAATGAAGTTTTTGATGTGCCGCTAAAATGCCGTCCGGAAAAGACGCTGCGGTGATATAGCATACTTTAATGTCTTTATCTAATGTTGTGGTTTCCATAGCGTGAGATTTAATTTGATCGGTATTCAAATTTAAGCAGGAAGCAACAAATTTTAAACGGCTGATAAGGACAATATAAAGGGGCTATTAGGACAGATTAACCATCAGTTTTTTCTGCCATTTCCAAAATATCCATCCAAACAAAAGCCCAACCAATATGCCATAAATAGCTCCGGCTGTAACATCAATAGGGTAGTGCACCCCAACATACACCTGTGCAAAGCTGATAGCCGCCGCCCATAAAATACTTGCGGACAATACCCATTTATAACGCCTATAAAATATCATGCTCAAACAAACGGCTATGGCAAAGTGGTCGCTGGCATGAGTGGATGGGAAGCTGTAGCCGGTGCCGCAATCAACACGGCTTACAATAGTTGCCGCCATTGCAGGGTCATTACATGGGCGTACACGTTTATAAAATGATTTAATGATGGTAGCGCTGCCAAAATCGGCTACGCCAAAGGTAAGCGCCAGCAATACAATAATAATTGCACCCTGCTTTTTATATCGCCAAAGGCAAAAAATAAAGATAAAAACATATAAAGGTATCCATACCAACCTGTTACGCAGAACTGGCATCAACAGGTCGAAAAACGCGTTACCCAGGTCGTGGTTTATAAAATGGAACAGGTGCCGGTCAAGTTGCAGCAGGTAATCGGGCATTGGCGTTTAATATAGAGTGTAAAGATAATAGAATAATCAGCCGCTTCATCAATTGACATTATAGATCCTTATATCAAATTCACAGTAGTCTCTTTTAACGGTTATTAAGATTGTCCCCGATCATTAAACTGCGAAAAATTTAAGTCCCATAATACCGGCCATGATCATCAGCATAAAAAATATTTCGGGCCATGACGTTGGTTCATGAAAAAACAGCGCATCGGCCAGTTTAATTAAAATAATGCTGGCGCCTGTCCACGCAGCAAATGCTATAGCAGTAGGTATTTGTTTAATAGCTAACGAAAAAAACCACGCGTTGGCCAGCCCTAAAATTAGGTAACCGGTTATAGGCACCAATATAATTACTCCCTGCAGGCTATAAAAATTACCCCACGATAATAATTTAAGATCGCTTAATTTGAAAAATTTAACGCAGTAGGTCCATGCGGCTTCAAGTAATGCGGCAATGATGATGTAAATCCAGGCCAAAGTTTATTGTATGCAAAATGCAATTGGTTAAAACTATGTTCTTTATATTACCATTGTGTTTACCCGAGATTAATTTTAATAATATATTGGTGAAAAAGTAGCCATGTCTGTTAGGGGAAATAATACAGCAGTGAGTATAGACAACCTCAAACAATGTTATTCTGCGTGAATTACCCGTTAAACGTGTACTATTTCCTTTACATAATAATGACCTATCAGGAACACAATTACTGTGTAATTAAACACGCCTGTAATTTAACATTTTAACTATAAAGAAATAGTTGTTGTTTTATCCCAACCTAAACAGCATGCTTTATTGGTTTATTAAATCTTTAATTAATACTGGTATAACTATTGTTAAAATTAAAAAACATAAAAAATTAACCATTATGAAAAAGATTTTACCCATCGTATTAATTACATTTTTGGCATCATGCAGATTAGACAATACTGCAGTTCCAAGTTCGACAGCTTTTACCGGAAAATGGTATAAAGTTAATGCTACACTTTCCGGTTCTACAAATAACACAAGCAACGCTGCAACAAATTCGGTAACTACCCATTTTGATCATACCGATTATATTGTTTTTAATGCTGATGGCACCGGAGAGCAATTAAAGGGTGGTGTTATGTCCACATTTAATTATACCAAAAATTCAAATACATTAACACTTAATTATCCTGCAACAGCCAACCAATCAGCAGCAATAACTATAGCCACTATAAAATATTTTTATAACAACTCGCTCGAATTGGTAATTACATATAATACTACTGCTAATGGTGTAATAACAGTTAATACTTATGATATAAATTACGCTAAAGCAAGTTAATCAATAAGTTATAAATGAAATAGTAATGAGATAGTTCTGTATATGTAAAACAATAGCCATGAAAACTAATTTCCTAAATTTAACTTATTTTAAATTTATAGAAACGTTGGCAATACTAACAGTATTATGTTTGCCCTTTTCAACTTTTTGCCAGGCAGGGCATGGTTCGATAGAATATTTAAAATATTGTAATGGCATTAATGGACTTAATTTAGGGGCGGATATAAGTTCGGTCCCTGGTAATAAATTAGCATTTCTTGATGGGAATAATAAACTTGACGCGGATAGTTGTTTAAATTTTGAATATCGCGATACTGCTTTGTTGAAAATGCCGGGTAATATTTTCTTAAACCTGATTGGTATCCGTACCTATAAAAATAAAATAGTAAACATATATCTTTTTTTCCCACGATCTGAAGCATATAAGTTATTATATAATTTTTTGGTTTGCTATGGCAATTTCACTGAAAGGCCCTATGCATACAAAGATGTTTACAAATGGAATTCAAGCCTGGTTAGTTTGTCGTTATTGTATGAAGCAAAGGTTGATTTTGGAGTAGCAATTTTTACTTGTAATGAAATAAAGAACCAAATTTTAATTATGCAAATGAAGGCAATAAGTAAAAGTATATATAATAATATTCTTGTTTATCCTTACTTAAATAACACGTTTATAATGGATAAATCAGCAATGAATAATTAAAACCCCAGTGGCATAATAATCCGTTTCGGACAGTAATGTATTAAATTTCAGACATTATTAAATCTTGATCTACCTAATTTTAATTTTAGAAATAAAAAATTAATCAAAAATATATATTTTGTAATATATTTTTAATAAAATTATAAATGTTGATAATAATTTATATTATAGTTAATAATTGTGTAATAATTGGCACAAGGTTTGACTTTAGTTGTATTATTTATCCATTACAATTACTGATATGCAAACGCGTTATTTATACCTCTTCCGTTTTATTTTAGCTTTAAGCGATTTACTCTTATTCAACATCTGTTTAACCGGAGCATTGTATTTAACCCATAAACACTCATATATAGATCCATATTTACAACGGCAATATACAATTACCGCAAACTTAATATGGTTTTTATGTGCAGGATTGTTTAGGTTATATAGCGAAGAAATAGTTTGTAAACTGGTTTCTATTTATCGTGCTACCTATAAAAGTGTTTTATTGCATGGGTTTCTTTTTCTGGCTTATATATTTTTTACTAATCAAAATGATTTCCCCAGGTTTTTTATAGCTGCTTTTTATGGCTTAATGATTTTTGGCTTTTTATTAAGCCGATTTACAGGTACAGCTCTTGAGGATGTATTAAAACGTAATTTTAATATACGTAAATCTGTGGCGGTTTTAGGGATGAATAACGGTGGGATAAAGCTGGCTGCTTACCTTGAAAAGCAAACAAGATTTAATTTTTTAGGATTTTTGGGCGATGAAAGCTCGTATGTTGATGAAAGTGGTAATTTAATACAGGCTGCATCTATGCAGTTACAAACCGCTGCCCATTCAGGAATTAAAGATGTTTTTGTATCGTTAACACCAGATAGGATGGGTGATGTTCAATATTTATTAAATGAAGCCGATAAGCATTGCGTTAGATTAAAATTTGTACCTGATCTAAATATATCTTCAGCACCTTTTGATATTGAATACATGGATCAGTTTTCAATTATAAGCTTGCGTAAAGAACCTTTAAAAGATATTAACAACCGTTTTAAAAAGCGCTTGTTTGATATTGTTTTTAGCTCATTAGTAATAGTATTTATATTAAGCTGGTTGTATCCTATCCTGGCGCTTATAATAAAAATGCAATCGCCCGGTCCGGTGCTATTTAAACAACTAAGAAGCGGACGGGATAATGAACCATTTTGGTGCTATAAATTTAGAAGCATGCAGACAAATAATGCCGACGAAAAGAAACAAGCAAGCCGTAATGATAACAGGGTTACCAAAATTGGTAGTTTTATGCGGCGGACAAGTTTAGACGAATTACCTCAGTTTTTTAATGTTTTGCTTGGTAATATGAGTGTGATGGGGCCAAGGCCACATATGCTTAGCCATACAGAACAATACCGCACTATTGTTGATAAGTATATGGTTAGGCAATTCTTAAAACCAGGCATTACCGGTTGGGCACAAGTAAACGGATTTAGAGGTGAAACAAAAGAAACTTATTTAATGGAAAAGCGGGTAGAGCATGACATCTGGTATATGGAACACTGGTCTATAGCGCTTGATATTAAGATTTTATTTATGACCATAATTAATGTTATTAAGGGAGAAGATAATGCCTATTAACAGTTTTATTTAAAGTCTATTCTAAATAGTTCTATAGTAATATGTAACCGGTTTAAATGAGTATCTACTCATTTAACCGGTTTTTTGTTTTATTACCTTTTATTTCAGCAAATCCTAACTGACCCGAAAATTCCGATACTACTCCGTTAGATACATTAACACCCATATTATATTCAATTTTTGGACGCATGGCGCCATTGTTTTTGCTTTGAATAGCAATTGCATAATTGATACTGCGTTTACTCACCGCGTTAAAATCAATTATTGTATTGTTTGATACGATCAATCCGGAGCAGGTTCCGTTAATTACAATGCCTGATACTTTATTGGAAGGTGTGCCTATGTTTTTAATTATGTTGTTTTCAAAAACTCCGGCCGACCAATAAATGTTTATCCCGTCTGATCTGGTACCTGTGATACAGTTACCCTGGGCTATAACGTCTGAATAATTATTAAAAAATATACCGTTACCCTGCATAACCGAATTAATAATGTTACCACTAACCGTAACCTGCCTTAATCCATTTGTTGAGCCGGGATCAGAAATATTTATGGCTGGAGCGCTAAGCCAATTTACAGCAACAATGTTTTCATATAATAAATTGTTAAAAGTATTATTGGTAATAAAAACATTGGTATGCCCCCAGCAATCTATTTGGCCCTGGTATATTTTATTATTATAGATATGATGTCCGCCGGCAAGTTCATCTGCTATTTTATCTTTATACCCTGCGTAAAAAAAACCCATGGTTACCGCTCTTCTGTACTTAACAATTGGGCCGCCGCGTTCAACCGGCCCATAACCATCCCTAAAATCAAAAGTGTTGTTGTATACAGAAACATTTAATACGGTTTCATTTATGCTATGTCTTTCTATATCAACGCCCCCAACAAAATAACCATCACCATGAATATAATTATTATAGAAAGATGCACCGTTTACACAACAGAACATAGCTCCTTCGCGATAAATGTTATAAAATACGTTATCATGAACGCTTACGTTTGATGTGATCCGTAAATTAGGTGATGCTAAAAATGTATCGCCAAAAAGGCAACCATCGCCTCTGAATGATTGAAACTTACAGTTCTTTATTTCTATATTCTTACCATTATTAATACTTAAAGCATGACAATATTGGTAAGAGGTTGCGAATTTTTGCTCGCTTAAATTTCCATCAAAATCAATACCCTGAATGATGATATTATTAACCGAAGGCTCATCCCACCAAGCCTGATAAAAAATAGAATTTGGATTATACCTGTTGCCTGATAATTTAATATGACAACTTGCCGCACCGGCGCCCTTTAAACTCACACCATTTAACAAAGGGATTATACCGGTACTAATACCCAACTGCCTGATGGAGTATGTACCTGCCGGAAAGTATACCGTGGGTATGCCATTTGCTTTTGCATATTTTATTGAGTTTATAATAGCTTGAGTATCATCATTAATATTATCGCCTTTTGCACCATGCTCTTTAACATTTACTATGGTGTTTGTTATTAGTTGCATAGAAGCTGTTCTTTCCACACATGGGAATAGAAAAGTATACATCAATATAGATAGTATCATTATTAGTTTTTAATTATTAAAAACATTTTCTTGCTTAAGAAGTTTCGTTAAGGGGAAATTAAACAGGTTGTAAACAATACAATACAGAGGCATAGAAAAACTTCATTATTGTAAAGGTTTTATTTAAATTTTTATGATTCAAAAAGCTTTAATTTTTATAGTACTTATACTTGTTTTTTTTGTTTGGTACTTATTTGAAAAAAAAGACAGCAAGTACTTATTATTAAGTTTTGTTATTACATGTATTCCTTTTCAAATGGCAATTCCGTTATATGTACCTATGTATATAAGGGATGAAGGAACTGGCTCTTTTACCTCTAAAATATTTTTAACAATCCCATTAATAGTATCCATATACTTATTAATTATAAAAAAGAACCAGGGGGTTTTCCAATTTTATAAAAACGAAAAATGGATTTATTGGGTATTGCTTTTAATACTTATATCAATATGTAACCCCTACAATTATGCAGTATTGGCAACTGTTGCTTTTGCAATTGTTTTCTTATCGTATATTTTATTTTTCAAATTAATCTATAATTATCTGGGGCCGGCCGATATTGTAAAGGGAGTGTTTTCGAGCTTTATGTTTCTATGTATATTACAATTCACACTGGCAATACTATATCCATTATTAGGTGTATCATTTGTAACCACTATTTTTCAGGCAGGAGGAGAGCAATGGGCTACAAGAATAGGTACCCGTGCAGGCGCAATAGGTGTTTTTGTAACACCAGCTAACCTGGGCCTGTTCACCACAATTGCTTCAGGATTTTTTTTCGCGAGTTATTTAGGCAACTATCAAAAAAAAATAAGTTTGATTTTCCTGTTTGTTAATGTTATAACAATAATTTTAACTTATTCCAGAACATCATATATAACATTGGTTTTTGTATTGTTTTTAATGTTTTTTATATATAAAAACGCTAAAAAGCCTTTATTCTCATTCCGAAGCGTGCTTTTTGGAATTGTCCCGGCGTTGTTGGTTGTTTATTGGATTGTTTTCCTATCGCCGCTAAGCGCAATTTTTCTTAAAACAGATGCCGACCAAATGTATGAGGCCCGGCTGGATCATTGGGTAATGGGTATGGAAATTTTCAAGATGTCTCCAATAATAGGGGTAGGTATAAATACACATGTTGAATTTGTAAACCATGCCATCAATTTATATAAAGTGGTGCATAATGAATTTCTAACTACAAATCCAATACATAATACCCATTTAATAATCTTAACTGAAACCGGTGTCATAGGTTTTTTATTCTGGGTGATTTTCCTGGTAACATCTGTTGTAAAAGCCAAACAAAATATTGCTGTTAACAATAACGTAGTTTTTTCATTAGCGCAAATTGGCTTAATAATAACCCTGGTAATTTATGGCTTTACAGATTGGGCGCCGCTTTCGCAATCTATCTTCCCTATATTTTTATTATTCACATTTTTTAGCAAAAAATATAGCTTAAGATTCAATTTCTGAATTCTTTGGCCTGATTTTTATGTATAAGTTAATTTTTTTAATTGATTTAAAACATTATAGCTGTATTTTCATTTATTTATTTTGATATTTTATGAAGCAACTATATAATAACCCTCTTTTTAATTTAAAATCAACTAATAAAGCATGAAAAAATTAATTTTTTTAACAGGAGAAGATATGCTTGATGTTGATTTACCTATTGTTAAAGAAATAAACTCATCCAACAACAAAGATTTTCATATAATATGGGTAGTAGTTCTTAGAGGTTATGGTTGGTTTAAAAGGGATGAAATGATTGGCTTTTGCCAACAAAACCAAATAGAATGTATAATCCTGGAGCAAATAGGAAAGCTTAAAAACCCGTTAACAATCCTGTTTACCTTTAAGCTGTTAAAATTTTTAAAAAGCTTAAAAGCCGATATTATTTATGACAGCTACCTGGGTGTGCCTTACATGCATTTTTTAAGACCGCTTTACTTAAAAAAGAATTTATTTGTAATAGCCATACATGATGTAGTGCAGCATTATAAAATGAAAGATAAAATGATACGTACATTTTATTATACATTTTTAATGAAAACGTACTTTAACTTTCATATTTTTTCAGAAAATCAGCTAAGGATTTTTAAAGAAAAATTTAAAGGAAAAAATTCTTTTTATACCCCCTTGTATTTAAAGAATTTTGGAAATAATGCAGCAAAAAAACTTACTATAAATAAGGATATAACCTATTTCCTGTTTTTTGGTATTATTCGTCCCAACAAGGGTTTAGACTTGTTAATAGAGGCTGCAAATATTTTGGGCAAGAAATATAAAAATTTCCATATCATAATTGCAGGTAAGTGTGATGATTGGGAGTCATACAGCAGCACAATTAAATATCCGGATCAATTTACTTTAAACATTGGTAATATAGAAAAGCAAGAGGTGCCGGCACTTTTTGCAAATACACATTTTTTAATGTTGCCTTATAGAGATGTAACGCAAAGCGGTGTGCTGTTAACAGCATATAATTACAATGTACCGGTTATAGCATCAAAATTAGAATGGTTTGAAGAGTACGTTGACGACAACGTAAATGGTTATTTATTTGAAAATGAGCACATTGATACTCTTGTAAAAAAAATGGAAATGGCTATAAATTTAGATCAATCCGCGTATGATAAACTGGTTAGTAATTTAAAAACCTTTATTGCTCAAAGAATAAATATAAAGGAAATAGCTCGGGAATATGTTAAGTTCTTTAAATCTGTAAACAATAATGAATAGCTTTAAAAACCTGTACAATGGTTTAAAAAACGATTATAATGGCTATGCTAAAGTAGCCAATAGCAGCATTAAACCCTTGTTTAAAATTCACTATTACTGCAACGTTATTTTCAGGATAAGTCATTTTTTTTATGAGATAAAATTATTGCCTGTTGCCAAAATTTTTTGGGGAATTAACAGGTTTGTTTATGCTATTGATATTGATCCGGGTGCACAATTAAACGGCGGTTTTGTACTGATTCATGGAATTGGAATAGTAATTGGTAGGTACGTTATATCTGAAGGATTATTCAAAATTTATCAGGGTGCTACATTGGGGGGTAATAATGATAAAGAGAGTATGTATGACGGCATACTTCTTAAACAACCTTATATAAAAGATAATGTAATTATTGGCATTAATTCAACCGTATTAGGGCCAATTGTAGTTGAGGCGGGGGTGGTTATTGGCGCAAATGCAGTAGTAACCAAAAACGTTGCAGCAAATACAGTTATAGTAGGAAATAATAAGATTTTAAAAACATAATATGTCAGTAGAAATACTCTCAACAGCGATAGACCTGGATCTTTACGGCGGACAGGAAAAAGTATTAATGGATATTCATGAAGGAATAAAAAATGAATATAATGCCAAAGTGTTAGGATTTATAAAATATGATAAACTGCATCCTAAGTATAAAATTTCTAAGTCTGAATATATTAGGCTCAAAAACCCATTGCACTTAAATAACAAGATCATTATTGTTCATGGCAGAAATGCCATGACTATTTTAATGATATTAAAACGAGTGTTTTTTTTAAATACCAGGTTTTTATATGTGCACCATAATGTATATAATTCATTAAAAAGGGTGTCTTTTTTTCCCGATAACATTATTTCTATTTCCGGAAAAGTTACAGAAAACCTGATTAATTACTTTGGGCTAAAAAAGCGTAACATACAGCTAATATATAATGGCATTAAGCAGGCCACTGCAGCTGATGTAACTGTGACAACCACTAAAAAGGATAAAATAAAAATTGTTTATGCTGCAAGGGTAAATGGAGTAAAACGGCAATTAGAAATTGTTGAACGCTTAGGTAATAAATTATCGCCCAAAATAGAAATTCATTTTGCAGGCACCGGCCCGGATTATGAAAAATTAAAGGATAAATGTAGCCATACAAATAATTTCTTTGCCCTTGGCTTTGTAGATAATACAAATGAGCTTATTGCCAATTCAGACTATTTAATGCTTTATTCAAAGCAGGAAGGTTTACCCATTTCTTTAATAGAGGGTACGCTGTATGGTAAACCGCTTTTAGTTAATGATGTTGGCGGCAATGCAGAAATTGGCATACCAGGTGTAAATGGCATACTGCTTAATAATGATTGGGATGATTTGGCTAATACCTTAAATAGTTTGGTTGATATTCCTGAAGATGAATATTTAAGGATGGGAAAAAATAGCAGAAAACGCTACGAAGCAATGTTTACTTATGATAAGATGATTGCTGATTATATAAATAAGATAAAGCAAATATCTGCTAATTAAATTTTTTTCATACAGAAATAGCTATTTAAGCATAAGTAAAACTTAAAGAGTCAATGAAAATATACCACTTAAGTATAAATTATATAACCCAATTATTTAAGAGCACTTTAATTAAAAACAGTAGCTGGGGTGTACTGTCCCAGTTTTCTCAAACCGTTTTTTTAAGTTTATTTTTTGTAATCTTAGCAAGAGAGTACACTACCGAAATTTTTGCTAAATATATAATTGCCTGGGCATTATATCAGTTGGTAACAGCATTTTCTACTATGGGCCTTAGCCAATGGTTTATACGTGAGTTTATTGGTTCAACAAATAAGGATGAATTAACCAGTAGGTTTTTAAAAATGCAGATTTATTTTGGTGTTGTATTTTATATAATAAATATACTGCTTGCCTACCTCCTTTATGACGAAAAATTAACCCGGTTATTAATTATAGTTTTAGGTGCAAATGTAATTTTTGATAATTTAATAAATGCTATAAAATGTTTAAATATTGCCACGCTCGAACAAAAGAACACTTTTATTATTCTTACTATAGAAACATTTTTAAAGTTCCTGGCAGCCTGTATTTTATTCTTATATCCATTTAGCATTATTACTTTATCCTTAATAATATTAGGGATAAGATTTTTAACACTTAACCTGTTTTTAACCGTTGGATCATCAAATTCTGTAAGCATAAAATCTCTTATTAAGTTTAAAATATTTTATGCTGATATTAAAAGATTGGTGGTTTTAAATTGGGCGTTTATAATTATTGGCGGTGTTTCAATTATTAACTGGCGTTTGGCAAACATTGTTATTTCAAAAATGCTAACCGCTTTTGATGTGGCCAATTATGAAATATCATTTAAAGTATTTTCTATAGCACAAACATTACCCGTTGTTATTTCTACCTCTGTGTTTCCGTTGCTTGTAAAGTTATATGCCAAAGATGATAAGCGCGAATTCTTAACATTTTATAAAAAAGTACATCTGTATTATTTACTATTCGGTTTACTGTCTTATACATTTATTTATTCTTTTTCCGGAAAATTAATCCCACTTGTTTTTGGAAATAATTATATAAGTAATGCCCAATACACCAGGCAAATGTTTTTAACAATTTTAGTTTTCCCTACAGCTTTACTGCAGGCTAATATGTTAATTACAATAAACCTGGAAAAATTAGACATGCTTTTTAATACTATAGCACTAATTATAAATTTTGCAATATGTTTAATCGGACTAACTTTTATAAAGTCATTAAGCGTTGTAAATTATTCCATATTCGCATCATTCTTTGTATTCCATATTTCGCAGGATGTTGTCCTTATAAAAAGAGGTATAACATCTTTAAAATCAGTAATTAAATTTTATATGGTAAGCGCAATTTTTGTTTTTACTTATATTTATTCAAGCAATATTGTAAACCCTTATCTTTTGTTTTTACTTGCATGGATCATAGTATTGAGTTTTTTGTTTCTTACAAAAAACAAGAAAATTTATCAGAAATATAAACTCAGGATGGGCTATTCTGAATAATATTTCAATATGTCGTTTCTTTAGTAGAAAATTAATTTCATTTTGATAAAACAAAAAGCCGCTAAATTAATTTATTAACTATCCCTGTCATTAATAGAAATTTATGGATAAAACTATCCGAATATTTCTATAACTGTTAAGACAGAATTTTAATGTTTTTTATTAATAAAATGTTTAATTGTTAAAGCCCCATTCAATGATCACTCCAAAAACTTCCATTTTAAATTTATTAATATTATTTGTTTTGCTGTTTACATCATGTACGCCTTATAAAAATATTCCTTATTTTCAAGATTTAGAAAGTACACAAGCATCAGAAGAAAAAATTGATAATTATGCTCAATTAAAAATACAACCTACAGACGTTTTAGGCATTAATGTTACCAGCAGAAATCCGGAATCGTCGTCCATATTTAACTATAATTTAACCAGAGCAAATGGCAATAATTATAATACTTCGCCAGATAATCCGGTTATAGGTTATTTAGTTGATGAAAAAGGATTTATTCATCTTCCCTTAATTGGCGATTTTCAGGTAGCCGGCCTTACAACATCTCAAATAAGAGACAAATTAAGCATTGCTTTACAAACCTTTTACAAAGACCCCGTTGTTAATATCAGGATTCTAAACTTTAAAATATCTGTATACGGTGATGTTGCGCGCCCTAATGTTTACACTTTACAAAACGAACAAACATCTATTACAGAAGCAATAAGCCTTGCTGGAGATCTTAATATAACCGCAATGCGTAAAAATGTGCTTTTGATAAGGTTTGAAAATGGCGAACGTAAATACATTCATCTTGACCTAACTTCAAAGAAACTAATGGAGTCGCCATACTTTTATCTTAAAAATAATGATCAGATCTATGTTCAACCCGGTAAATCTAAATTTGCTTCGGTAAACGATGCTGGTTTCCGTGCTGCAACCTTAATTCTGTCCGGGCTTTCTATTATTGCAATCCTGGTTTCCCGCTCATATTAATATTTTTTATCAATGAATAATCTCACACAGATATCAACTTTTGCAATCGAAAAAGAAAAAGACAATACAGTCAACTTTAAAAACATTGTAAATAACTATAAGCATTACTGGTACATTTTTTTTATAGCAGTAATTATTATGCTATCAGTTGCATTTGTATATCTTCTTTTTGCCGAACCGGTGTATGAGATAAAGGCTTCTTTATTAATTAACCAGGATAATAATCAAAATACGCAACAACAACAGTCTGTATTGGATAAAATAGATTTGCCAAGTACATCAGAAATCACTGAAAACGAAATCGCGAAGTTAAAGGCAACAAACCTGATACAACAAGTTGTAACTGATTTAAATTTGGCTACTACCTATAAAGTAAAAAAGGGGGTTGCCTATAAAGAATTATATACATCACTTCCATTTAAATTTATCATGGTTAAGCTCAACCCCAATTTTACCGATGATAAACGTGAAGTAAACATTACTATAAAAGATACGGGGGCATTTTTTTATAAAAATGCGAATGACAAGCTTGAAGGATTTAAATTTAATACCAATGTAACTTCGGATATCGGTACATGGAAGCTGGTACCTACACCTAATATTGGTTTTTTTAAAAATGCAAATATCAAGGTAGCCTTACTTGATCCGGAAAAAGCTGCACTTATATATCAAAAATCAATTAATGCCACTTTAGAAGATAAACTTGCATCAGCTGTTGATTTAACTATTAATGATAATATTGTACAAAGAGGCAAAGACATACTAAACCATTTAATTTATGTTTATGATAATGCAGAAGTGCAACAAAAAACCAAAGAAACAAAGAGTACAATCAATTTTATTGACCAAAGATTAGCCTCTTTAACCGGTGATTTAACAAATTCTGAAAAAAATATAGCAACTTTTAAAAGTTCAAATCAATTAACAGACATTGAATCTACTTCTAAGTATAACCTGGATAATTTGCAGGCAAACGATGCAAGGTTAAATGAAATTAATGTACAATTAAGTATAGTTGACGGAATTGAAAAATATATTAATAACCCGAGTAATAAAGGTAAAGCGCCCGCGGCTATTGGTATTGCCGATCCTACATTAGTTAGCTCAATTGAAAAGCTATCTCAATTAGAATTACAAAAGGAGCAAATGTTGGCAACTACCCCTGAAACTAATCCGGATTTTGAGCAAATTAACAGGCAAATTCAAACTACCAGGGCTTCTATAAAAGAAAATGTACAAAACATTAAATCGTCGCTTTTAAATGCGCAAAATAAAATGCAGGCGGTTAACTCGCATGTTGAATCTTCTATAACCAACATTCCGGTTCAGGAAAGAGAATATTTGAGCATAAAAAGACAACAGTCAATCAAAGAAAATTTGTACATATATCTATTACAAAAGCGTGAAGAAGTATCTTTAAATTATGCCAAAACCGTAAAAAATTATAGAGTTTTAGACAATGCTTATAGCGGTCCTTTAAAATGGCCTAAAAAGAGTATTGTTTATGCAGCAGCTTTTCTTTTAGGACTGGTTTTGGCCATGGCATTTATTTACTTTAAAGAAAAATTAAATAATGCTATTATTAATCCGGAAGAAATTGAGGAAGAAACTAAGCTGCAGATATTAAATGAAATTAATAAAAATACATCCAAAGATCCAATTGTTATTAATAATAAGAATAACAGTTTGATAAGTGAGCAATTTAGAACGTTAAGATCAAAACTGCATTATTTAACGGATAGAAATGAAAAATCAAGAGTTATTTTACTTACCTCAAGTGTATCAGGAGAAGGAAAAAGTTTTATAAGCAGTAACCTGGGAATAGTTCTTGCGTCAACAGGTAAAAAAACAATTGTTTTAGAATTAGATTTGAGAAGATCTAAACTAACCGAAATTTTTAAACTATCAAAAGAGCATCCCGGTATAACTGATTATCTTTTGGATAAGGCCACCATTAATGACATCATAAGGCCATCAGAAATTATTCCCTCTCTTGATATCATTAGCGGAGGATCTGTAGATTCTAACCCCTCAGAACTATTAGAAAGTGAACAGTTAAATCAATTAATAAATGAACTAAAAAACACTTATGATAATATATTAATTGATAGCCCTCCGGTACACCTTGTAGCGGATGCTTTAATACTGTCGCGCGTTGCTCAAATTACACTTTACATAGTTAGACAAGGTTTTACTAAAAAATCCGAATTGAAATTCATAAATCAATTGCATGAAGAAGGTAAAATACCGCAGATGCATCTAATTTTTAATGGTGTAAGTAATAAAAGATATGGTTATGGCTACGGTTATGATAATTCATATTATTCATCAATAAAAATAAAATCAGCATAATTGTATCAATTTTTAATATAAAAGAGATATATAATTTTGTTCTTTTATTTAAAAATTGATAATAATAAATTATTATTTTAAATTTGTTTCAATTTACCAAGATTGAAACAGCGAATTATAAGCCCATTTAATTTTTTTGCTCAAAAGTATAAGAAAAGGACTACAAGCCATTTCATAGACGATAATGCTGAGCAAGATCCTGCACCTAAAAGACAGACGTCAACAGCGGTAATAGTAATAAGCGTTATTATTGCTAATGCAATTGTTGGTTTAATAATCTATCTTATTTGTGTTGTTTTTTAATTTTGCAGTTTAGTTTTATGGTGTATAAAGAACACTTAGAAATTATTTTTCAATCTGCCCGGGCATTATATCGTCTGTCCTAAAATCCCCCAAATTTATTTTAAACGTATAATATTTTATACACCCCTGTGTAAGCTAAACTTAAATTTATTTATAAAATACAATAAAAAATTTATCGTAGAGATATTTATTGCACTTTATATAAATATTGCTTTCTAAATTCAACTAAATATTAATTGTTGATTAATAAATTATGTTCATTGGCATTGATTTTGAATACACTTCAAGAATTAATTTAAAATGAATATAAAATGCTCACAACAAAACAAACACTAGCCCGACTCTTACTTGCATTCAGCGACTTTATATTATTGAACGTTTGTCTATATGCGAGTTATCATTTTACTACTAAATATGGTTTTGAATTTACTAAATACAGCATATTTAAAGCTTTAATATTTACATGGATAACTTGGTTTTTAAGCACTTATATATTTCGTTTATATAGTGAATATACAGTCTATAAATTTAAAGATATAAATAAAGCAACCTGGCGAACCATAGTATTTCACCTGTTAGCAATTTATCTTCTTTTAAGGTCTAACCCGACATTTCCACCGCATTGTGTTTTTATCTATAGCCTGATTGTTGTTTGTGGCTTTCTTTTCAGCAGAATTATCTGTATAGCTATTATGCCACTCGTGAAATTTAATTTCGAAAAGCGTGAGGCGCATATATTGGCCATAGCCTCAGTTGGTGGTCATTGGATTGAACTTTTAAGGATTATGCCTTTGTTTAAAGGGAAAAACGTAACATTTATTTCTAATAAAGCCAGTTTAAGTAATACTGTAAAGGATTATAAATTCCATACAGTGCCTGATGCTAACCGTAATAATATTTTAAAATTATTAAAATGTATTGTTAGTGTTTTTGGATTCATATTGATATTGAGGCCCCAGGTAATAATTACAACCGGTGCAGCGCCCGGCTTATTAGGAATTGTAGTAGGGAAAATTTTAGGGGTTAAAACTATATGGATTGATAGTATTGCCAATGTTGACAAACTTTCATTAAGCGGCGTAATTGCTCTTTGGCTGGCTGATAGAGTATATACGCAGTGGGAACATTTATCAAATCCTAAGATTGTTTATAGTGGTAACATATTGTAGCATCAAATAAACTTATTAAAAATTTTAATACTACTCACAATGATATTTGTAACTGCCGGTACTCAACTGCCATTTGACAGGCTAATTAAAACTATTGATAACATTGCTGCTGAATTTCCAAGCACTTGTTTTGTAGTTCAAGCCCTACATTCAAATTATAAAGCTAAAAATATTAATGTTTTAGATTTTATATCTCCATCAGATTTTGCCAAATATATTGATGATGCACAATTAATTATTAGCCATGCGGGCATGGGGACAATTATATCGGCATTGGTTAAGAAAAAGCCCATAATAGTAATGCCAAGGCTGGCAAAATTTAAAGAACATAGAAACGAGCATCAATTAGGTACCACTAAACAAATGGATATGCTTGGATATGTTGATGTAGCTTATGATGAGTATGAATTGATATATAAATTTCGCCAGATGTGGCCAAATAGGGTGGTACCAAGAAGCAGTATCGGCCAGGTAGCATCAGAAAGTATTATAAGTTCACTTAATGATTTTATAAAATATTAACAACTAAATATTAACAACTACTTATTATAAAAACAACTACATTATGAAAAAGATTTTTATTTCTACAACGCTAACTTTAGCCATTTTTACCTTTGGATGTAAAAAAGCAACTGTTTCGGCTACAAATTCAGACGAAATAACTGCAGCTAATTACGATCTTAAAAAAAATATATTTCGCGTAATTGTTACCGACGTAAATGCATCCTACACGGTTTCTGTAACAACCACCAATGCCGCTAATCCCAGCTTTAATGCTTTTCAACAGGGCAACCAAAGCGCCGGTACTACATTTGAATATCCATTCACCCCGGTTATTGGCGATTCAATAAAAGTTGTGGCAAAAAGCAGTGCTGGCCCGCTTTCTTTATACCCAACTTATAAAGGAACACAGTTAGGGCCGGTAACCACCCTGGTAAACTCGGCAGGAGCTACTACAACGTTTAACTATTTTGTAAAGGATTAATTGATGAGATAACACTCATGAAACATTAGTTTAAATCTTTAATTACATAAAACCGGTTACATTATATTTAATGCCATGCTTGATATTTATATAGATAATAATTTAAAAGACGCTATTAAGTTATTATGCAAAAAAGAAAATTGTACAATTAATGATTTCTTTATTGCAGCATTTAATATTCTTTTACTGAGATATACCGGCCAGGAAAATATTTTTTTTGACCAGATATTAATAGAAGATAAAAATATTAAGCATGATGAAGATAATTGTATTAATGTTAAAAATTATAGTACTCAATTAATCAGTCAGACTATTTTTTTAGATTTCTTAAAAAGCCAGCAACTTGCACTTTCAGAAGCTATTGATACTGACAAATTAAAAAAGAATACTTTTAACGAAGCTGCATCTTCAAGAGAGAAAATTAGTATTGATTTTTGTAAATCGGTATATATAATTCAATCTGTTTTAAATAAACAAGATAATGTAACTCATACCAATGCACTTGTAAATAAGCTTTTAACCCGGGCTGATTTATTTCACATTGGATTAATATTAAAAGAAACAGGATCGTTTACTAAAATATCGATACTCTATAATCCGGCTATATCAGATGAAGAATATATAACAGCTTTTAAAGAGAATTTTGTTACGTTGTTACATGCAATTGTAGCAAATCCTACAGTCGAAATCGGGTCTTATAATATTCTTACGTCAGCAGTATTTAATTCTATAGTTTATGAGTTTAATAATACTATTACTGCTTACCCAAAAGATAAAGCAATTCATAATCTTTTTGAGGAACAGGTGATACATAATCCCCAGGCGATTGCACTTTTAAAAGGAATAAATTATATAACTTATAATGAGCTGAATAAAAAAGCTAACCAATTAGCACACTATCTAATTAAAAAAGGCCTGAAACCTGAAGATAATGTGGGGTTATTGGTTACCAGGAATTTCGATATGATAATTGGAATGCTTGGAATTTTAAAAGCCGGCGGGGCTTATGTGCCCATTGATCATAATTACCCTGTTGATAGGCAGCATTATATTTATAATCATTCATCGGCAAAAATGCTTATTGCTGATGATGATTACCCGATGAAAGATATTATTAATGTATCTGATTACATCCGGACGGATTTAGATGTTATTAATGATATGGATGATTCAAATCCGTCAATAATCATCAGTAGCAAACAGTTAGCTTATACAATTTATACATCCGGATCTACAGGACAACCAAAGGGTGTAATGATTGAGCATCATTCTGCCGTTAACCTGGTTTTATGGGTTAATAAAAAATTCAATGTAAATATTAATGATAAATTGTTGTTTGTTACATCAATGTGCTTTGATCTTTCTGTGTATGACATTTTTGGAATGCTGGCTGCCGGTGGCACGCTTGTAATCGCCGAAAAGAGAGAAATTCAAAACGTTAAGACTCTTCAGGATATGTTACTTCTGCATAAAATAACGTTTTGGGACTCTGTTCCTACTACTATGGAATATTTAATTAAAAACCTGGAAAAAGAAAGAAGTGATTATAGTTGCCTGAGCCTTAAAACAGTTTTTCTAAGTGGCGACTGGATTCCGGTTGATCTGCCATCAAACATAAAGCGATTTTTCCCTAAAGCAAATGTTGTAAGTCTTGGCGGCGCAACTGAGGGAACTGTTTGGTCGAATTATTTTATAGTTGATGAAAATTCAAAAATTGGTAACAGTATTCCATATGGTAAGCCAATAGATAATAACTTCTTTTACATCCTTAATGAACATTTGCAACCGGTGCCAATTAATGTGGTTGGCGATTTATATATTGGTGGAGTAGGGGTGGCCCGTGGATATGCTAACGATATTCAAAAAACCAACTCTTCATTTATACCCGATCCTTTTAATCAGAAAGCCGGAGGGATGATGTATAAAACCGGTGATCTGGGCAAAATGCTGCCTGACCTTAATATGGAATTTATTGGCCGAAAAGACAACCAGGTTAAAATTAATGGCTTTAGAATTGAGCTGGGAGAAATAGAAAACGCGCTAAAAAGCAGCCCAATCATCTCTAATGCAGTAGTACTTGCCAAGAATGATCAATACGGGAATAAACGGTTAGTGAGCTACTTAGTTCCAAAAGGAAATGTCTTTGATCGGGAAAAAGTCATCTTGTTTTTAAAGAAGACGCTACCCGATTATATGATTCCCGCTATATGGGTAGATTTAAAAGAATTGCCTTTAACTTCAAATGGAAAAATTGACAGAAATTCGTTGTCGACCCTGGATGACACGACGTTGATAAAAAAGAAATCTGTTGAACAGCCAACTACTAAAAACGAGCAAATTTTATTTAATATATGGAAGAACAATCTTAATTTAAATATATCAGGAATACATGATAATTTTTTCGAATTAGGCGGGCATTCGCTTATGGCAGTTCAAATGCTATCTCAGTTTAAAAAAATAACAGGTAAGATTTTTCCCCTGGATGTTTTGTATCAATATTCGGATATAAAAGCTTTAGCAAAATATGTAGATAACGATAAAAATAGTTTCGACTATAAATACTTAGTTGCAATTAAAGCTAAAGGAAACAATGACCCTTTATACATTATACAAGGGGATAGTGGAAACATTCTGAATTTTAGCAATCTAATTAAATATATTGATAGAGAACAGCCACTTTATGGCTTAAAAGCTATCGGATTAGACGGCGTACACGCGCCTTTTGAAAGTTTAGCAGATATTGCAGGCCACTATATAAAAGAAATTATTCAGCACAATCCATCAGGGCCATATCTTTTGGCCGGATACTCATCAGGAGCATATGTTGCGGTAGAAATGAGGAAGCAGATGGCTGCAGCCGGTAAACAAGTAAAGCTATTAATTATTGATGCTGATGCAGGGATGACAGAATATAAACATAAATATAAGCTTATACCTAAAAAAATAAAAAGGCATTATCCAGAGATTTTTACCTTTCTTAAATCTTCAATTTTACAATCATCCAATTTAATTAAAGGAAACATTTCAGGCATGTCAACGTATTTTACCCATGATGCCCCAATAAACAGAAACTTAAATGGCCATAGTTTATTTGATGAAAAATTAATAAAAAGCAAACGTATACGCGCATTTAAAAATTACGAAATTGAACCATTTAACGATGAAGTATATTTACTAAAGGCAAAAATTAGTGTTCACTATGTTGATCATGGTAAGTTTTTAGGGTGGGAGCAATATGCAAAAAAGGGTGTTAATTTGTTTGAAATACCCGGCGATCATTTCTCTATACTTTTACCACCGTTTGTTGAGGAATTTACTTCTGTTTTACAAAAAAACTTAACCCGGGCATAAATGGTAAATCTGGGTGCTCTTTACAAAATATATACAAAAAGACAGATATGATGTATCTGCCTTTTTGTATTATTAAATTCTATAAACTTTACACGACCACACCAGGTGCCAATAGTTCTATTAATTCAATCGTTTATTGTATTTAAAATTAAAAAAATTATCAATAGTGATAATAGGGTGATTTGGGAGGAGTATTAAGTTGATTTTAAACCTCTTATGATAGTTAAGATTTGATACAGTACTTAACGTTAGAAAAAATAATTTTCTTTAGATGTAACATTTTTGTTTCGTATATCGTAATATTGGGCATTATAACTTTATTGGTTAAAGTTAAGGTTATTAAAATTAACTTATATGTAATTTACCATAGGTTAATTTAAATAACTAATGATGAAAATTAAACCGCTTTGTGTTACGGTAAACAATAATGCATTGTTCTTTATAATTTATAAGTAAGGATAAATTAATTACTCAAACTCATTTGATGTTTAATGCAGCGAATGTTATTGAAATAGGTATGTAGTTTATTCTTGGTTTTTAAATAATAGTATTGACTACTGCATATTAAAACCAGTACAAATATTTATCATTATTTAATTATTAAAATATTAAGAAATAAAAATAAAATTTAATTAAAATAATTTCGTTTAAGAAAATATCTTTTAAAATTTTGTCCACTTTTAAATACAATAATTCATTTTTTAATACACTTTAACGTTTACTTTTTAATACAAACGTTATTTAATTTTTTTCAATTACCCATTTAATATTACCCTTTTTAAGAATTTTTATGAAAAAACTATTGTCTATTTTATCTGTTTCAATGTTGTTCATGCTTTCATGCAAAAAAAGTGAACAAGTAACTACAAGCAATAACCTTGCCACAGCAAACACAAAAACCACCTCTGTTGGCGCACAAACAACCACAACAAGTTTAAGTACCCCCCCAAACACAGCAAACACTGTTAATGTTAAATCCTATGGAGCAACAGGCGACGGAGTAACTGATGACACTCAGGCTATTAGAAAAGCTCTTGATTATGCTAAGGCAAATGGCAAGACAGCTATTTATTTCCCGGATGGAAGTTATATTATTGGCGGATCCGACAATACCAGCGGAATTATACAATTAAAAAATGGTGTAGGCTTAATGGGAAATAGTCCTGCTACCTGCCACATTAAATTATCTCAAGGCAGATATAACCCACCGTCAATTTTTTACCAGGCTTGGTGGAACGAGCCAACCGTAAGCAACGTGGTTATTCAAGGAATTGACTTTGATGGTAGCAGTTTTGGTCAAACCTTTAGTTCTGATTATGAATATTGCCATGCGCTAAGTATAAATAACGGCCAAAACATTGAAGTAATGAACTGTAAGTTTGAAAACCTTAGAGGTGACGGATTATTATTTGGCGATACTTTTGAATCATCATTAAACCTTAGAATGACCTATAATGTAAATGTACACGATAGCGAATTTTTTAATATTTATCGGGAAGGAACTATGTTTTGCGCTACAAATACTGGTTCTTTTTATAATAACAATGTGCACGGCAACGGCTATTTAGTAGGTGGTGTTGATATAGAAAGACATAGCGTTAACGAAACCGTTACAAATATTTCTGTATATAACAACTTGTTTAATTTTTCTGATGGCTACGGTCCGGTTGAACGTGGTGGCCCATCTGTAAAATATCGCAGAGCAGTAACTATGGGCTTTTTCTATGGCGGTTATACAAACGCTGTAGCTGATGGCCGAAGTGGATCGCACAAGATTTATAACAATACAATTTACCAGGGCCAGATTGATTGCTGGGGTCATACCGACGTTGGCATAACTAATAATACATTTACCATCAACGCTTACGAAAATATTACTGGTGTTAATATGTTAAGTGCAGCTGCAATAAATGTAGCAGATCCGGCAAATACTTCAGGTTTAGTTAATGTGGTTATTACTGGTAATACTATTAATTCTGCTATGGGCAATGCAATTGCTTTTAATCATTATTCAAGTGTTACTGCAAACTCAAATATTATTAACGGAAGCCGCTTAGATGGTATATCAATTTACAATACCACTGGTTATTTTGATTCTAATAACATTCAAAACGCCGGACTGTCAACTCAAAAAGCTTCAGGAATTGTTATTAATGGTAATACTAACGGATCATTACTTGTTTCACGTAATAAAGTAACAGATACCAGGTCTGGTAGTAACCGTACTGTAAATTATGGTGTAGCAATACAAAGCCAGAATAATGGAACCGTAATGCCGCGAATTGAATATAATACTGGTACCAACCTTATAGGTGGTGTAGTTTCATTATATTATTACCAACAGGCTTTTGCCACTTTGCTGGGCAATAGCTAATAGCCAGGTTAATGTTAATAAAATATAAAATCTCCCGTTTTATTAAAAATGGGAGATTTTATATTTTTATTATAACCAAGAATTTATGCAGATTTAGGAATTAATTCTATTTCTTGCGGGATATTTAGCTTTTTCTCATTTGGTCTTTTATAAGTAAATAACCACCACATGTTATGGCGCTGGCAAAAATTATAAAAAAGTATAGGTATAAAAATACCAGCCGGCCATATCAAAAAAATTAAAAGCGGCACATAAGTTGTTTTTAAAACGTTAACAAGTATAACCCTGGCTATAGTCATTACTATTATTTGCATACAGTAGATATATAGCGAGTGAAAGCCAATAACTCTTAAAAAGTTTAAAACGTTATATTTTTGTAATAAAAAGGAAAAATTAATAGAGATAGTACAACCTACTAAGGCTTCAATTAAAAAGAAGACAGGCATTTTATGCTCTACAAACATAATACCCTCAGGCCCGCCATTCAGATTATATTCGGCAAAGCGGTACTGTAAAAACAGAAAGATAGCCAGCAACGGAAAGAATATTTTGAATGACGAAAAACGCTTGACATTTTTTTCATTCAGTGTAGTGCTTGAGATCAAATCACCTATCGAAAAAAAGATATAGTATTCACAAATATCAGTTAACGAGCCGGCAGATAAATTATTTATATGAATATGGGCCGAAATAAAATAAAGAAGAAAACCAAACAGTAATTGGTGTAAGGGCTTAACACGAAGTTTAGCTTTAAAGAATGCGTAAATAACACCAATATAAAATAATGCATTCAGATACCAAAAATGGCCGGTCTTTCTGGCATCAAAAAACAGGTTGAAATAATTCATTGCGGTAATTCCGTTATTGGTATACTTATTTGTAAGCAATTGAAAGGAAATTTCTATAAACCCCCACACAAATAACGGATACAGTATGGTATCACTCCTATAAGAAACGTAACCATTCAGCCCTTTCTTTTTTAAACTTGATGATATAAAAACTCCGGATATTATAAAGAATAACGGCATCCTGAAACCATATAAAAACACACTTACATAGTTTATTAAAGGATAATCATTTAAAGCTAATCCATGGTTTTGCAAAACATTTAAACAATGGCCAAATCCTACCAAAAGTATACTAATTCCTTTATCAGTATCAATCCAGACCCATCGTTTTTCTCTTAAAATAAATTGGGTATTAAATATATTCATAATCTGTTTTTAGACTGTTTAAAATAGGTTATTAAAAAACTGAACAGGTACAGAAAAACTACAACTGGAATTAGTAATTGTTTGACGCACAATTATTAATTTAAAGTTATTTATATGAGAATATATAACCAAGGGGTAAATGATAATAATTAATAGCTGAAATTAAAAGTGGCCGGAAACAGCCATTGGATGTGGTATATTTTTCCGCAAATACAAGGTCTCGGCTTTAGCTAGACATCGAAATATTATATCTCGATCAGACTTTGTCAATAACGTCGTTAAATACGTTTGAGCGCTATTACCGCAGCGACAAAAATTCCAAACAATGTTGACTGTGGCTAATTTTAAATTTTTCAAACATATCCCTTCTGCCGGGGTTACATTTAGTAAGAGCGCTGCGCTTGTTTTTCCTACTGATTTAGACTGCCTTATTCACCAGGCCGCCGTTAAACCATGGCGCCATTACCTTTACACATATGTCAGGAATCAATAAAGTTATTTTAGTAGGCCATCTGGGTAAGGACCCGGATCTGAGAGTTCTTGAAGGCAATGTCCCCGTTGTAAGTTTTCCCTTAGCCACAAGCGAATTCATCAATAAAAATGGTATGAAAGAAGAACAAACCGAATGGCATAATATTGTGGCGTGGCGCGGGCTTGCGGAGGCAGCTGCGAAAATATTGCGGAAAGGGAAACTCATCTACCTTGAAGGGAAGTGCCGTACACGTTCCTTCGAAGACAAAAATGGCATCAAACGTTATACGACAGAGATCGTGACGGATTCTTTTACGATATTGGGCAGGGGCAGTGATTTTGATGAAGAAACCTGGCCGTTAAAACCTGTGCCACTCTATAAGGCGAACCCTTAATTGTTAACCTTGTAACTAAACTCTACCACTGCCGATTCTCCTAAAATTATCTGATCACCATCGGCCAACTGATGCCCGATATGCATTGAATTAAGCTTGATCAAATTTTCATTATTAGTTGAACGTATTTTTATTTTATTTCCCGGGGGGATGCCGCCCTCGTCTGCAAAGATCATAAAACAGCCTTTTTCATTGTTCCATTCTATATGGGCATGTTGCCGGCTAATATATTTGTTAGGCTCTTTATCGCTATCGCCAGGAAATGCCAGTTGATTATGTCTGAAAAACCCCTCATCAACCTGCACCCGCTTTTCCCGGCCTATGTTAATAATCCCATCATTTGAGGTGATATGATATTCTTCTTTTTCTGCCTCTCCGGCAAGCACCCTGATATATCCTTCACCCTGCTTTTGTATGGTATGATCCTTTGTTTGAATAAAGATGGCAGCATCCAGACCGTTCAGTCTAATTGCTTCCGGCGGAAACTCCGATTTGAAAGTTAAGTCAAGGGTCCAATTTGCGGGAAGATCCAGGGCGAAATCATCAGCAATTCGTTGAATCTCCTGTTTAAATTTATCTTGTTCATCAAGGTAAACAGCGGCTTCGTATATATGTTTGTCAGCCACATTTTCTAATATATAAAAATTTATGCCTTTGATATTGCGCCCTTCGCCACCTTCGGCCTTTTGTAATTGCTCTTTAACAGCTTGCAGGAATGTGTTGCGTAAACTTTTTACGTCATTAGATCTGCTATCGCCTTTATTAAATAAGTTAAACATAATAATTTCTTAATTTGAACTTGATTCCGTTTCTTTTGGTTGGGTGGCCATACTTTTTATATATCCTTTTTTTAATAAAAAAGGAATAACATGCCGGCCGGCAAGCCTTACAGCATCTGCCGACCCTTTGGTTGATTCTATCCGTATACAAACCACGATATTCCCCGTGCCATTCGCTGTTGGAGCAAAAAAAACATACCAGCCGTCATTTATACTTTGCTGCTTCCATATACGCTCTGGTGTACCGGTTTTACCGGCCACGCTTATTCCTAATATCGGCACCTTTGGTGCACTTTGCTCAATCATATATTGAGTAATCAGGGTGGTGTATCGCGGCTCATCAGCCAATTTTATGCTCTGTTTAACAGGCTGTTTAGCATCACTTATTTTTAAAACAAAGCGGTTAGCAACCAACTGCCCATTATTAGCCACCCCCGATACTAATCTTGCAACCGCGGCGGGTGTTGCAATTAGCTCACCTTGTCCCCATGCCATACCCGAAATGCCTTTGGCCCTTGTGTGCCTTATATTATTCGGATCATATTTTGGTTTTGTATTAAACTCTGTTTTGCGCCATAAGTCACGCCATTTTTCTTCCTGTGTTGTATTGTCAGGTTGCTTATTATAGAAGTAGCCACCTACGCCGTGCAAAAACATGCCTGTTTTTAAATAAAGGGTTGCCATATCTTCCTGCAGGTGTTCCTGATTTGCCAGCTTTATAAAATACACATTGTTTGATTTAGCTACCGCTCTTTCCAATGTGATTACACCTGTTTCATCGGGTTCAACTCCTTTCGTACGGATACGTTCATACGTACTTACAGTAAATTTTTTATTGGCAGCTTCTAAGCCCAACTTGTTAAATGCAGCCATTGTAGTAAGTACTTTTGCTGTGGATCCTGGTTGAGTGGCATAAGTAAAGCCAAGATCGCTGGTGGTTACCCATTGTGATAATTTGTTCTGTTCATTAACCGGCATAGTAAGCTGATCCCAGTTATGAACAGGAGGTAAAGGGTATACAGCCGAAGCTAAAACATCGCCCGTGGACGGCTGTATAATTACTACCGATACCCGGTTATCATTCAGGGAAGTGTCACTGGCTATTGATTTTTGTATGTTTGTTTGCAGTTGGGCATCCATGGTTAACTGCACATCACGGTTACCTTGTTTAAATACATCTACCGCCGTGCTATTTATGCCGGCGATAAGTAACGGGGCCAGGGCGCTATAATCTTTTTTGCTAACTGTCATTTCTTTTATGCCGCGGGGTAAAAATCTGTCTTCTTGGTAACGACTGGCGTGGGTATTGTAATTGGTTATGGGCATTTTAAAACCGCGCAATTCTGCAGCGTGCTCATACTCGGCAAAATAGCCGTTTGTACTACCGTTAAATACTGCCGTATTAGCATCACCTACCCAAAAAAACATTTGTTCTTCAAACGGATAATAACGGGTGAGGCGCTTGTGCATAGCCGAATCCAGGTTATAACCCTGCAGGCCGGATGCATTTAATAAATTTCGTTGCTTTTTGATAAGATCAGCATTACTGGTTGCCAATATGCGGCCATCCCGGTCATACAGTGTTCCGGCCTGTAACTTATTCATTAAAATTGTGATACGCGGGTTATAGCTAAACATACGGGCGCCGCTTTTATCAGCCACTAATGATGGTTTAACCACCCATTTGGCATTATCAAACAAATAGCGGGATATATTAACGGTTAACAATAAAATGCCAATACAAGCCATTATTAAAGCAGGAACAAGATTTCTATCCTGTTGCTTGGTAATAAAGCTCATTTGCACAGGCGTACCTTTTATAGTGGAGGCAGAAAGTAAAAAACCCGCCGCTATAAAGTTAGCTACCAACGACGACCCGCCATAACTTTCAAACGGGAGGGAAACGCCCGATAGGGGCAGGGCACCTGTAGAGCCGCCCGCTATCAGCAAGAATTGCACAAAGGTACAAACGCCCACACCGGCACATAAATAAAACAGGAACGGCGTGCCCGTTTTCCGCCCGATAATGATGGCTCTGTGTAAATATAACAGGAACAGCATAAATATGCATACAATACCCGTCCAGCCAAATTCTTCGCCAATGGAGGGCAGGATCATATCGGTATGCGCTTCGGGTATTGTTTTGGCAAAGCCCTGGCCAATACCCTGCCCGGTTACACCACCGCTCGACATGGCCCATAGCCCGTTGGCTACCTGGTCGCCGCCGTACACCTCGTTGTCCCAGGCATCCTGCCAAATAGCTTTACGGTCCACCAAACGTTGTACCGGCCCCGGAATAAGTTTATCCAGGTGCGGTATTTTATCAATGGTTAAAAATCCGGCAATAATCACCAGGGCCATTATAGCCGATTCGCTTAATTGTTTGCGTTTAAATAAAGTTACCACCAGTAACATGGCTACAGTTAGTGCTGCCGAAATCCAAATATTTTTAAATATCCACGTGATGAGCACATAAAACACTACCGCTATAGCCATAAATGTAAAATCGCCACGCGAAAAAGAGAAAAGGATAATAAACGTAAAACAGATTACTATGGCTGGTCCCAGATCGCCCAACATCAGGAACAGGAACAGCGTAATACCAACTGCAATAAGCGCAACCGAAAAGAATGACCATCTTTTTTCCCAAGTTGCATATTCACTGATAAATTTTTCATTAATGGAAAAAAAACCTGCTAAAAATATTATAACCAGGTATTTAACTATTTCGCTGGGCTGAAAACCAAATAAATTTACCTTTACTCCGCTTCCCTCAGGGCCCGAACCAAAACGTATAGTTAACATCAGTAAAATGATGGCAATAATGATCCATGGCCAGCCGTTGGCGGCTTTACGGTTATTTTTAAACAGCAATAAGCGGTATAGGGTAGAGTCGACTGTGAAACGCCGCAGGTTAAACAGCATCATAACTATCATTCCAATAAAGCCCATCACCAAATAAACCAGCGAATCTTTTGCCAAAAAGCGATCGCGCAAAGGATCTTGTAAACTTAAAAGTGTTAAAAAGGATAGCCCCGTTAGTATCATGATAAAGGGCAGTATCAGTTGATCGGCTGAAGGAAATTTCCAGCTGAACAGCAGGTGGGTAATAAAAAAAAGGGATAAAAAGCTAACGGCAATTATCCAGAACCATAAATTAAACTCGGCCGGCATGCGTATGATTAATGATCTTTCTTTTTTCAGGATATTAAAATCGCGGGTAGATAATAGTCTTATAGTATGTGGTGACTGATAGAAGTTAAAAACTTCGTTATTATCTAAATTATCGGTGCCTAATGACCGCCCGAACTGGTAACCCGGCTGCAGGGGCAAAACACTGAATGCTTTATTGGCCGGCAAATTTTTAAAAGTATATTGTCCCTGATCATCTGTACGAGCAAATGCTGTTAACGATTGAAGGTGCAATTGCCCGTTCTGACCGAATACAAATACCTTTTTATAGCCGGGGCCATTCTCTGCTTTAGTTTTAACCTGGCTGGTTTCTTCATCATTATAAGTGCTATCCTGTGGTAAGATCATTTGCAGGCGCACCAATATACCTGTTACCGGAACTTTTATTTTAAATACAGTACCTGATATAGAGCTACCAGACAAACCAACATCAGTAACAGAAGGCAATACCGGCGGATGTGTCTTTTCCTGCACAAAACGCAGGGAGTCCTCACCAGTATAACCTAATAATGACCGGGATACAATTACCCTGTCGCTGAAGGATTTACCTCCCTTGGTCATTGCTTCATCTGCGTCAACGTTATATTTCCGCTTGTTTAACTCGCCTATATTTTCAAACTTACCTGCAGCAGAGGTTGTGCGCTCACTAATTACACTTTGAATCAGGTCTATGTCGCGCCTGTCTTCAAAGTAATAGCCTTTTACTAACAGCGACCAGATATGTTTCGCAGGCGCTTGGGCGTTAAGGTTTACCATAGTGCCATCCTGCAGGCGTTTATCTACATCAATAAAATTTCGCTGTTCTAAATAAAATAAGCGCAAAAAAAGTAGGCCTAATACCAGCGCTATGACTAATAAAAACAGGCGCTCCTTTTTTCTGCCGGCTGGTAATGCTATTTTTTGTTCCATACCTTTCGCTTTCCAGTAACCGGCAATGAGTCGTCTTTAAAGCGGACGGCAGTTACCTTACCATTAATGTACTTTTGATCCGGTATAACAAATACATTTTCAAGCGCAGCCATACAATTAATGAACCGCATGTTTTTTAATGACAACGAGGTATTAAAGGCTAATACCCCAATATTAAAGTTATTGATTACCAAGCTATCCAATACCATGCTTTTGCATCGCGCGGCCAGGTTAAACGCAGCGCCTTTATAGTCCGGGTCGCTTTTCAATTCTACTTTTCCGTTGGCTTTAAGTAAAAGGCTGTCTTTGTTAACCTGGATAGCCCGGCTAATAAGTATAGGCATTTTGTAGGCGGTATCTTCAATAATTACTATATATCCTTTTGCATGGTCAATAGCATTCTGCAATTTAATTTCCTGGCTGTTGCGCTTTTTTGCAACCTTGAAAACAGCCTTTGGCGGCAGCGTATTTTTCTCATTTGTTTGTTGCACATATAACCAAATACTTGTAACCAAAAAGATCAGCATCAGTATAGTTAACATGGTAATAAGGCCAGTTGTTTTTTTGCCAACTGGTGCAGGCTGCAGGGTTATCGGTTTATCCTGAACTTGTTCAGTTGTGGTAGGGCCAGCTTTTTCATCTTTTTTTTTAGTGATAGCTACGGGCATTGTAACATCATGAATTAATGACTGCTTATTGTTTTGTACCAGTACAACTGTTATATTATCTCTCCCGCCGTGGTTATTAGCCGTATTTATCAGCTCTTGGCATTTATCTTTTAATGAATTATTTTTAGTTATTATAGTTGTGATTTCTGCCTTCCCTACCATATCTGTTAACCCATCGCTGCAAAGCAAAATTATATCGCCGGGTAAAAAAGGAGATTGGCCCGTTTCTGCATAATCAACGTCATGAGTTAACATCGCTTCGAAACCTAACGCTTTATTAATCTCGTTGCGCTTTGGGTGGGTCATTGCTGTTTGTTCATCGATTCTGCCGGAATCTTCCAAATAGCCAACAAAAGACTGATCATGCGAAATTTTAACCAGTGAGCCATCGCGCAGTAAATACAGGCGGGTATCACCAACGTGGACATAATAAAACTGGTTGTTTTCAATATCAGCTAAAGCAAGTGTGGCCACACAGGCCATGCTATTATGTTCCTTAACCTGTATCTTCTCTGTTAGTATTTTTTCATTTGCCTGATTAAAGCAGTCAATCAGCATTGGGATAATTTCTTCTGAGGGTTTCTCGAGTCTTTGTAAAATAGCTTCTTTGGCAAACAAAGCAGCAATTTCGCCGCCCGAATAGCCGCCTACGCCATCTATTACACCCGCTATAATAAACCTGTTGTTTGCATGCCGTTGTGCAATAAAGGTGTCTTCATTATTTTCCCGTTCCTTGCCGGTATCGGTTAGCCCGAAAAACTGGTCATCCATTAGTTTTGCCTGAGTTTTTAATATCAAAAAAATGAATAATGAATAACAAGGTCACGATAACTAATAAACTTGCTGATAAAACCTGCGACATATGCTTATGATTTAAATAGGTTAACGCCAACAATACCGTTCAATAATATTCTTGAATTTACAGGCAATTCTACCCATGAAGGCGAATTAACATCGCTTTTAATTACTTCTTTCTCATTTAAAATAGTACGTTCGCCGTATGATGCCAGGTAAAATTTGCCATCCGATTTGTTGTACCTGATCTGCAGGTGAGGCGAGTTTACCCATTCGGTTGGTATTTTAAAGATATTTGAATCTTCGCGGCTTTCTTCTTCCCCCGAAACTATAATTTCATCATCATTCATTATATATTCCACCTTTTTTCCGGCAAACTGCTTTTCGGGCAAAATAGTTTCAAAACGCGCGAATATTTTTTTGCCTATGCCATCCAAACCCTGTTCATTAAATTCCAGATCTTCTATATAAGGCAATTCATAATAACCTTCGCTGTAATAATTAAAACCCTTTAACAACTCCTGGCTCACATCAAAGGTTTGTGCAATGCCGGTTTGCCGCGGAATAAAAGTAACCCTTAGATTTTCTTCCTTTTTTGCGCCCCCCGGCAATAGTTTACCAATAAATCCGATATCGCCGCTGGCATAATCAGGGTGCGATACTAACCTGAATACCCATTTTGAACTTGATGGCATTACTGTTTTACCGCTTAAACGATATTGCTTTAATAATTCATAGAATTTTTTGACTGTTTCGTTAACAATAAGGCCAAAAAGGCCTTGTTTATTATTCATAAATTCCTGGTAATCTTCAGGATTAAAACTTATAATGTATTCATGATAAAAAACTATACGATCGGCAAAAGACAGCTCACGAATGGAATCGTTAAACTTAGCTATTACGTAATTATAAACATTATCAGGCGTAAGTGCTTGTTGATTTTTAGATTTGGAGGTATTTTCATTAGTTAAAAACCAATCTTGTATACCCATACGCTGCCAAATAGTAGTTTTTGAATCCATGTAAATATATAATTCTGATTAGACTATAACCGCCAAATAAACAGTGCATTACACTGAGATGTTTTGATGGGTGCCTATTATAATAATGAGTTAATTTTTAATTTATTAGTTACTAATTTCCGAACTATCTATTGCCGTGCTATCATTTTGCTGGTTTTTTTTCCTGAGTCTTTCAATTTCATCATTTATAGTTTGTCTTGTTACGGAATCGGCAGCCTTTGTTCTGTCATGATAAGTGCTTTTTGGGTTGTTTAACGCAGCACTGTCGTCGCCTCTAACTGAATCAACGGGCTTATAGGTGCTTACCGGAGATGTTTTTGGGTGGTTATAAAATAAAGAATACGCGGTAAATCCCATAGATCCTAAAAGTAATAATAGCAGGCCGGCAAATACCGGTTTTGATAGCTGTACTTTATTACCGGCGTTGGCCGGGTTTACAATCGTTGCCGGCTCATTGACTTTTTTAAGTTCCTTTGCTATTACTATCGAATTGGTATTATTAATATCAGCAATGCTATTCTGTACTATTGCCTGATGCAGTTCCATGCCATTGGCATACCTGTTTTCAGGTAACTTTTCCAGACATTTATAGATCAATTTTAATAGCCAGGCTGGTACCTGCATTTCCCACATTTGCTTTTCATCAGGCCAGCTTGCGGGTAAGTTTTGTTTTCGTAATGTTAAGATATCCGGAACAGGCGATTCCATGTGAGCCATCATTACTGTATTTCTGGCCGTTTCACCATTATCTTGCAGCGGAAATGGCACCCGCCCCGCCAACAGTTCGTATAAAATTACACCATAACTATAAATATCCGTTTGAAACAACATGTTGCCCTCATTTTGTTCGGGAGCCATAAACTCAATTGCTCCTGCATGGCGCATACTGCTGCGGCGCTCTTCGTCAGACATAATAGATAGGCCAAAATCCAACAAAACATAATTGCCCGTGTAGACATTGAATTTTATGTTATTGCTTTTTATATCCCCATGTTTAACGCCTACTTTGTGGCAATGCAATAAGGCGCAAGCCAGCTGATCGGCCAGTTTTACCGCCTCTTTAATGGTAAATATTTTTTCGTTCGGCCGGGCCAGCAATTCTCCCAGATCCGGTCCCTCAATAAATTCCATTTCTATAAATGGGAAGGAGCCACTTTCGGTAATGCCTGAATTTAATATTTTTACCACATTTGGATTCGGCTCTTCATTTACCTTTTTCAGCTTTTCTACCTCATTTATAAAGTTGCGATAATTTTTATCCTTAGTATCTTCTGATTGAATAGGTGTCGGCAATATTTTTACAGCACTGATGATAGGCCCCATTCTGCGACCCTTATATACTGAACCCTGGCCACCGGTGCGCAACGCACCCATATTTTCTAAGCCTTTTGTTATTGTAAATACCTTACTCATTAAATAAATATACCATATAATTATGAAAGTATATTTATAACGGAAATGTCTCTTTTATGTTCTCCTGCACGAAAAAATCACTGATAAATATTTAAGATGCGGTACAAAAATCGGCGTCGACTAAAGCAAAATATTAAGGAATTAATGTATTTAGCGATTAGATTTTGAAGGATAAATTTCAAAAACGGAATTATGCTAAAACTTTTGAAGGATTGCGGACAAGAATTATGGCTAAAGTGGCCGCTGTGACCGTCATGTAATAATATTTACCATTTAAACAGCAAGCCCCTTAACCATATTAAACATGCGCTTGTTGCTTAATTTTCAATCGCTAAACATGTTAATTCAATAGTTAGTTTATTTGTCAATTATTTAACGTATTTATTTTCAGCCAATTACAGCTTTTGGTGTACCAAGGTGTACTTAGGTGCATCAAGGTGTTCGTGGTACAGTACAGTAACAATATTTAACTGGTATAGGTTTATTGCTGCATTTGCTTACTTCACGGGAGAACTAATTTTCTATATCGAATTTAATCACTAAACGCGTTAAGGAATTAACAATTTACTAAAATTTAAGCTATCGCCCCTAAAGGCATCAAAATCTACGGTGTGGTTTATGCCATTGATCCTTGCGATATCAGAATGCTGCCAGAATAACCAGGGGGTGTTTTTGCCTGCCTGTAATTCTTCCTGGTAATAATGCGCTATCCATACATGATAATTGTCAAAATAACCCGCCAGGTAGTCGGTATAAAAACTTAAACCCGTATAAATAATAGGTTTCACCTTTGTACTTGATTCTATATGGGTTAAAAAGGCTTTTAGCTCCCTGCGCATCGTTTCGGGCGCGGTTCCGTCTAAACGTTCAATATCAACAACCGGTGGCAGATCACCTTTTTCTATCTTTACGTTTTGCAAAAAAAAACGTGCCTGCCATAATCCGTTCTTGTTAGCCCGTAAGAAGTGATAGGCACCGCAGATAATGCCGGCTTTAGGGCCTTCACGCCAGTTTCTTTTAAAATAAGGGTCCACTGTAAGCAGTCCTTCAGTGGCTTTAATAAAAGCGAAGCTGATATGCACACTATCTTCACTCATGGCCTTAACTTTTTGCCAGTCGATTTTTCCCTGGGCATAAGATACGTCAATACCATGAATAGTATATTTAGACGGGATTGGGATGTTAAAGCTTTTATAGGTACGGTAATGCGGGTTCTCCTTTATATCTTTAAACCACTGCCAGGTAGCAATGAAAGTTTTAAGTACATAACCATAATAAAATGGGGAGAGTAATATTAACAACAGGCCGGCAATCATCAACTTCAATGAAACTTTCCATGATGAAGGTTTTTTTCTTTTGACCGGTGCTTTTTTCTTTTGCCCGGATCTTGCTTTTGATAAGGGAGATTTCTTTGGTGCAGCCACTTTGCTAAATTACTAACTTACTTCTTATCCGGTGAAGTATGCTGACCGCTTTTATTAAGAAATCTTTAAGGCGGTTCATAAATAAAAAACGAATAACTGAGCCAGAAGTGGCTCAGCTATTCGTTCTGTTTTGCAGGACTTTGCCTAAGGGGTAATTGTTTTTTTATTTGTTAGTATAAAATACCAACTGTGCCGGAGCAAAATAAATTTCCGGGTATTTAGTTGAAGGATCGGTGAGCGGCAACGTAGGCCTTGCACTTGCTTTAAGTTTGATGCTGGTACCCGGCACCGCATAATCCGCGGCAAGGCCCCTTCCTATAATCGTATAATACCTTCCCGGTGCCATTGAAACTGCCGAAGACACCGTGCCTAACTTAATAGTTGTACCTGTTAAATATAACTGATACGTATAGTTTGTAAGCCCTGTAGGATTAACATTTATAGGTACAAAAGCGGTAACGGTGCTATAGGCGATACTATTAAAAACGATTGTGGTTGTAGCTGTTGTTGCCCCTGTTAAAGTAGTGGTTGCTGTCATATCAACCGGGGCGCCGTTGGGTATCATATAAGCTAAACGTACATAAGCCATACCACTTGCCCAAACAGGAAATGCATCATTTACAACCGTAATTCCCAATGGCGAAGTTGCAGAACCGGGCAAACCTGAAGTAAATATAGAGTAAGCGGTACCATCAGTAGTAGCTTTAGTTGCTGTACCTATTACAGCACCCGGCGCACTTGTTTGTGCACTAATTAATGCGGGTACAGCAGTAGAAGCCTGTACCTTAAAAACCGTGCTCCCGGAAGGCACCACTGCATAGTTGCTGCCCGGGAAAAGGCCCAGATACGAAGCTGAAGTACCAGTATAATTATAAGATATACCTGTTACGATAGAAGTTACCAACGCATTGTCTGTTACAGAAATTGAAGACACAGGAGTGATTTTTATGCCATTAACATAGCCGTCAATAGCTGGTGTGCCGGGAGCGGTATGCAAAAACTTAACAGAAACGCCCGTTGCTGCATCGCCGAATTGCGTTATTATACTTTTTTTACAGGCGGTTATGCCTATAAGCAATAACCCGATAAATAGATATGATAGTCTTTTCATGTAAAATGTCATTTATTTTATGGTAAAATAAAATATGGTTTTGTTGTATGATAATCAGGCGCTAACGCGCCTATGGCTTGCAATGCAGGTACGTTCCAGATATACTCTGAATTGTAACGCGGGCGCACTACATAAACTTGTTTTCCCGCGTTATCAGGATACAAAGTTCCCGGCTTGATAAAGCCTTGAAAAATTGTGGCATCATAACCATACCTGCGCTCATCAGACCATGCTTCTATCGGGTTCCATAAAAACAAGGCAATAAATTTTTGTTGTAATATGTCACTCAATTTTAATGTGGCACTTAATTGCCTTACGCTCGGCCCTGTTAAATACTTATTTTGGGCAGCAGCTGATATGTAATTCTGAGTGCCCGTTAGCGAAGAGCCGATTGGGGGGTTACTTGCAAAATCAAGAGCTTTAGTTACACCATTTATATAGGCCGTATAAGCTCCGCTCATATCGCCTTTTTTATAAAGTGCCTCGGCTTTCATAAACTGCAGTACCGGATAGGTCATTAAAACACCACGAGAATTATCATTAAACAGGTATTTACCTGTCGTTGCGGCATTTGCCGTGGTAGCACCCGCAAATGCAGGAATAAGTGTATTGGCATCTGCCGAGTTAATATCACCCAGAGGTGGAATAACACCCCGGTAAGCCCTGTCTTTACTGCGATTAAGTAGTAACGGTAAACGGGGATCGGCAAGGGTGTCTTGTGCTGCAGTGCCGGCAAGTATACGGCCGTCAAGCAATTTGACTATATAATCCGACTGTCGAAAACTTGCAAGATTTCCGCGGGTTGGCCCCCAGAAATTAGCATCAGTTGAACCGGTGGCGGTACATTGCACACTTGCATTGTCTGCATTGCTTGCAAATGAAAGATCAACAAATTTCGCAACCGAATCTGCACTAAATGTTGACTTATTACTAAAATGCAGTGCATTTTGCGCTAATATGGAATAAACAAATTTTATCCATTTACTGCGGTCTCCATAATACATATAATCGCCTTTGGCAAGCGTTGCCGACACGCCGTTGATACCGTCGGTTTTAATAGCCTGATTAAAATACTGAAGTGCAAGGCGGCAATCTTTTACAGCTTCGGCATATACTGCCTGCGGCGGGTCGTAATCAAAAGTAAGCTTTGTGGGATCATAGGCTTCATTAACTATCATGTAGTTGTATATATCGGCACCATTTTGCCATCCCCAGGCACGCAGGGCATAGCAAACACCCAGATATTCCAATTTATTATGCGCCGTAGCATCGGCCATCATTAAGGTTACGTTTTGCCCCAGACTAAAGTAAATTGTGCGCCACATTTCTCCATTAGAATCTGTACCCGGCGCATAGCCTTCTTCATCCCAGACGTTATTAGCGCCGGATGAACCCCATATCTGCGCGTACTGGCCTATATAACGGCTGTCATACCAAATTCCCCTGGCCATACCCGCTTCAATAGGGGGTAGTAAACTGGCAGCATCCACGCTGGTGGGGGCATTGGGATTAGTATTGATATCTACAAATTTTTTGCAGCTGCTAACCATATTTAAGGTTAATAAAGCGCTTAATGTATATATAAATTTTTTCATGTTGTTTGTCTTATAATTTCAAACTTACTCCAAAAGAAATTGTACGTGGTGCAGCCAGTGTACCATAGTCAAATCCTGCCGCGCCCGAACCTCTTGTAGAAGAGTTAGTGCCATTTACTTCAGGATCAGCGCCCGTATAGTTTGTTAACAGGAACACATCAGTTGCAGTTACATAAATGCCGAACGATTTAAATACTTTTTGTTTGGTAAGCAATGACGACGGAAAGGTATAACTCAACGTTACATCCCGCAGCCTGAACGTACTGATATTGTGTTCAACAAAATCAGATTCGATAGCGTTGGAATAATAACCGGTTTGATAGTAAGGATTTACCTGTATGGTATTAACCGTTGGAGCGGCAGAATTTTCATTGCCATCCTTTAATACGCCCGGCACTACCACTGGTGTTTGCCTGTTTACAGTACGTGCGCTTAATCCGTAGCGTGTCAGGAATAATTCATTGCCATTAAAAACATCTCCGCCTTTACGGTAATCTAACAAGAATGACAAGGCAAAGTTTTTATAGGTGAAGTTATTGCCAAAACCCAGCGTGAACTGAGTCTGGCGGTCGCCCACTGTTACAAACGTACCGTTAGATATAGGCATGCCGGTAGACGGATCTACCAGTATCTGCCCTTTATTGTTGCGTGCATAGCTGTAGCTTGCAATATTCATTAAGCTGCTGCCCGGGAAAATACTTGCACGCGCGTTAGCATACAACCAGGTGTCAGAATTATAATACTCTGGCAATGCGCCAAGGTTAATTACCTTACCGCGATTTAAAAAGAAGTTAGCAAATGGCTTCCATGAAAAATCGGTCGATTTAATTACTGTACCATTAAGCGCAATTTCAAGGCCTTTATTCTGAATTTCGCCACCATTAACTAATTCGAGTATGTAACCGGATCCGTAACTAATGCGCGGATCAAATATCTGGTTGGTTGCGCGGTACTTGTAAACATTAATTTCAGCGCCTAAACGTCCACCAAAAAACTGCAGTTCTGTACCAAGCTCCATTTGGTAATCTTTCTCCGGCTTAAGGGTAGGGTTGTTACCGGTCACGTCATAGGCATAGCCTCCACCACTGGTTGATTGTTGAATAACGCTCGATTGGATCTTGTAAGGTGCAAAGGGGTCCTTACCTACACCAGCATACGAGAAGCGTATTTTACCAAATGATAAAATCTTGTTACCTTTTAAAGCAGGCAGTTCAGAAAAGTTAAATCCTATGCCTGCGGATGGATAAAAGTAAGAGTCTTTTGTTGTGCCGGCCAAACGGGATGAATAATCATTTCTGCCTGTGGCATTCAAGGTGATCAATTCTTTATAAACTACGCTTAAACGTACAATTTCTCCGATGCGCCGTGTTTCTGAATAATTGGTTGTGGCCCGTTGTGAGGTTGGTGTAGTGTTATTTATGGTATTAAAATCAGGCTGGAGGAATCTTTCACCATACTGGCCGTTGGTAATATCTTTATAATCGTAAACCTCGGCACCTGCAGCCAGCGTTGCACGGAAATCGCCAAAACTATGTTTTAAAGTGGCAAAGAACGAACCGTTAAGCACAAGGTTATTATCATCATAATTATCAATGATACCGCCGGTAGAAATACCGTTGGTAGACGCAAAGGTGTTCGAAATAGCATTTTGGTAAGAATTACTGTACTGACTCAGGAAATTATTACCCTGAGTTGTGTAAAAATCCATACCAAACAGCCCCCTTAAATTTAACCAGCTGGCCGGATCGTAAGAAAGGTCAAAATTGCCAATCATACGGTTGGTTTTGTCGCGGCTGATATTGTTGTTCAAATCCCAAAGAGGGTTGTCAAAATCGATGGTCCCATCGGCTACAATATTGGTAAGTTTTGCAGGTAATAAAGTTCTGCGGGTTCCATCAGGATTCAGATAGTTACGTACGTCATCATTAGTTGGCCAGGTTAGTGCGTTAATGTAGGTGCCACCATCGCCTTTATTGGTTTTACGATTATCTATATTAAAGTAATTAAAACTCGCGCTGCTGGTTAATTGCGGCGTTAATTTGGCCTGGCCTGCAAACCGTAACGAAAATTTATTATTGTAAACTACCGGTATAACACCCCCTGTGTGCCGGTACTCGGTAGATACCCTATAACTTGCATCATCATTACCGCCAGAGAAAGACAGGGCATGCTGCTGAGAAAGACCTGTCTGGAAAAAGTTTTTCAAGTTATCAAAAGTTGGTGTTCCGGGTGCATAAGCGGGCCCATAGGCTAAACGCGTAGTTGGATCGGCATAGCCCGAAGTGCCCGGTCCGTAAACATTTTGAATTTTTGGGAACCGGTATTCTTTAGAATAGCTGAAGGTATTATTATAGGATATTGCTGCCGCGCCACTTTTACCTTTTTTGGTGGTGATAATAATAGCGCCCCCTGCGGCATCTGACCCATAAACTGCCGCGGCATCCGCGCCTTTAAGCACCGTAACTGTTTCAATATCATCCGGGTTAATATCAGCAATACGGTTGGTAAAATCCTCGCGCCGGTTATCACCGTTAGAAGCAAGCGCGCCCTGGCTCATTGCATCGTTATTTACCCGGATACCATCCACCACAAATAAGGGCTGGTTACTGCTGCCAATAGAGGTGATACCCCGTAAAATGATAGAAGCCGAGGCGCCGGGTACACCACTTGTGCTGGTTACCGTAGCGCCGGCTATGCGGCCCTGCAATGAGTTTACTAAATTCTCGCGCTGGGTTTCTGCAATTGCCGCACCGGTAATGGTTTGGGTAGAAGAGGTAAGATCTCGTTTGGACTGCCTTACGCCGAAACCGGTAACGATTTTAACTTCTTCAAGGCTGGTTGCATTAGATGTTAACTGAACATTAATGACAGTTTGTGTGCCGATGGTACGTTCGGCACTAAGAGTACCGATAAAACTAAATTCCAATACCTGGCCTGTACTTGCCCTGATGGTATATTTTCCATCAGCACCAGAGCTTACGCCATTAGGGCTGCCTTTAATTTTAATGGTTGCTCCAGATAGTGTACTGCCATCTTCGCTTGCGGTTATCCGTCCGGTTATTGTTAATGCCTGCGCCATAACATGTATAATGCCACAAAAGCTTACCAGAAGAAATAAAAGTAAAGTTTTCTTCATATACAGATTTTAAAAGTTATAAAGTATTAGATTACATAATAGTTAAATCAATCATTTTGCTAACGATTGATTTAACTATTATGTAAAGTAGAAATAATTAATGAATTAGTTTTTTTTTGATAATGAGATTATTGCGTTGTAATTAAATTGTTACATATAAATAGTTTGTTACAATGCAATAAACCGAACCTTTCTGACGGTGTTTTTTTGCTCTTTTGCTTCAATTTATTCCGTAATTTTACAAATGGGTTATCCGAAATGATTTTTGTCTGAGCTCTTTAATGACCTTATGCTCTGTACCGTATCAGAAAAGCAGAACAGACCTAAACAAACCGCAAATGCAGCAGGAATTATTCATCCTGATAACTAAAACGTACCAGTTAATTGGAACGATTTTGGCTATTCATTTAAAGAGTTAAAAAGTATCATTTAAATTAATGAGTCAAAGCATGAAAAAATACCGATCCTTTTTTACAATAACTGCGGCCGTTGTGTGTTTTGGCTGTGCAACTGTTCCTTTAACAGGCCGTAAGCAGTTAAGCCTGGTGGGCGATTCACAGGTGAATCAATCAGCCGCGGCCAGCTATTCTCAACTGTTGTCAGATCCTAAAACAAAAGTGATTAGCAATAGTGCCGATGCCCAGCGTGTTAAGCGGGTAGGCAACCAGTTAGCTGTCGCCATTGAAAAATACCTGGCCGATAATGGCTATGCCGGCAAATATAATTTTAAATGGGAATTCAATCTTATCCAAAGCAACCAGGTAAACGCCTGGTGTATGCCGGGTGGTAAGGTAGCCGTTTACAGTGGTATATTGCCCATTACCCAAGATGATGCCGGGCTGGCTACGGTAATGGGGCATGAAATAGGCCATGCGATAGCCCGTCATTCTGCCGAGCGTATTTCACAGCAACTGGCTACCCAGGCAGGAGGGGCGGTGGTTGGTGCCGCTACCAGTAATCAGTCGGATGCTACACAAACTATCGTAAATCAGCTTTATGGCGTAGGCGGTAATTTGGCGCTGTTGCATTATTCGCGCAGCCAGGAGTCGGAAGCCGACAGGCTGGGCCTTACCTTTATGGCCATGGCAGGCTATGATCCGCATAATGCCGTTGCTTTTTGGCAGCGTATGGCCGCGCAAAGCAAGGGCGGCAGCACACCAGCGTTTTTAAGTACACACCCTACAGATCAAACCCGCATTAACGATATACAGGCTCATCTGCCGGAAGCGATGAAGTATTATCATCCGTAAACAATTACACAACCACAACCATGCTCAAAAGACTCACCTTGCTGTTTTTATTGTTCTCTAATTGTGCTTTAGCGCAAACCGGTGATGGTTGGGTACTAAAAGAAAATAACAACGGGGTGAAAATATATACCCGTGATATAGAAACTTCAAAAATTAAAGCGATAAAAGTGGAGTGCCAGCTGGACGCGACACTATCACAGGTAGTTTCGGCATTAATGGATGTCAGAAACAGCGAGGAATGGCTTTACCATACCGCGGGCAACGCTATTATAAAACAGGTATCCCCATCAGAGTTGTACTATTACTCGCTGGTTGAAATGCCCTGGCCCGTTAGCAATCGCGATTTTATTGCACACCTTAAAGTATCCCAGGATGCTTTTACCAAAGTGGTAATTATTGATGCCCCCTGTGTTGCGGATATGGTGCCGGTAAAACCCAAAGTGGTGCGGATTGCTAACTCTAAAGGTAAATGGGTCTTGTCGCCTTCGGGTAAAGGGCTGGTAAAGGTTGTTTACACGCTTCATGCCGATCCGGGCGGCAGCATACCTGCCTGGTTAACCAACCTGTTTGTAACCCAGGGCCCGTCGCAAAGCTTTAAAAAGCTAAAAATGCATTTACAAAAACAGGTTTATAAAAATGCGAAATTGGATTATATTGCAGATTGAAATTCAACTTTTGCTGCTGTGATAAAATTCTCACCTCGCTGATTTCTTTCAAAAATTGTCCTTTCATCCAGACGATATCTGGCAAATCTTATAAATCAACCGGTTTACAAGATTTGTTGCTTAATAAGATGAGTTTGTATAGCTTTTTCATGATGTTTTTCATTAATTTAGGGCCGAATTTGAGTAAAAGCTAATCGAATAGCTTTTACAAATCAACAACCAATTACATTACCTAAAAAAAATTAATGCATGTATAAGAGCCGCTCTTATTTGCTGTATTTTATAATGCTGAATTTATTTTTTAGTTTATTACCTTTTATTGGGTTTGGACAAAGTGATAAGCTTAATTATCCTGAGAATAAAGTAGCAGATTTAAATGCAAAGCATAAACTGCCACAAAAAGAGAAACTTTATTTGCATTTAGACAGAGCATGGTACAAACCCGGCGATACGATATGGTATAAAGCGTACCTGTTAAATGAAAATCTATCGGCTTCAATACAAAGTGGGTTGCTGTATATTGAAATGCGAAACGATAGTAACCGGGTTGTAAAAAGGCAAACCATAAAAGCGCATAACGGATTAGCAATTGGCGACATTGTGCTTAAAGAGACCTTATCGCCGGGAAATTATATCCTGCATGCTTATACCAATTGGATGAGGAATTTCGGACCCGAGCATTTCTTTTCCTGCCAGGTAACTATTGCTCCAACGGGTAAACAGTATTGGTTAATAAACAGGCATCAAACTATAGATAAAAGCAGGAACGTAAATCTGGGCCTGCATTTTAGCGACCTTACTCCAAAAAATATTGGTTTTAGAGATTTGCAGCTAAGTGTACTTGATAGAAATAGTACAATAGTTAAAAGCAAGGTAATAACCGACCCTTATGGTAATTTGAATTTTAAGTTTACATTACCAGATAAAAAAGATTACAAACACTTGTTTATACAAGCTGAAGATAACAGTAAATATGCCGATTGGCGTAAAATAATTATCCCGCTGCAATTAACAAGGCCGGCAAATACCGATTTGCAATTTATGCCGGAGGGCGGTTCATTATTAGCCGATCAGCCTAATATAGTTGGTTTTAAAGCTATTGATGAGGAGGGTAAGGGCGTTGCAGAAATAAAAGGGGAGATATACAATAATGCGATGCAACAGGTCGCTTCATTTCAATCGACCCATAAAGGGATGGGCTCTTTTACATTTATACCACAGGCAGGCGAAACCTATACGGCAAAAGTTACCTATGCTGATAGTATTATAAAAAACTACCCGCTTCCGGGTGTAAAAAATAGCGGGATAGCCATACGGGTTGCAGCTATCCCCGGTAAAGATTTTCTTGAATTACATGTAGTTGCAACTGCTGATATAATGAATAGCGGCAAAAGATTTACATTAATTGGGCAGGCAAGGGATAGTATATATTACGAAGAGATGTTTTCTGTTAATAAGCCCATCCTGAAAATTATATCAACAAAGGTATTTCCCACAGGTATCGCTAAATTTATTTTGCTCGATGCAGCTAATCAGCCTGTAACAAGGCGAATGATATTTATTGATCATAACGATGAATTAAATATTAAGGTGAGCAGCAACAAAGCAAATTACGCCGTGCGCGATAGTGTTTCTTTACAATTATATGTAACAGATGCAACAGGTAAGCCGGTAAAGGGTAATTTTTCATTAGCTGTAACTGATGATAATGAAGTAAAAGCATCCGATGCAGCTGCTGAAAATATGGTGAGTTATATGTTATTAAGGGCTGATATAAAAGGCAATATTGAAGACCCTGCTTATTATTTTACGAAAAAGAATAAAGATAGGCTGGAAGCATTGGATAACTTGTTGTTAACACAAGGATGGGCCAGTTATGACTGGGATCATAGCTTTGGCCCACCACCAAAAATGGAATACGAAGCCGAACCTAAGTTTACAGTAAAAGGCAGCGTAAGTAATGTTTTTAATAAGCCCATAGCCAATACCGAAATTACTTTAAAATCAGAGTTTCCGCCATTAATACTAACCACCCAAACGGATAAAAAAGGTTGTTTTAGCTTTACTGATTTCCCAGAACTGGAAAAAATAGATTTTATGATACAGGCTACCAGGGATTTTAATATCGGTTTAAATGTGAACGAGGTTGTACCGCCTGATTTTGACCCGGTACAAAATGATGCAACCCCATGGTATGTTAACAGTGACAGTACTTTTGTTAGCTATGTGACCAACAGTAATAAAAAGATCATTACTGAAAATAAAAGGGTAAAACCCGATGATGCTATTGAGCATGGTAAGAGCCGGTTATTAAAAGAGGTAGTAATCAGGCAACGGCATTACAACCCACCGCCTGCGGTGCATTTATTGCTTGACGAGGAAGATCTGCGGAATATACGTACCGGCAAAAAGCCTGTTAATTTAATGAAGTTGCTTAATCAAAAGGAAAAGCTGAACCAGATGTATAAAATGCTCATTATTGATGAAACGCCTTATATACGTATACAAGAATTGTCTTCGGTCATTTCACAAGGGGATATTAACCGGTGGTTAGAATCGTACGATACCAATGATATATTGGATATGCGGGTAGAAAGAATGTTTTTGAATACCAAATTAGGCGAAACCCCTGCTTTATGTATCTATATTACTAGCAACTCTCATATGGGAGCTGATATGGCCGGCAACAACGGCTATGCATACCGTCCAATACCTATTAGTCAGCCACACCAGTTTTATTCGCCGCAATATGTTGCCAAGGCAACCTATAAATTTAATGATTGGCGCGCAACCATTCACTGGGCACCAGAGATTGAGACAGATGATAATGGAAAAGCAACCGTATCATTTTTCACAGCGGATAGGGCAGGTACTTATTCGCTTATTTTAGAGGGTGGCGATATGAAGGGTAATGTGGGTTATCAAAGGCAGCAATTAAGTATAGGTAGGTAAGAAAGGGAAAGGAAAAATGTCATTTCGACGAGGAACGAGGAGAAATCTTGTACATCATACAAAGTTGTTATGCATGATGTATAAGATTTCTCACTATCGTTCGAAATGACATTCTTTATTAATTATTTATGTACAGTAGCAGCTGTTTTAGCTTTTGCTTTACCCGTACCTTTAGTTTGGTTCCAGAAAATATAAGTACCCCGATCTGTTGCGGTAATGATATCCATTTTGCCGTCTTTATTCAAATCGGCAACTGTTATATCTGATCCTGCGCCTGAACGGTTATGGACTAATTCGGGTACAAACTTTGCACCTCCCGGAGCTTTTTTATCCCGAACGGTAATATACGCGTATACTACACCCGGGCAATAAGGGTAGGGGTCAAAATAACTATCCAGGTGAGACCAATAACGTTTACCTGCAATAAAGTCAGGTATGCCATCGCCATTTACGTCGGCAAAGTTGGTGCCATGTAATTCAGAGAAAGTAACGTCACCTGCATTTTTGGTCGAAAAATCATCCATTATCATGTGTTTTACAAAAGTAATTTTGCCGCTTTTATCTCGTTTTTGTTCAAACCATCCCAAGCCAAATCCATGAGCGTTAAGCGCGGTTACCACATCATTTAAACCATCGCCATTTACATCATATACGGCCATTATACTACCCCCAACGGCACCGCTCCAGTGGCCATAACGCGAAAATACTTCAGGATGATATTTCCATACTCCTGTGTCCAATCCTTTTGCCGGTTGTTCCCACCAGCCATTAGGATTGATAATATCTATGCGCCCATCGCCATTAATATCACCAACGCCAATGCCATGGCCCAGCCCATATCCTTTCGCGGATACGGCATGCAATATCCAGGGTTTATTAGCACCTTCCGGATTTATCTTGCTATAATATACTGTTCCGCCCGAAGAAAAAACCAGTTCGGGCTTTCCGTCACCGTCAATATCTTTAAATGTGGTAACCTCGTCGGTATTTAGGTTTAAAGCATCATACTCATCCCAGCGGCGCGATTCGCCTTTAGGGTTAATGTATACCCTTGGATGACCGGCCGCGCCAACTATTACATCGGGCCAGCCATCGCCATTAACATCAAAAGTATATTGGCAGTTTATTAGCGCAAACTCCCTGGATGGGTTATAAGTTTGCGCGAAAAATATTTCCTGGTAATGAGTATAATCCGGTCCGAAATAGATGTAAGGCCCCGATACAATATCTGTATAACCGTCTTTGTTAAAATCAGCAGCAGCGGCGCTGAATGAATAAAACATATCATTAATACGCTGTGGTTTAAAACGGGATGAGCTTGCTTCTTTAGGCGTAAACAATACATGGACATCTTTATATTTTATATCCTTAAACTGTACTTCGCCGGTACCACTTGCATATAAAGCGATAGGGCCATAACCCTGGCCGCCTTTTTCTGCAAGGTCATCAGTGGCGCCACCTTGAAAATCACCCCCGTCATTAATAAATTTCCGGATAATGTTAAAGTCAACAATCACTTCAAACTGGTTCCAATCGCCCGCAACTATAGCAGATGAAGCACGCGGTATAGGCAAATCTGTAGGCCCGGCAGGACGGCCACCACCAGCCCCACCACGACGACCACCCGCGGCTGTTCCTCCGGCAGATGCTGCAGGAGGTTTAGGTGCAATACGTATAATATTTCCGGCCCCTCTCAGTTGCTCACGCGATAGCTCCTTGCCTTGTGCATCCAATGTAACGCGGTATGTTGTGGCTGCGTTATCTTTTATGGAAACCAGTAAGGCTTTATAGCCGTCGCCGGTTTTTTCCATCCGTACTAAAACTCCTGCTTCACTGCCTGGTGCGGCTTTTACAATCAGGTGAACGGCAACATCCTGAAAAGATTTATCCGACGCCAGTAACGCTGTACCGCCATTTGCATTTACGGTTATTTCGCCATCGCGGGCTTGCCACGCGGCAGCACCTAATGGATGCCATGCTGTAAGGCTTGATCCTTTAAAGGAATAATCAGGTTCAAAGCTTAAGCCGCGCCCATTTACATCCCACGGAATTTCCTGTCCAAATGAGCAGACAGCTAAGCCAGCTAATAGGAGAGTGGTTAAAAAATATTTCATTTCAATTATTTGAGATTTTATATATTGTTGTAGTGATGCTATTTCGACGCCATATCTACGGGTTTAAACTTATCAAAACCGTCAGGCTTTATTGGTGATAGCTGAAGTTGTTTAGCAGCAGTTTTTACTCCGCCTTTCGGAACGTCTATGCCGGCTGTCCATACGATCTCGTTCAGTACAAAGCGAAGATAATTTTCATTCAGCAGCGCCGAATGGTAATCCATACCACCCCATAGCACACCACGTTGTTTGCCTTTTTCATAGGCCGAGGCAATGCCTCTCGGGCTTATAACTCCTTTAGGTAAGCCGGCTTCACTCTGGTTGGTTTGAGGCGATTCTCCCATCAGCAGATCCGTACGGTACGGATCGCCCGGATTTACTACGAGCCGTGAAAATATCTCATCCTTATAGGTCCATGGGTTTACACCACGCAGGATAGGGTGTTTTTCCGCAGCTTTAATAGGAGTTACTTTCCAAAAACCCAATGGGTTTTGTGTATAACCCGGCATGGCTACTTCGCCGAACCACTTCATATAATGATTTACAGCTGCCGGTGCAGCACCGTCGGTAGCAATACCCCAGTGTATTACCATAATGCCCATACCTGCCGCTTGTAAGCTATCTATCTGATCCAGGTAAGCTAATGTTGCTTTATCATAATTTTTTTGATCTTTTGGCAAAGGTGGCAAAAGCGGGTGCGTACGCGTTTGTGTGCTGGTTACAGAACTGCATTCTACAATAATGGCATCCACGCTTTTTAAATCTTCTATATTAAGTGCATCTCTCTGGTACAGAAACTTGGTTATAATTTTCACACCTTTAACGTTGCTTATACTATCAATGCAATGTTGCAGCACCAATAGGTCCCTGCGGGTTTCATGCCTGCCTGTTCCTTCTCCACCTACGTGGTCCTTTGGCCCGGCCAGGAAATAAATTGTTTTTGTTGGTATCTGTGCCATTGCTGGATTAAATCCTGCAGAAATTAATAATGCGAGAACACACACAATTCCGAATATCCGGAATTGTGATGCGTTAGTTTTTTGATTTAATGTGTTAGTCATGATTCGGGTATATTTAAGTTTATAATTGGTTTATTATTTAATATTAGCTTTTACGTGTTCTATAGTCCAGGCTGCTACCTTTTCGTAATCAATATCAGGCTGATAGCCGCTCCATTGGGCTATCATGTAGTTGCCTTTAAAGCCAAGGCTTTCAGAAAGCTGTACACATTTGTCAAAGTCATAAGATGTGTGCTCTAATTTGCCATCGACATTGGTAAACGTGCCAACCTTAGCCGATACGATATAAGCGTAGGGGATGATCTTTGCTAAATTATCATACATAATATTTACGTTATTGTAATTGCCAAAATCAGGCTCTGTATATAGTCCCGGTGTTCCTTTAATTATGGCTACATGGTTATCAGCATTTAACTCAAGGCCGGTATGGTTGGCAGTTATCATTGTCAAATTTTTACTCTTTGCGTAAGGCATTAATTCTGTAAATGATTTAATGCAATTTTCTACAGTTCCCTGCGGGTTCCTGCCTGCCCTGCCTCCCGGATTTACCCGTACACATTTTGATCCCAGGAATGAAGCACCATCCATCCATCTTTTTACATGATCAATGCCTGCTCTTCTTTTGTCTTCATCGGAAGTAGAAAGGTCATAACCGGTCTTATCGAATTGTGAGCTGTCAAACTGCACATCTAACAATTCGCATTTGGCAGCTTTTATCTTTTTCTTCAGTTCGGTCAGATAACCCTGGTCAAGCGATTCGAAATGTTCACTCCAGAATTCTATTTTCTTTATTCCATACATATCCCTGTGATGTTGAGGGATATCCATCAGGGTAAGCTCATTCTTAATAGTTTCTACACCCTTTGGCTTGGTTTGCTTAAACCTGTCCCTGAATAGGAGGGTACCCATGGCTATACGGTCCATTTTATCTTTCGCGGGTACAAACTTTGCAAATGATGGCGTGGCCATAGCGGTTAGCGCCAAACCCGATGACTGAAATATGAAATTCCTTCTGTTCATTACGCTTTAATATTGGCTTTTAAATGCTCAATTATCCAGTTGGCAATTTCATCATTGGTGATATTTGCCGCGGGCCATTTACCGCTCCATTGTGCCACCATGTAGGTGCCCTTAAATCCTAAACTCTCGGCAAGTTGAACACATTTGTCAAAATCGTAAGATGTGTGTTCCAGTTTGCCATCAGCATTTTTAGTAAAATCAACTACTTTGGCAGAAACGATATAAGCGTAAGGAATTATTTTAGCCAATGACTCATACATATTTGGTGCACCGTTATAATTGCCAAAATCGGGTTCTGTGTATATTCCCGGTACTCCTTTAACTATAGCAACATGCTTATCAGCATCAGTTTCAATACCAAAATGGTTTGCAGTGATAATAATTAATCCTTTGCTCTTGGCATACGGCAACAACTCCTGGAATGATTTTATGCTTTGCTCAACAGTACCGCTGGGGCGGCCGGGGTTAACCCTTACACATTTCGATCCTAAAAATGCTGAGCCATCCATCCATTTTTTAACATGCGCTACGCCTGCTTTTCTTTTTTCTTCATCCGCGTTAGCAAGATCATAACCTTCATGATCAAATGGTGAACTGTCAAATTGTACATCCAATAATTCGCAACCCGCAGATTTTATCTTACCCTTTACCGCGGTTAGGTACGCTTCGTCAAACGATTCTATATTTTCGCTCCAAAATTCTAATTTTTTAATGCCAAACTTTTCACGGTGATGCCGTGGCAGATCCATAATGGTCAGCTCATCCTTTATTTCGGTTACACCTTTTGGTTTCGTTTGTTTAAACTGCGATCGCCATAACAATGTGCCCATTGCCAGTCGGTCCATTTTATCTTTTGGCATAGCAAACTTTGCAAATGCAGGGGCTGCCATTGCCGATAATGCCAGTCCCGATGTTTGATATACAAATTTTCTTCTGTTCATAATATGCTGATTTGGTCTTTATTACTTCCTTTTAGGCAATGCAAATACAAGATAGCCTTTTGGTACATCTTCTTCCTTCTTTGTTTTATCAAACAACGGGCCGCATGAAACTACAACCAGGTATTGGCGCCCGTCTTTTTCAAACATAGCAGGTACACCATTAGGGTTGTTTCGTTGCAAGTCATACTGCCATATTTTTTTGCCGTTTTCTGAATCATAACAATAGATATGCCCATCTCTGCTGGTGGCAAACACCAACCCCGAAGCAGTAATCACCATGCCCTTATTTGATGAACCACCGGGGAACCCTAATCCGTCTATACCAACTTTCGGATCGGTACCATGTCCTATGGTCCATTTCATAATGCCTTTATTCAGGTCATAACAGGCAAGGCCACACCATGGTGGTGATAACAGGTTAGCAGCGTCTACCCCATAACCGCGGGTCTCGGCATACTCAGATTTGCCCCCGGTATGGCCCTCGGGGTAATCTTTCATCCCCTGCGTATAGCCTGTTGATTTTATGGGCGCGCTCCCTAAAGCCACAACCGGCCCCAACGGTATAGTTTCTATAGCTACAGCACGGCCACGGCCAGCAGGGGGCGCCAGGAACGCGTAAATAGAAGAAATAGCCGCGTCATCCAAATGTGGCTGGGCCTGCATTCTTCCGCGGCCTTGTGTTAAAATTGTTTTAAAATCGTCAGAGGTTATCCTGCTGCCTATGTTAAGCAGTGAAGCACCGTTTCCGGGTATACCGCCTCGATCTTCGCCATGGCATGCCTGGCAATTTTGTATGTAAGCGGCCCTTCCGGCAGCAGCACGCGCGGCAGCAGCAGCTTGGTTTCCACCTCCTCTAACCTGTGAATGATCTACTTTTTTCAGCTGATAGATACATGGCTCGTTAGAGAATAGTACATATACTAATCCTTTATCCGGGTTGGCGGCTGTATTTTCAAAATTAGCCCCGCCAAATGCTCCCGGTATGCTAACTACCTCATATTTATCAGAAAGTGGCTGGAACGGTGCCGATTTAGCAGCCGCCAGTCTTGGTCCCCATTTTGCTTTTTCTTCGGGAGTGAAATACGGGTTCAAATCGCTCAACAGCGCTATGTGCTTGGTAAAAGGAGGAATAACGGTTGGGATAGGTTGTGTGGGCCATGCATGTTCATTAGGCATATCACTTGCCGGAACCGGAGTTTCCACAATGGGCCATATAGGTTTGCCTGTAACACGATCCAATACATACAGGTATCCACCTTTGGAAGCACCTGCCACCACATCAACTTTTTTACCGTTATGGTTTATAGTAACCAGTTGCGGGGCGGCAGTCATGTCATAGTCCCAAAGATCATGGTGCACGGTTTGAAAGTGCCATATATGTTTGCCGGTACGTGCATCAAGCGCCAGGATACAGTTTCCATATAAATTCATTCCTTCACGGTCAGATCCATCATAATCATAGGTTGGTGAACCAAGCGGAAAGTAGGCTATGCCGCGTTTTTCGTCAATAGAAATATCTCCCCAGGCATTTGTTCCGCCTGCATATTTATAAGCATCCTTGGGCCAGGTTTCATAACCGGGCTCACCCGGAAAAGGTATAGTATGAAATATCCATACTTGTTTGCCGGTTATCACATTAAACGCCCTAACATGGCCCGGACCCGAAAATAAGGCCTCGCCGGGAAAAGATCCAAGGATAAGCAGGTTTTCAAAAATATGCCCCGGTGAAGTAGGCATGGCACGGGAAAAAAGTGAAGTGTCACGGTCAAGGCCCTGTTTAAGATCAACCGATCCATGATCGCCAAAAGTCAGTATTGATTTGCCTGTAATAGCGTCAATAGCTTGTAACGAATTACCAAAGCAGGTAAGCAAGCGTTTTTGCTTTTTATCCTTGCTTTGCCAAAAGTTAATTCCCCGCTGGATTATGCCACGCAGGTTGGTATGTATCCATATCTCTTTTCCTGTAGCGGCATCCATCGCTACAAGCGAGTTGTTTTTTGCCAGCACATACATTATGCCATCTACAATGATGGGGTTAAACTTGTAGTATTCTGTTTTATCGCCCGATGGGTATACATATTCAACCTTTAACTGGTTAATGTTTTCTTTGTTGATCTGTGTAAAATCAACAAATTTAGAATGGTCAGGGCCCCCGCCGTAATCTTTCCATTGCGAGTGTTGTTTGGTAACAGCAGTCGATTTCTTTTTAGATCCGGGTTTGGTGTTTTTGGGAACAATAGCGGCAATACATGCTATGCCTATCAGCAACAGCGCCGCAGCTTTTATACGCTTTGAACTATGTAATTTATTTAAGGTTGATCTCATCTTCTTCAATTACTTCAATTTAGGCAATGCGAATACAATATATCCCTTAGGCACATCTTCGTCCTTTTTGGTTTTATCGATTAAACCACCTGCAGAGCATATTACTAAATACTGGCGCCCGTTTGATTCGTACATAGCAGGTATGCCACCCGTATCGGCCCTTTGCAGGTCATACTCCCATAAAATTTTACCATTATCAGCATCAATGGCCCGTAGCTTTCCATCTTTACAGGTGGCAAATATTAATCCCGATTTGGTGATAACCATACCTTTGTTTTGCGTACCGTTTGGAAGGCCCATACCTTTTGTGCCGTTTTTAGCATCGTCGCCAAGGCCAATTCTCCATTTCATAGCACCTGTATTCAGGTCATAAGCGGCTATACCGCACCATGGTGGTGATAATATATTTGGTGCAGGCGCCCCCCAGTTGCTGGCTTCAACATACTGAACTCTTTTACCTGTATAATTTTCGGGATAATCTTTCATACCACCTGCGCCAAAACCAGGGCCTGCAGGTGCCGCACCAGGTTTTAAAGGCGCGCCGCCCGAAGCTACTACAGGCCCGTCAATTACAGGCGGTGTTGCATTATCCGCGCCACGGCCTCCACGCCCCCCGCGTACTGCAGGGGCCAGGTAAGCATATATATTAGCAACAACACTATCTTCTAAATGCGGAAAACTTGGCATCCGCCCACGGCCCGCGCTTATAACGCTTTTAAAAGCATCAAGCTGTACTCTTCCACTTAATGTAAGCAGGGTAGGTGCACCCCCGGTTATACCGGCCTTGTCTGCACCATGGCATGATTGGCAGTATTGCGCATAGGCAATCTGACCCTTAACATTACCGGCAACTGCGCCAAAATTGGCACCGCCTATTCCCTGGCCAGCCTCCGGCCTTGGTTTTAATTTGTAAAAATCAGATAGCTCCTGGAACATTACATACACCAATCCCTTATCAGGATTTGCGGCAGTATTACCATAATTGGCACCACCAACCGAGCCAGGATTAGAAAGTACCTCGTATTTATCAGAAAGTGGCATATACGGCCCCGATTTAGCAGCCAATAGCCTCGCGGTCCATTTTGCTTTTTCTTCGGGCGTAAAGTACGGGTTCATGTCATCAATGGTAACAATGTGCCTGTTAAATGGCGGTATTACCGTTGGGAACGGTTGTGTGGGCGATGATTTTTCATCGGGCATTTCACTCTTTGGTACCGGGCGCTCTTCTATCGGCCATAACGGCTTTCCGGTGATACGGTTAAACGCGTATAAGAAACCGTTTTTGCCCGCTACTGCTACTGCTTCAACCTTTTTACCATTATGGTTTACGGTGATCAACTGCGGGGCGGCGGTCAAATCATAATCCCAAATATCATGGTGTACAGTCTGGAAGTGCCATAGGTGCTTGCCTGTTTTAGCATCCAAAGCCAAAATGCAATTGCCATATAAGCCATTACCCGGGCGGTCGGCGCCATCATAATCATAAGTGGGCGAGCCCAAAGGGAAATAAGCAATACCATGTTTTTCATCGACAGATATTTCTCCCCAGGTATTTATAGCGCCTACATATTTGTAAGAATCTTTATAATCCCATGTTTCATAGCCGGGTTCACCCGGTTGTGGGATAGTGTGGAATATCCATTCTTGTTTGCCGGTAAGGATGTTAAATGCCCTAACGTGGCCCGGACCAGAAAACAGGTTCTCGCCGGGTGATGAGCCTACCAATATCAGGTTTTTATAAACGTGGCCGGGAGAAGTGGATGAGCCTGTACGGAACAATGAAGGATCGCGGTCAAGGCCCTCTTTCAGGTCGACAGAACCGTTATCGCCAAATGTCAATATAGTCTTACCGGTGATGGCATCAATTTCCTGTAAGGTATTGCCTAATGTTACAATAAGGCGTTTTTGCTTTTTATCAGGACTTTGCCAGAAATTAATGCCCCGCTGGCCTATCCGCAGGTTGGTATGTATCCATATTTCTTTACCGGTTGTTGCATTAATTGCTATCAGCGACATGTTTTTGGCCTGCACATACATCACATTATCAACAATAATAGGATTGAATTTATAAGCCTGCTTATCGCCGCTTGAGTATATAAATGCAGGCTCCAGCTTGGTTACGTTTTGTTTGTTGATCTGGGTAAAATCAACAAATTTTGAGTGGTCGGGTCCACCGCCAAAATCATTCCACTCGGTATGTTGTTTGGGGATTAACGAAGCTGACGTATTTTTCTTGGCTGATGTGCTTTTTTTAGGGGTTTGGGCTATAGCGCCATAACCAATAAAAAATATCAGCAACAGTGCGACTTTAGCGCTTGTTGAGATAAATAATTTGGTTATTGTTACAGGGTTGGGTTTCATGATTAATTATAATTGGTTTGGTTGGTTATTTTTTTGATGGAAGTGCGAAAACAATATACTGTCTTGGCACCTCGGCGTTTGGTTTTGATTTATCTATTTGGTCTGATACAGAACAGATGGCCATGTATTGCTTGCCATTTACCTGGTACATGGTAGGCAAGCCATCGGGTACGCGGGGTAGTTTTACCTGCCATAACAAGTTGCCGTTATCTTCGTCGTAAGCATATATCCTGCCATCCAAACAGGTGGCGAATATGATTCCGGTAGAGGTTACTATCATGCCTTTATGCTGTGAGCCAACAGGCAGACCGGTATCTTTACCGCCCAGCTTATCATCGTTGCCTAATGCTCTTTTCCATTTTATTTTGCCGGTATTCAAATCATAAGCTGCTATTGCCGACCATGGCGGCGACAATAAATTTGGATAGCCCAAACCGTAGCTGGTGGTTGAGCCATCTGTATACTTCTCTTTTGGAGAGGTTACTCCGGCTGGATAATCGCGCATAGGTTTGGTAGGCATTTTTTGAAACTCCTCGCCACCCGGCGCACCGCCTGATGCAACCACAGGGCCGTCGGTTTTTGTTACATCGGTTGCCTGGAAGCCACCACGGCCGCCACGTGCGCCCGCGCCGCCGCCTCTCTGGCTTGCGGCTGATGAAAGAAATTTATATAAAGCAGTAACGTTTTGATCGCCAAGGTGAAGAAAGGATGGCATTTGCGCCCGGCCCGTACTTACAATCGTCTTGAAATTATCAAAATTAACCCGGTTGTTAATATCAACAAGGTTGGGCCCCAAACCACCCGTATGCTCAACGCCATGACAGGTTTGGCAATTTTGTACATATAGCGCTTTTGCTCTTTCAGTTTCGTCGGCAGATAATGGTATGCGCAATTCGGCAGGTTCAACTTTTTTCAGTCTGTAAACAGAGGGCTTATCCTGGTAAGAAACATATACATATCCCTTTACCGGGTTTGCCGCGGTATTCCCGTGGATGGCCCCGCCGTTAGCGCCGGGCATAGTAATAGTTTCATATTTATCAGAAAGCGGTTCAAACAAACCGCTGTGTGCGGCTAATATGCGTTTGCGCCATGTTTCTTTTTCTGTCGCGGTAAAGTATGGGTTAATATCATCAACAGTAACCACCTGCCTGCTAAATGGCGGCACTACCGTTGGTACGGGTTGTGTAGGCCATGATTCTTCGCCCGGCATAGTGCTTTTTGGTACAGGTTTTTCGTCTATAGGCCATAATGGCTCGCCGGTAACACGGTTAAATACAAACAGGAAGCCTTGTTTGGTAGCTTGTGCCACCGCGTCAACCTTTTGGCCGTTATGGGTTACGGTAACCAGTTGCGGCGCAGCAGACGCGTCAAAGTCCCAAAGGTCATGGTGCACCATCTGAAAGTGCCAGATGTGTTTACCTGTACGGGCATCGAGCGCCAAAATGCAATCGCCGTACAAGCCTTTGCCTATACGGTCGGCACCATAATAATCATAAGTAGGCGCGCCTAACGGGAAATAAGCGATACCGCGTTTGGCATCAATAGATATTTCGCCCCATGTATTTACGCCGCCCACATATTTATAGGCATCTTTTGGCCAGGTTTCATAACCCGGTTCGCCGGGGAGGGGGATAGTATGAAATATCCATGCCATTTTACCCGTAACCACATTATAAGCACGCAGGTGTCCCGGAGGCGAAAATGTGTTCTCGCCCGGAGATGAACCCAAAAGTATCAGATCATCATATATAGCACCCGGCGAGGTAGAGGTAACACGCGTCATAGTTTCCGGATCACGATCAAGCCCCTCCCTAAGGTTAACCGCACCGTTAGTGCCGAATGTAAGTATGGATTTACCGGTTTGCGCGTCTATTTCCTGTAAAGTATTGTTCATGCAAAAAATAAGGCGGCGATCTTTTCTGTCCTTGCTCTCCCAATAATTCATACCCCTTTTTGAAGCGGTGTTTAAGCCGGTATGTATCCAAATCTCTTTGCCATTTGTGGCATCCAATGCTACCAGCGAATTGTTTTTCGCCAATACATACATTACATTGTCTACTATTAAGGGATTAAATTTATAACTCGAAACATTGTCGCCGGTAGAGTAGGTCCAGGCAACTTGCAGTTGGTTTACATTTTTTTTGGTGATCTGGTTAAGTGTGGTATATTTTGACTGATCGGGCCCGCCGCCATACTCTCTCCAGTTTATATAAGGATCAACATAATTGCTATTAGCGTAAATAACTTTTTTGGTCATGCAACCAAAACAAATGGCTATTATTACTAATACTATGGTTGCCACAGTACCCCAAATGCGTACCGGCGATAGCTTAATCTTTTTAAAGTTCATATAAAGGTTTATTCGATAGTTATCAGGTTAAAAAAACGACAAGCATAGCTATGCCATTTAAATAAAATATAAAAAAAATGTATACTTAGTGTACTGGGTTAATTGGTGCAATCGATATCAAATATAAATTATATAATATATATTTTACCAAATTGTACCCAGAATGTTACGCTACTACATCGATTTCGCAAGAGATACCCTATCGATTTAGTAGTAATTGAGAAATGTATGAAATGTGTGTTTAAACGGTTATTCGTGATTTGTTTTTCCGCGGAAGCTATAGAAAAGATAAAATAGGGAAGGAAGAATAAATAAACTGCCAATTAATAAGGCGATACCCAGGTCATCAATAGTTTTTGAGGTGGCGTGATTGGTTAATAAGGAAAGGTTTTTATTGTTTTTACCCATAATAAAGTTAGGGTAATGCGTATAGCCAACCGATAGTAATATCATACTCACCTGGAAAGCGGCAAATACGCGCGCTATTTGTTTCTTACCGCGGCTAATGGTTACCCAAAGTAATATTAAAGAGATAGATGCGGCTATTACCGCTGTAAGGCTTACCGGATTGCCAAATATCCAGTGCGCCATGTGGATGTTTAGTGTTTCGGCAGCTAAGAATACCAGTCCGCCGCAAAAAAAGGCGGCCATATTAAGCACCTTAGCTTTTTTAATAAAGCGTTTAACATCAAATTCATCCGTAGCTTCGCCCACCAAATAGATGGCTGCAAGGAATCCGCAAAGTGTAACGGTAAATAGACCTACCGCCACAGAGAACCAGTTTAACCAGCTAAAAATATAGGCTGATAAAAAATCAGTAGCTTCAAAATCAATTTGTCTGGAGATAGCGCTGCCTGCGATGATGCCTAAAAACAACGGCGTTAAAAAGCTGGAATAAACAAATATGTTATTATAAAGCATCTGAGTTCGTTCGCCTTTTATCGCATCGTAATTACGGAACGCGAAGGCCGTACCACGGGCAATAATGCCTAATAACATAATGAGCAACGGAATATGCAAATAAGTACACATTTTGCTATATATATCCGGAAAACCAACAAATAAAATTACTACAGCAATAATAAGCCACATGTGGTTTGCTTCCCAGATTGGCCCTATGGCCTGGTACATGGTGCTGCGGGTGCGTTGCTTATTATCAGTTGAGGTAAAAAGCTCAATAATGCCCGCGCCAAAATCAGCACCGCCTAACAAGAAGTACAATAAAATGGCGAAGAACAGGAAGATAATTACTACGGTTAACATATTTTTTTAGAATCAAGAGACAAGAATCAAGAGACAAGAATTAAGAAAATAATGGTTAAATAAATCACTATAAACAAACCCATCAAAGCAGCCGTTTATCTTGATTCTTACATCTTGATTCTTGTCTCTATTATTTAACATCATACAACTCAGGCACCATTTTAATTTGCCTTTGCAGTAGGAATATTACTGCTAAACTCAACGTAAAATATATAAAGCTAAACAGGTAAAACGAATATTGTATTCCCGGCATAGGCGTAATGGCCTCGCTGGTGCGCATTACATCCTGTATTATCCAGGGTTGGCGGCCAACTTCGGTAACGGTCCACCCGGCTTCCAGCGCAATAAACCCTAAAGGAGTAGCAATGATAAATAACTTTAAAAACCATGTTTTTGATAACCAGCTCCGCTTTTTCCATAAGGCGATGAAATACAATACGCCTATCAGCATAGTTAGCATACCTATGCCTACCATTATCTGGAAGGCATAATGGGTAACCGCCACATTTGGCTGATCTTTAATGGGTATGGTATCCAGTCCTTTAACTTCCTGTTTGAAATTATCGTTCACTAAAAAACTGAGCAAGCCGGGTAGCTCTATGGCGTAGTTAACTTTTTTGGCAGCAGTATCCGGTATGCCCCCGATAATTAATGGCGCATAAGTTTGCGTATGAAAATAAGCCTCCATCGCGGCTAACTTAGCAGGCTGCCTTTTGGCCGCGTGTTTGGCAGATATATCGCCGCTTAGCGGTTGTAAAATTGCCGCTGCTGCTCCAAATATGATAGCTATTTTAAACGCTTTGGTATGAAATTCAATATTCTGTTTGCGATAAATCATCAGCGCGTGTATACCGGCCACTGCAAACCCTGTAGCCGAGAACGCAGCTATCGTCATGTGTAATGATTCAGAAAACCAGGCGCCGTTAAACATGGCTCTCATTGGGTCGATGTTAAGGTATTGGCCGTTCACATAATCAAAGCCCGAGGGGCTGTTCATCCATGAATTGGCCGATACTACCAAAATGCCCGAAAGTATCCCGCTAACGCCAACCAGAACCCCTGTAAACCAATGGAACCATTGGTTGAACCTGTTCCACCCATATAGAAAAAAGCCCAGGGCAATCGCTTCAATAAAAAAAGCTACCCCCTCTAACGAAAACGGCATGCCAAATATGGGCCCCGCATGTTCCATGAACTTTGGCCATAGTAAACCAAGCTCAAACGATAACATAGTGCCCGATACCGCGCCTGTTGCAAAAAATATAGCTACGCCTTTGCTCCAGGCTTGTGTAATGTTTTTATAAACCGGGTTTTGAGTTTTGATATATTTATAGTGCGATATGGCCATAAAAACAGGCATCACCATACCAATACAGGAATATATGATGTGAAACCCCAGCGACAGGGCCATTTGTGATCTGGCTGCTAAAAAATCATTCATGTTTATATTGGTGATAAAACAAGATGGGTAAAGATAAATGTATCCTGATTAATAGCGCAGTAAATGGCTAATAATAAAGTTTATAAATATTGATTTTAAATTAGGGTCAGGGTAGGTCAGGCGCAATGTCATTAAGTTAAGATATTTGTCATCTCCTTTAGATTAGCTTCAGCAAAATAAACAGGTTATTATTATTGTTGAAGCTTTCTTTTTGCTTCTTTTTCTTTGTTAATAACCTCGATTTTTGTGG
>NZ_JAQBOD010000066.1 GCF_028288205.1 Mucilaginibacter sp.
TCAGTGTTACAGATTATAAAATCAACACCTGTAATACCTGCCTTGTACATGTGGTTTACTGCATTACCACCGCCGCCGCCAACACCAATAACCTTGATGATAGACGACTTTTCTTTTAACATCTCAAATTGCATAATCCTATTGTTCAGTTATATGTGATTTGACGAATTTTAGATTTCACCATTGTAATATTAGCACTTTTTCAACAACCTTTTTCCACAAATGTCTATAATGTGGAAAAATTGAAAATTGTGAATAAGTCAGCCTTTTGTTCCCCTCCTGAGAGGGGGCGCATTGGATTTGTGTGATGGCAGGGGTGTGTTTTACTCTGCAAATCTTATAAACACACCCCTACCCCTCTCCAGAGGGGAACCCGGCGCTCAAAGCTTGTTTCCTATTTCAAAAAGTCCTCATCTTTAATATCGTCCTTAATAAATTTCTTACCGCTTTCCAATATTTTGCCAAATAATCCAAACTTTTTATCCTCAGCGTATTTAACAGTTTTATCAACCTTTTCTGCGGCCGGGGTTTCTACTATTCCGGTATATTCCATCTTCTGGATACCTTTTATTAACAGACCTATACCTGTTGCAAAAGTTGGGCTTTGCAGCTCTTCGTAAACGTTTTTAGGCAATACTTCGTTCTTGGCTAAATGCTCGTTAGGATAGCCTACGCGGCAATCTAAGCCGGTAACAAATTCAACCATCTGCGGCAGATGTTTTAATTGCGCGCCGCCACCTGTTATTACAATACCTGCAATTAATTTTTTCTCGTACCCGGATGATTTGATCTCATAATACACATGCTCTACGATCTCTTCCATACGGGCCTGAATAACAAAAGCCAGGTTTTTTACTGATATTTCTTTGGGCTCACGTCCGCGTAAACCAGGCACACACACAATCTCATTCTCTTTGTTTTCTTCAGCTAAAGCTGATCCGAAACGTATCTTTAACTGCTCTGCAATATTGCGCATCACTGAACAGCCTTCGCGGATATCCTCGGTCACGCTGTTACCACCAAATGGTATAACCGCTGTATGACGAATAATACCTTCATGAAAGATGGCCACATCAGTGGTACCGCCACCAATATCAACCAAAACCACACCTGCTTCTTTTTCCTCGTCGCTTAATACCGACTCGGATGATGCCAATGGTTCCAATATCAGTTCCTGGCTTTCTAAATTTGCTTTGTTAACACATTTCACAATATTCTTTATAGCTGTAACCTGGCCGGATATGATATGGAAATTAGCTTCCAAACGTACACCCGCCATGCCGATTGGGTCTTTAACTCCAGGCTCGCTGTCAACAGTAAACTCTTGAGGTAATACATGGATGATCTCCTCGCCCGGAGGCATTACCAGGTTGTACATATCTTCTATCAGCTTGTCAATATCCTTGCGACTGATCTCTGATTGCAGATCGCGACGGGTTATCAGCCCGCGATGCTGTAAGCTTTTAATGTGCTGCCCTGCAATACCTACATTCACTACCCTTATCTCTACGTTTGATTGTGTGCTGGCAATTTCAACCGCCGCGGTAATGCCCTGCACAGTTTTGTCGATATTTGAAACTACACCACGGGTTACACCCGCAGACTCGGCCTTACCGATACCCAGTACTTCGATCTTGCCGTTTTTGCTGCGGCGGCCAACAATTACGCAAATTTTTGTGGTACCAATATCCAATCCCACTACAATTGGCGAACTTTTTTCTTGTGTTGAACTCTTATCCATATTACTGCTTTATTAGAGATGTGTCTTTTTTTAATTTTGTTGAATCAGCAGCAGCCTTCATTCTTACCGAATCTGCCTTTGAATTTTTTACGCCTATTATTTGGTTGGCATATTTAATGTTTATCAGCTTATAAGCATCCCAGCCAACTTGTGGCAATGCCTGTTTATAAAATGCCAGCAGGTTATGAAATTTCAGATCTAATGAATCTGCATTACCCAGCAATATGCGCTGGTTGCCAACCCTTGGTATCAATTCAATTTCATGCTCCTTGTTCACATATATCTGCGCTATCTGCGCATCCCAAAGCGAATCCTTCCTGATGTAAGAAACCGTTTTAAAAAGATCTTTTGCCAGCATAGTATGCAACGTATCTATCTTGCCGCCAAAAAACTCATCAATAAACCCGTTAGCTGCCAATACCCTCGCGGTATAGTTATCTGATAATGGAATTTTTAACCCATTCTTATCTATATAATAATCCTGGTTAAATTGGTTCATAACGCGCAATATGGGTTGGCGCTGTGCTATCTCTATCATAATAACACCATCCATATCCGCATATACTTTAACCAGTTCAATAAAAGGGTTTGCCTTTAATTTGCCTTCCAGGTCATGCAGGTTAATATTTTTCATTTTACGCCCAACCAATGTATAACTGCTGATGTGCAAAATATTCTCTACTTCCTCTTTGTCAATAAAATACTGGTTGCCCGGTATGTATATTTTTACATCCTTACAAACCACTTCCGCCTTTTTTATTTCGATGAAACTCATGAACACAACCAGTCCGCCCAGGCTTATCAGCCATAAGAAACTAATTAATAATATGCGCCATATTGGTTTCTTAAACATCTTCTAAAGCACTTTTTAATGGATATACTAACTGATCAATATCGCCCGCGCCAACTGTTAACAGCAGCTCGGGTTGTTCTGATCTTATTTTATTAATAGCTTCCTGCTTGCCTAATATTTGTTTGTTCTGCAACTTCATGCGGTCCAATATCATATTCGAGCTTACGCCTTCAATCGGTAGTTCACGGGCAGGATAAATATCCAGCAATATTAATTCGTCGCTCATATCCAATACCTCTGCAAACCCGTCCACAAAATCGCGTGTACGGGTATATAAATGAGGTTGAAAAATTGTTGTGAGTTTTTTATTTGGATATAAGCGTTTAATAGATGTAATAGCCGCCCTTAATTCTTCCGGATGATGTGCGTAATCATCAATATAAATATGCTGCTTGTTTTTAACAATGTATTCAAACCGGCGCTTTACTCCTTTAAATGAGCCTAAAGCACTTTTTATGGCATCCCAATCAATATGCAAACGCAATGTGGCTTCAATGGCAGCAACTGCATTTTCAATATTATGCAAACCGGCAATACCGAGTTTTATATTGGGGATGATGATAGACCCACGTTTAAAATCAAAATAAAAATCGCCATTTTCAATGCGAATATTTTCTGCCATCGCGTCAGCAGCTTCGGTGATGCTGTAAGTAAATCCATTGTTTAACGGAAGCCCCCGGCGATGGATCAATGCACCGCCCATTTTTATTTGCGATGCAAAAAGCTGAAATGATTCTGTTAATTGTGCATGGTCACCGTAAATATCCAGGTGATCAGCATCCATAGAAGTAACAATAGCAATATTTGGAAAAAGCGTAAGGAACGAACGGTCATACTCATCAGCCTCAACCACCACGATATCATTATTGCCAAACAATACATTGGTTTGATAATTGGATGCAATACCACCTAAAAATGCCGAACAATCTTTGCCCGAATCTTTCAATATATGTGCTATCATACACGAGGTAGTGGTTTTACCATGTGTGCCTGCAACAGCAATAGTGAATTTACCTTTGCTAATCAATCCCAATACCTGCGAGCGTTTCCAAAGCACAAAACCCTTTCGCTGGAAAAAGTTTAAGATCACCGAATCCTTAGGAATAGCAGGTGTATAAATAATCAAGGTATTATCATCTACATCTCTAAAACTCTTTGGTATGCCTTCAGCGTTGTCTTCAAAGATCACCTGTATACCTTCATTACGTAATTCGTCGGTAAGGTCGGTAGGGGTTTTATCATAACCACAAACAATACAACCCAAATGACAGAAATAGCGGGCCAGGCCACTCATGCCGATGCCGCCAATGCCGATCAAATAAACCCGTTGTATGTTGCGTAATTCCATTGTTCTTAAAAAGCCCTCCTTCCTTTGCGGGGAAAGAGAGCTAAGATTTAATTGTTATTAATTGTTATTTGAATAACCTCTTTTGCAATAACCTCATCGGCATCAGGCAGGGCCATTTTACCAATGTTGTCGCTTAATTTTTTTTGTAATTCTTTATCATTTAAAAGCTCAATGGCTCTATCTATCAATTTCAATTCTGCATCCCTGTCGGCAACAAAAACAGCCGCCTGGTCATGTACCAGCGCCAGCGCATTTTTGGTTTGATGATCTTCTGCCACGTTTGGCGAAGGCACCAGGATAACCGGCTTTTTTACCACACATAACTCGGCAATAGTACCCGCGCCTGCTCTTGATATAATAATATCAGCAGCGGCATAAGCCAGGTCCATCCGGTTAACAAATTCCATTATGCGAATATTTGGATGATAATCTTCGCCCAACTTTTCAATTATACTGTTGTAATAAAACTTACCGGTTTGCCATATTACCTGCACATCGGCAGCTATTAATTTATCCAGGCCAGCCATCACGCTGTTATTTAAAGTACGCGCGCCCAAACTACCGCCCGTAACCATGATGGTTTTTTTAAACGCCGATAGCTTATACAGCTCTAAAGCCTGCATTTGCTTACCATCTATAGCAACCGATTCTTTACGGATTGGATTACCTGTTTTTATCAACTTATCTGCAGGGAAAAACTGCTCCATACCATCAAACGCAACACATATTTTTTCGGCCTTTTTACCCAGCCATTTATTGGTGATACCTGCATACGAGTTTTGCTCCTGTATTAAATAGGGTATCCCTTTTAATGATGCCGCATATAATAGCGGACCAGACGCATAACCTCCTACACCAACCGCCGCATCGGGTTTAAAATCTTTTATGATCTTAAGCGCCTTATTCACACTGCTGAATAATTTTACCGGAAACAGCAGGTTTTTCCAAATCGATTTACGTTGTATCCCTTGTATGTTCAACCCTATAATTTTATACCCCGCTGCCGGAACTTTTTCCATTTCCATACGGCCGATGGCACCAACAAATAATATCTCGGTAGCAGGATCAAGCTTTTTCAAAGCATTGGCAATAGCAATAGCCGGGAAGATATGCCCCCCTGTACCGCCGCCGCTAATAATGATCTTCTTTGATTTCACCGATTTTATTATTTGATTACACTGATTTATTTTCTTACCCGCTATTGTTCCCCTTTTAGGGGGTTAGGGGCTTATGCTATGTTCATTTGTATATTACCTGATTCTTTTATTTCGCCAACTACTACTTTTTTCGGGTCCTCTATATCACGGCTAACCGATAATATAATACCGAACGCTATGCTTGTAAACAAAATGGACGTACCGCCCATGCTTATAAAAGGCAAAGGCACACCCGTTACCGGCCCTAAGCCTACCGCTACCGCCATGTTGGCAAATGCCTGTATGGTTAAACTAAAGCTTAAGCCTGCGGCCAATAATGCCCCGAACGCTTTTGGCGCTTTTGTTACAATCTTTATACATCGATATAATAAAAACAAGTAGATGCCTATTAGTGCTATCCCGCCTACCATGCCGTATTCTTCTATTATAATGGCGTATATCTCATCCGAATATGCCTCAGGCAAATAATTCACCTCGTTGCTTTTACCCGGGCCTTTGCCAAACAACCCGCCGGTAGCAATAGCTATTTTAGCATGGTCTGCCTGAAATGATTTATCAGGATTTGCTGCTTCGGGGTGTAAGAACGTATGGATACGCGATGTATAGGTATGCCTGCGCGGACCTAAAAACACTACACCTGTAAGCAATATGGCACCTGCTAAACAGGTAATTGCTATTTGCTTTATGCTGATACGGCCAATAATAAGCAGTAAAACGCTTACACCAAAAAGCATTAACGCGGTAGATAGATTTGCCAATGCTATCAATATAAAAACTATGCAAACCGCACCCATTATCGGGATGAATGATTGCTTAACATCTTTAATGTTTTCTTGCTTGCGCGACAGGGAACGCGCCAGGAATGTTATCAACGCCAACTTAGCCAGATCGGATGTTTGGAAGCTTAGGCCGGTACCGGGTATAGCTATCCAGCGACTGGCATCATTTACATGGCTACCAAATATCAACGTGTATAATAACAAGGGTATAGTGATATACATCAATAGTTTTGATATGCCCGAATAGTACCTGTAATCCAACTTATGCGAAATATACATCAGCACAATACCACCAATTATCATGGCCAAATGCTTCATTAAAATAGACTCGGCACCTACCCCACGTTTGTAAGCCAGCGTGCCAATAGCGCTATAAACAGACAACAGCGATATCAACGAAAGCAATATGACAATAAGCCATATCCAACGATCTCCCTTTATGTTACTGAGTATTGCGTTCATTTTACTTGTTTATAAATCTTAAATATCCGGCGTCATTGCGAGGAACGAAGCAATCTCTACACATGCATATTTTAGAGATCGTTTTGTTTTTGCGATGACGCTTTATTATATTTTTCTTTTTTCCTTCGGCATTCTACTTATGCTTAGCTTATGTAGAGATTGCTTCGTTCCTCGCAATGACGCGTTGGTTATTTGCACATCCGCAAATCTGCATATCCTATAACTCTTTTACTGCCGCTTTAAACTGCGTTCCTCTATCTTCATAATTTTTAAACAGATCAAAACTTGCACAAGCCGGTGATAATAAAACGGTATCTCCTTTTGTTGCTAAATGGTAAGCTATTTGTGCCGCTTCTGCTGCCGAAGATGTGTTTACTATAATGTCTACATCATCTTCAAAAGCGTTATGAATGCGTTGGTTATCCTTGCCTAAACATACTATTGCTTTTACCTTTTGCTTTACCAGGTCCTTAAGCATAGTATAGTCGTTGCCTTTATCTACGCCTCCTAATATCAACACCACGTCGCTGGTCATACTCTCTAATGCGTACCAGGTTGAGTTAACGTTGGTAGCTTTAGAATCATTAATGAAGCTAATGCCCGATATTTTGCCAACAGACTCCAGCCTGTGCTCAATGTTTTTGAATGTAGCCAGACTTTCCCTGAGGGTGTCGTTGCGTAATTCGAGCACTTTTGCTACAATACCAGATGCCATAGAGTTGTAGATGTTGTGCTTGCCTTGCAGGGCCAGTTCTGTAATTGACATTTCAAAATGTTCTTGAGGGGTGTTGATGACAATATTGTCGTTTTCGAGATATGCTCCCGTTGCAATTTTTTTTTTGATTGAAAATGGCAGTTGCCTTGCTTTCAGGTTGCGTCCTTCCATTCCTTTTATCGTTTCATCATCATCAGCACAGTAAATAAATACATCATCGGCTGTTTGATTTTGTGTTACACGGAATTTTGATGCTGCGTAATTTTCCATGTTATAGTCGTACCGGTCCAAATGATCGGGCGTTATGTTTAATAATACCGCTATGTCTGTTTTAAACCGGTACATATCGTCAAGCATAAAACTGCTTAGCTCTAAAACATAGCAATCGTATTTTTCGGTAGCTACCTGGTAGGCAAAACTTTTACCTATGTTACCTGCCAAACCCACATTTAATCCTGCATTTTTTAGGATGTAGTGGGTTAAACTGGTAGTGGTAGTTTTCCCGTTCGATCCGGTAATGCCTATTATCTTAGCCTTAGTATATCTTCCCGCAAACTCTATCTCTGATATAACCGGTATACCTTTTTCTTTTATTTTTTTGATGATAGGCGCCTTATCAGGTATACCCGGACTTTTTATTACTTCAACCGCGCTTAGTATTTCGGCCTCCGTATGTCCATTTTCTTCGAAGCGGATATTCCAGCCTTGTAACTGCTCTTTATAATGCGGGGTAATAGTGCCAAAATCTGAAACAAAAACATCATACCCCTGCTGTTGGGCAAGGTATGCCGCACCCACACCGCTTTCGCCGGCACCAAGGATTGCTATGTTTTTGTTTTCGTTCATTTTTTTTAGTCCATAGTCCATAGTCGATGGTCCATAGTCCTTTTATCTTTTTTACCATGGACCATCGACTATGGACCATAGACTTTATCCTACCTCAATTTCAATGTTATTACGGTTAAAATAGCCAGCATTATACCTATGATCCAGAAACGTGTTACAATTTTAGCTTCGTGAAAACCTTTTTTTTGATAATGGTGATGAAGCGGGGCCATTAAAAACACTCTTCGTCCTTCGCCAAATCTTTTCTTGGTGAATTTGAACCACCCCACCTGCATAATTACCGACAAGCTCTCCAACAGAAATATGCCGCACAATAGCGGTATCATTAGTTCCTTACGTATCATGATAGCGAATACAGCTATAATACCGCCTATTGCCAAACTGCCGGTGTCGCCCATAAATACTTGTGCCGGGTAAGAGTTGTACCATAAAAATCCAACACATGCCCCAATAAACGCACCGGCAAAAACCACCAGCTCTTCCGATTTAGGGATGTACATAATATTGAGGTAATCAGAAATAATGTAGTTACTTGATACATACGCCAGGATAGCCAGCGTAACCCCGATAATTGCCGATGTCCCAGTGGCCAACCCATCTATTCCATCGGTTATATTTGCCCCGTTGGATACAGCTGTTATAATCACAATAACAAAAAATAAGAATACAACCAGTGTATATTTTTGATAACCCGGCCCTAAAAACTTAAGCACTTTATCATAATCAAACTCGTTGTTCTTATAAAAAGGCATGGTGGTTTTGGTAGATTTAACATCCTGCGTTAAAACCGGCTTATTACCCCGCATGTGGAAATCTATCTTGGTATCATATTGTACAGGTAATTTAACTTCCTGCTGTATCATTATGTCTTTATGATTGTACATGGTAAAGCCTATAATAAGCGCTAAACCAACCTGACCCACAATTTTAAACCTGCCGGCTAAACCTTCTTTGTTTTTTTTGAATACTTTGATATAATCATCAAGAAAACCAATAGCGCCCAGCCATACCGTAGTTATTATCATCAGGATGATATAAATATTATCCAACTTGGCAAACAAAAGTGTTGGTATTAATATACCCAGGATGATGATGAGCCCACCCATGGTAGGTGTGCCTGCTTTTTGCATTTGGCCCTCTAAACCTAAATTCCTTACCGTTTCGCCTACTTGCTTGTAGCGTAAATAATCTATCAGTCTGCGCCCGTAAACGGTGGTCACAATTAACGACACAATAACTGCCATAGCCATCCTGAACGTGATGTATTGAAACACCCCCGTTCCCGGAATGCTGTAGTTTTTGTTTAAGTATGTAAATAGATAGTATAGCATTATCCCATCAATTTAAATTGGTTTATCAACTCTTCTTTATCATCAAAGTGATTTTTCACACCTTTTATTTCCTGGTATTTTTCATGACCTTTTCCTGCTAACAGGATAATATCACCCGGCTGTGCCAGCATACAAGCCGTTTTAATTGCTTCATGCCTGTCTGTAATACTTACGGTCGATCTTTTAAAAGCCGGGTCAACCCCTGCTTCCATATCCTTAATAATCGCCTCCGGATCTTCAGAGCGTGGATTATCAGATGTAAGTATTACCTTATCACTCCACTCGCAGGCTACCTTTGCCATTATGGGGCGCTTGGTCTTATCCCTGTCGCCGCCGCAGCCAATTACGGTTATTACTTTTTCAGTGCTTTTACGGATATCATGAATGGTGCTCAATACATTTTGCACAGCATCCGGCGTATGGGCGTAATCAACAATCCCAATGATCTTATTTGGTCCTACTACATAATCAAACCGACCTTCGGCACCTGATAGTTTACTTAAGCCGGTTAATACTTTGGCCCTGTCCTGCTCTAACAACATGGCAGCAGCATATACTGCTAATAAGTTATATGCATTAAAGGTGCCTACCATCTTAAACCAAACTTCCTCGTTATCTATCAGCAGCAATAAGCCACCGAATTGATTTTCAAGGATCTTGCCTTTATAGTCCGCCATACTTTTAAGGGCATAGGTTTTTTTATAGGCCTTAGTATTTTGCAGCATCACGCTGCCATTCTTGTCGTCGCTATTAGTTAATGCAAAAGCGTTTTTTGGTAAACCGTCAAAAAATGTTTTTTTGGCTTTTAAGTAATTATCAAACGTTTTGTGATAGTCTAAGTGGTCATGCGTCAAATTAGAGAATATACCGCCCGAAAATACCAATCCTTCTATTCTGTGTTGGGCCACCGCGTGCGAGCTTACTTCCATAAAGCAATAATCGCAGCCTTGCGTAACCATTTCATCCAGTAGCTTATTCAGTTCTACAGGGTCGGGTGTGGTATGGGTTGATGGGATGACTTTGCCATTAACCTGGTTTTCTACCGTTGAAAGTAAACCGCATTTATAACCCAGATCGCGAAACAATTGATACAATAATGTAGCAATGGTAGTTTTGCCATTAGTGCCCGTTATCCCAACCAACTTTAATTTATTGGATGGGTTGTCATAAAAATTAGCAGCAATAATACCCAGTGCAATGGCCGAATTTGCCACCATTAAAAAGTCGACCTCGCCTGCTGTATGGCCCGGCAGTTCCTCGCATATTACTGCTATGGCTCCATCTTTTACAGCTTGCTCAATATAATCATGACCATCAACCAGTGTACCTTTTACTGCAACAAATAAACAACCCGGCACAACCTTGCGCGAATCAAACACAACAGCGCTGATCTCTACGTCTACCGCGCCTTGCAGCTCGGTAAACGGTAACCCGGTTAATATGTCGCTTAAATATCTCACTCTAATATTATTGTAATTTTTGAACCTTTTGGCACCTGGCTTCCTCCTGTTATGGATTGGCTTTTTACTACACCACTACCTTTCACACCTACTTTATACCCGGCGTTACCTAATAAATATAGGGCATCACTTAATCCCATACCTGTTACTGTTGGTACAGTGCCGGTTTTGTATTTAACTTCTTCATATGGCAAACCGCTGCTGGTATCTAAACCAGTATTAACCGCGGCATACAATGGCTTAACGCCCAATTTTGAATATACTTGTTTTAACGCGCTTAAATTACCCTGCTTAACTTTTGGTAAAGTTGTATTACCTACAAAATGCGCGGGCGCATTATGTTTCATTTCCAAATCGCTTGAGTATACCCTGTCTGCCACCTCCCTAAATACCGGGCCAGCCACATAAGCTGCCAGATAATTGCCCGCCGTTGGGTGATTGATCACTACTATCATAGCATATTTAGGATGATCTGCCGGGAAATAGCCGCAGAAAGATGCCTGGTAGGTTTTTTGTTCGCCATAACCTGCTCCGTCATTTGCAATTTGAGCCGTACCTGTTTTACCTGCTACCGTGTATAAATTGTTTTTGATAAAGGTCTTACCCGTTCCGTTCAATACAACCCCCTCCAACAGGCTTTTCATTTTACCTAATGTAGCGTCCGAACAAACTTTAGGATTGATAACCCTTGCCTGAAAATGCTCAACAGTATTACCCATGCGCTGTATCTCCCTTACAAAAATTGGCGCTATCATTTTGCCGTTATTGGCAATAGAATTATATAAGGTAAGCATCTGTAAGGGTGTAATTTGCATTTCGTACCCGTAGGCCATTTGCGGCAATGTTAATTTGCTCCAGCTTCTGTTTGCTGGATTTTTAACTACCGGGCGCGCTTCGCCGGGTATTTGCAGGTCAAGCCTTTTATTTAAATGCAGGGCATATAAATTATCTGTAAATTCCTTAGGGTTATCTTTATAATGCGAGCTGATAAATTTTACTACCGCAACGTTTGATGATTCTTCAAAGGCGTGTTTCGCGGTCATCGGGCTTGGGTTGTATTCTGCATCGGTAAAGGTTTTTAGCACTTTATCCTTATAATACATTTTATATTTTCCGCCTTCAACATCAACCAAACTATTGGTATCAATTTTATGCTGATCAAACGCTGTCATGTACGATGCTAATTTAAATGTCGACCCCGGATCTCGCGCGTCACTTATAGCGTAGTTCAATTTTTCCTGGTAATCTTTAGCCTCGTAACCGCCGCCTTTTATATGGGTAAAATTAGCAATGGCCCTAATTTCGCCGGTTGCTACTTCCATTAAAACCACACAGCCATGATCGGCCTGGCTTTTTATCAGTTGTTTCTTTAACGCATCCTGTGCAACATCCTGGTAGTTAACATCAATGGTGGATATAATATCGGCACCGTCCTTAGCGGGTATTTCTTCATCTTCATCATTAACCGGCATATAGGTGCCGCCGGCAATACGCTGCATTAAACGTTTGCCATTTTCGCCATTAATATAGCTTGCGTAAGCACCTTCCAAACCAACAGCGTTTTTTACGTTTTCGTTTTTATAGCCTATGGTACGTGCCGCTAATGAGCGGAAAGGCAGGATACGTTTGTTTTGCTGCAACACAATTAAGCCGCCCTTATATTTTCCCATGTTAAATATCGGGAACTTTCTTATCTGCTTTAATTCCTGAAAAGTTACCTTGCGCCTTATTAACTCATAACGCGAACTATCTTTACGGGCATCACGCAACATGCGTGAATATTCCGTTTCTGATTTATCAGGGTAAAGCTGTGATAGTTTAAGAGCCAATGAATCAACTTTTCCGTAAAACGCTTTATCTTCGGCAATACCACCAGCAAACATATCCATGTGCAGTTCATACTCTGGTACAGACGTAGCCAGCAAACTGCCATCAACCGAAAGTATATTACCACGGGTAGCTTCAACGCTTTCATAACGGGTTGAAAGTTTAGAAGCCATTGCTTTCCATTTATTGCCCTGTACAAATTGCAAACGGTACATTTGTACCACAACAGCCAGGGCAAAAAGCAATATCAAGCCAAAAGCTAAATAAACACGGAGCAGTATATTGGTTCTGATACTCATTGTGCAGCATCCTCCTTCATCGTAATTTTTTGCGCAGGTTGTATAGACTCTCTTATTCCTAAAGTATCTACACGCTTGGCTACTTCTGTTAAAGTACTTTTATAAGCAAGGTCGGCTTTGGTTATTTTATATTCCCAACCTAACTCGTGTACCTCTTTGGTTATTTTTTCTATATCACGTATATTTTTTTCGGCCAGGTGACGGTTGCCTATATATATCATTCCTAAAAAAGCCAGGAACAAAACAAAAGGCAAAGCACGGGTAGCATCATCAGTAGTGATAAATCCTTTGGTTAAAAACTTGGTCAGAAAGTTGTCGGGGATTTCCTTTACGGTCTTTTCCTCAACGATCAATTCGCTCTCCAACTCTTCTTCCGGAATTTCTGTACGCAAACGATTCATCTCTTTACTGCTATTCTTAATTTTGCACTGCGTGCCCTGTTATTAATTGCTATCTCCTCTTCTGACGCTGTGATCGCTCCGCGACTTACCGCATCAAATGGCTTTTGGTCATTGCCAAAAAAATCTTTCTCTACCTCGCCGCTAAATTTGCCTTTGGCGATGAAATTTTTCACCAGCCTGTCTTCCAGCGAATGGTATGACATTACTACCAACCTTCCGCCCGTTTCCAACACCTCTGCCGTTTGAATTAAAAAATCTTTCAATGCCTCAAGCTCTTGGTTCACTTCAATACGCAATGCCTGGAACACTTGCGCTAGGTATTTATTTTCTTTTCCTTTCGGGATGCGTGCTGCGATGGCATTTTTTAAATCAGCAACTGTTATAATTGGCGCGTTTAACCGGGCAGTTACAATTGTATTTGCCAGCGATTTTGCATTTTGTATCTCACCGTAAATACCGAATATGCGGTGCAGCTCGGCCTCCGAATAATTATTTACTACTTCTTTAGCGCTTAGTTCTGCCGATTGATTCATGCGCATATCCAACTCCGCATCAAAACGAATAGAGAACCCACGCTCGGCCTGGTCAAACTGGTAGGATGATACGCCCAGATCAGCCAAAATACCATCAACCGGGATAGCGCCGTGCAGGCGGCAAAAGTTTTTCAGATAGCGAAAGTTCTGATCAATGAACACAAAGCGTTCATCATCTATTAAATTTTGCTGCGCATCGGCGTCCTGGTCAAAAGCCAGCAATACGCCGTCTTTACCCAAGTGCTTTAATATTTCTTTTGAATGACCACCGCCACCAAAGGTTACGTCAACATACGTGCCGTCTTTTTTTATGTTCAGGCCCTCAATACACTCCTGCAGCATTACGGGATTATGATAATTGCTCATCATTCCTCCTTCCTGCGTTACCCATTACCTCTTCGGCAAGGTTTGCAAAGTTTTCAGGCTCGTCATCCATTTGCGCTTCATAAGCCTCCTGGCTCCAAACCTCTATTTTATTAAACTGGCAGGCCAATACCACATCAGCATTAATGCCTGCATATTCTAATAATGGTTTAGGCAAAAGCACCCGGCCGGCCCCATCAAGTGTTAATTCTGACGCGCCACGGGTAAAATATCTTATAAATTCGCGTGTTTTTTTCTCGTACGAATTGAGCTTGCTCAGGTCCTCAACTATCTTATCCCACTCATTACGGGTGTAAATAACCAAATGCTTTTCGAAACCGCGATTGATGACAAGCCCCTCACTTACAGCTTCGGGAAGCTGTTTTTTGAGGCCAACGGGTATCATCATACGCCCTTTAGCATCCAGTTTGCAATCAAATTCGCCTAAAAAATTTGACATAGTTACACTTCGACAATTTTGGTAACGTAAAAGTAAATTAGTTTTACCACTTTTTAACACATTTTACCACCAAAAGTTTTCAACACTATTGTGATAATCTTTACTCCCATTTAAAAAATAAAAAAGCAACGGCAAATCACTGAAGCCTGATTTACAACAGAGTACTATTATTTAACGTTTAATAATTGAGAATTATTGGTCAGGTATATGCTATAAAAGAAACGTTTTTTTATAAGCATGTGCTTCAAGTGTACCAGGGTGTACTCAGGTGTATCAACGTGTTCGTGGTACAGTACACTGCCATGACGTGCTTGTTTAAACCTTGTAAGACTTGTGAAATTTTATAACTCAGGATGAAATATCAGGATGACAAGTAGTACTAAATAATCCCGTACAACGCTCCACCCTTTTCTCCCATTTTATCCACCAGCTTCTCAACTTCCGGGTCTTTCTCTAACACGGGTGCATGATGCGGTTTGATCCTCGCGTCAATTATCAGCGGACCATTACAGCCCCAGTGCTTATGCTCTATAAATTCATTAATACCATAAATATCATGCGATGGGTTGCTGCGGGTAAAGGTTACCCACACAAAGTTATTCAGGTTTTGGGCAGTAAAGGCAGCATTATCACACAATACCATTAACGGGATGCCCGACAGATCGGTTTCGCCAAAATGTTCCTGTAAAATTTCCAACATCAGGGGCATATCGCTGGTTCTTATATTGTTAGGAACCTCGACGGCCAGCACACCCGGCATTACCATTTTGTAATTAATAAATGGCAGCGGCAATTCAAAACCTGCAGGCACACCGCTCCATAGCTCACGCTTAATATCGCCGGCAACGGTAACCGCTAATTTACTGCCGGAATTTAGTCCGCTGCCGCTATAATCTAAGGTGTCAATAGTGGTTTTGGTATGAAAATGCAAATCACGGGTTAAATCTATGCGCTGCAGTATGTGTGTTAAAAAAGCACCAATATCATTTACATTTAGTTTTGGGTCATCCTCCTGCGCGGCAATGAACAAGTATTTAGCCAGGCTCAATTGGTTCTTACCTAATATATGGTTGGCAATGGTTAATATTTCCTGTGGTTTACGTTCTTTTATATAGGGCGTATAGCGCTCACTGCCTATGGCAAATAACAGAGGGTGCACTCCCGCTGCGTCAACGGCATTAACCGCGTGTAATCCTGGTATTTCCTGCGATAAAGCCGAACCGGCAATTTCATGTATCAGCGCGCCAAAACTGGTATCTTCCTGCGGTGGCCTGCCTACTACTGTAAACGACCATACCGCATCCTTACGATGATAAACATTATGAACTTTTAGTAACGGGAACGGGTGTGCTAAACTATAATAACCCAAATGATCGCCAAACGGGCCCTCTGGTTTATTTTCGTGCGGCTCTACCGTGCCGGTTATTATAAAGTCCGCGTCTGCAGAAATACAAAACCCTTCTTCATCATAAAAATAGCGGAAACGGCGATTACCCAAAGCGCCGGCAAAGGTCATTTCTGATAGGCCCTCGGGTAACGGCATCACTGCTGCCACCGGGTGCGACGGCGGGCCGCCTACAAATATACTTACCTTTAACGGCTGCCCTTTTGCATTGGCCTTGGTTTGGTGTACACCTATGCCACGGTGCAGTTGGTAGTGCAGGCCAATTTCTTTGTTTAATATATAATCATTGCCAGCCATTTGTATGCGGTACATGCCCAGGTTGGCATTCATAATACCGAGCTTGTCGCTATCCTCGGTATAAACCTGTGGCATGGTAACAAACGGACCACCATCTTTGGGCCAGTTTACAATTTGCGGCAGATCACTGATATCGCATTTAGCAAAATCTTTCTTACCCACTTTCATCGGCAAAGCCGATAAGGCGGTAAGCGCCACACTACCATACTTAAAGGGATGTTTGATAGCTTTTAAGGGGTCTGATTTTATGTCGACCAATGTCTTTACTTTATCCAGCGAATCCCTGAAAATAAATTTAGAGCGCTCCAGCGTACCAAACAAATTAGATACCGCGGGAAATTTACTACCCTTTACATTTTCGAATAAAATGGCCGGCCCGCCATGCTCGAACACGCGCAGGTGTATTTGTGCCATTTGCAGATAAGGGTCAACCTCTTCTTTTATACGTATTAAATGACCATGTTTTTCAAGGTCGGTAATGCAGGCTTGTAAACTTGGGTAACCCATATTAATTAGCTAAACAGCAGCAAATGTACAAATTGAAAAAGTGTATGATGGTATAGTATTTTATCATTCTAAATCAGGCTCTGTTCTCCACTAAATCCATAGACAAACATTAAACAATGTGCTTAAAAAAAGTTATTATTACTTTTAGAGCCTAAACGTTTTGGTGTTAATATGTCGGTAATTGAGCTCACTATTATTATACTCATCGGCTCGTATTTCGCGGGCCTGTTAGGTTCGCTAACCGGCCTGGGCGGCGGGTTTATCATCATCCCCTTACTCACCTTATTATTGCATGTTGATATTCATTATGCTATTGGCGCGTCCCTTATATCAGTTATTGCCACATCGTCCGGATCAGCAGCGGCTTACGTAAAAGAGGGTATTACCAATATGCGGCTGGGTATGTTTTTAGAAATAGCTACAACGGCAGGGGCCATGACAGGCGCTATGCTGGCAATTTATACATCCACACATTATATAGCCATACTATTTGGGTTGATATTAATATCATCAGCTTTAATGTCATTACGAAAAAAAACCGGGCAGATCACTAAACACAAAAGCTACCTGGCCGAAAAACTAAAGCTTAACAGCAGCTATCCAACAGCAGATGGCGAGGTTGAGTACGGTGTAAATAATGTAGCAGGCGGCTTTTTCATGATGTTATTTGCAGGTGTTATATCGGGCCTGCTGGGGATAGGATCCGGCGCTTTAAAGGTTTTGGCCATGGATAGCATTATGCGTATACCGTTTAAGGTTTCAACCACTACCAGCAATTTCATGATTGGTGTTACTGCTGCGGCAAGCGCGGTGGTTTACCTGCAGCGGGGGTATATTGATCCGGGCCTGTCAATGCCGGTTGTTATTGGTGTATTGCTTGGTGCCATGAGCGGGTCGAAGATATTGGTAAACAGTACTTCATCCAAATGGATAAGGGTAGTTTTTTCGGTGGTGGTAAGTGTACTGGCTATACAGATGATTTATAACGGTATAATGGGAAAGATTTAAAATAGTGATTAGTTATTGGTGATAAGAGATTTAGTAGATATATAATAAAATAGTGCTATACAAATGAACAAACTTAAAGATACAGATATACAATCTGCAATAGGCTGGGTATTACGCACAGGTGTATTTCTTTCCATCGGCATTGTACTTTTTGGGGGAATAGTGTACCTATACAGGCATGGAAATGAGATAGCTGATTACCACACATTTAAAGGTGTACCAGATTTTGTGCGAACCGGCGCCAATATTTTACATGGCATATTAACTTTTAGGGGCAGAGCAGTAATACAAGGCGGCATCGTTTTATTAATAGCCACACCTATTATACGCGTACTATTTTCGGCAGTGGGGTTTATATTAGAGAAAGATTATTTGTATACAAGTATTACGATATTGGTCTTACTAATAATTTTCATCAGCATGCTAAGCGGGCACGCGGGATAGGTTATTAATTTCCGGATGTATTACCGGCCACCCCGCCAGTTGCACGCTTTTGCTCATCTTCATTACCGGCACTATGCCGGGTTGTTCCTTTAAGTGACGTATTTCCAAAACGATAAGTAAAGCCTAATCTTATAACCCGGGTCTCTATCTTGTCATAAATTGTCATATTAAGGTTTTGATAATTAACAACTGCCCTATCTCTATAGGTATTAAAAATATCATTTATAGTTAACCGCAACGTTCCATTTTTATTAAACAGCTGCTTACTAATACCCGCGTCCACTCGATAATTTGCCTTGATCTGGCCAATGCCATAAAAATTAGGCGTTTCGTATTTACCGGTAAGTTGTGCAGACATTGTACTGCATATTTTAAAATCTTGCTCACTTGATAAAATGATATCCGACGTACCTTTATTTAAATTACCATTTTCAGGATAGGCCTTAAAGCGCTGATAAGAGGCATCCGCTAAAAAATTGCCATTCCACCATGCATTAAATGTAACAGGGGCAAAAAACTTTAAGCCTACGCCCGAAAAGGAGCCGAAATTTTTCTTTGTGGTAATATTTACTTTTGATGAGTCATTTTGTGAATAATCAGTTAAATCATAAAGATCAGTAATAACAGCGGCATATAAAGTGGTTATAAATGTTTTATTATAGGTATGCGATAATTGTATCCTATTGGCATATTGAGGAAGTAAGTTGGGATTGCCTGAGCGATAATCATACAAATCAACATAATATAAAAACGGGTTTATATCCTCATATTGCGGTCTGGTTATACCACGGTTAAAGCTAAAATTAAACTCATTTTTTTCGTCGGCCTGGTAAATCAGCTGCAATTGTGGGAACCAATCCAAATAGCTTTTTTTAGTATATTTCATCGTGGTTGCCGAGGTCGAGGTCGAATTGGTTTCTTCAATGCGTAACCCTGCCGTCATATTTAATTTACCTATATTGTTAGTGTAATTGATATAACCCGAGTTAATATTTTCCTTAAATATAAAGGTATTGCTAAACTTAGGGGAGCTTGTATAAATGCCATTTACTTTGGGCCCAAAAACCAAATCATTATTACTCTCTACCCAACTGTATTTTACACCGGCCTCTATTTGTGATGTTTTTGAAAGCGGGTTAACATAATCAATCTTTGCCGCCCAAATATGTATGACAGATGGTGATAGGTTTTGCAGGTACAAGGGCAAACGGTAACTGACGCCGGCAGCATTATAAAAATGATTGTCTATATACTCGGCAGAGTGACGGTCAATCTTATTAAATACTAAATCTGCTGATAGCGTTTTTCCTGCGGCATCCAGTTTGCCGGTATAATTAACATCATAGCTTATATTACTTTGCCCCCGATTTGGCTTTGACATGGTAGATATGGTAGAATCCAGCTTGCCTTGGTTACTGATATTTAATACATTATTTTTTATATAATCATTATTATTAACCGTGCCGCTTACTAAAAAGCCCAATGTACTATTATGTGAAATAACAATATCTGTACCTAACCTAAAATTATGACTTTTGCCTAATTGGGTGGCAGAATAATTAACATCATAATCACTTAATAAACCACTATAGTTGATAATCCGATCTGTAGTAATATTGTGAAAGGTTTTATTTTGAAGATAACTGTAATTACCAAAAATATTTACGTTATCCATGCGGGTATTAAAATTTAACCCTGCATTGGTTTTGTAAAATTTACCATAACCAATGCCAGCATTCGCTGTAAAGTTTGTACCTGCATTAGTTCCTTTTTTTGAAACGATATTTATCACACCCGCGCCCCCAGCCTCATATCTTGATGACGGATTGGCTATTAACTCTATCTGCTGTACATTACTGCCCGGCATACTTTGTAGTAAATCAGTTAGATCTTGCCCCGATAAATTTACCTGCTTGCCATCAATTGTTATTAAAGCACCCTGGCGGCCAATAATACTTAAATTGCCATGACCATCATCATGTACACCCGGTGCCTGTCGTAAAATTTCAATTACAGAATTTCCTTCAGCAATTATACTGCTTTGAACATTTAATACAACCTTACCCGGTTTAACTTCCACATAAGACCGCTGAGCGGTTATAGAAACTTCTTTTAATTGTGGAAGATGAGGGACAAGTACAATATCGTTGTTAACAACTTCTTTACCCGCCATCAGTTCATACGGACCGGTTAAAGATTGTTCATACCCTATTTTGCTTACCAGTAGTAAATAATTACCTGGTTTGGTACTAAATTTAAACAAGCCATTTACATCGCAGCCTATTGATTTGATGATAGATGAATCAGCTGCAGCCAACAATATAACCGTAGCAGCTTCAGCAGCCAAATGCTTATCATCAGAAACCTTACCATAAATTTCCGAAAGACTTGTTTGTGCGTATGAATAGCTGTACGCACACACCATGAACGTTATTAATAAGCCCCTCGTTAAAAACTTCATTAAATGTATTGATGTAGAATTTATTATAACCTAATATTAAATTATAAATATGCAATAACTTATGCGTATAAAATATCTATTATCGGGTTTTTACACCTTATTTGCAACTAAAGTTATCAATATCCGACTTATATGATATATAAGTTTCTAAATTATATAATAAAAAAAAGTTATCCCTATTTTTATTAATTTTCCCCAGTAAAATATTACCACTGATAAATGAAAAAAATAGCTTTTTTTTTACTGACCATACTTTTTACAGTTAAGATTTTTGCACAGGCCGAACCACCAAAATATATGGCTACTGCAATCCAGTTTAAAAAGTTTTATAATGCTAATAGCCCCGACAGTATTTCTAAAGACTTTAGTCCCGAAATGATGGCAGCCTTACCTGGGGATAAATTTAAAACTACTACAACGCAGTTAAGAGGGCAGCTTGGGCAACTGTTAAAAACCGAATTCCTGAAATACAATAATCCACTGGCTGTTTATAAAGCTACTTTTCAAAATGGAACATTTTTACTTAATATCTCATTAAATAGTAAAGACCAAATAATTGGATTGGTATTAACCCCCTATCAGGAGCCTGCTAAAATTGATACCAGGATCGATCAGGCTATAACAGAATCGCCAATATTGTTAAAAACATTGTCGGGTTCTATTTCCGGTACTTTGGCGGTACCAAAAGATGCAAAAGATAAATTTCCGGTTGTGTTAATAATTGCGGGCTCGGGCCCGGTTGACCGTAATGGTAACAGTGCCAAACTTAACCTGGCTACAAATGACTATAAATTAATGGCCGAAGCTTTAGGCAAAAATGGCATCGCATCTTTACGTTATGATAAACGCCTGGTTGGCGAAAGCCCAGGCTCTGGTAAAGAAAGCGAACTGCGTTTTGACGACTATGTAGATGATGCCATTGGTTTGATCAATTTATTAAAAGAAGATCAGCGGTTTTCAAAGGTAATTGTAATGGGCCATAGCGAGGGTTCGTTGGTTGGGATGCTTGCTTCCAGGGCTACTGAAACAAGTGTTAACGCTTTTATTTCACTTGCCGGCGCCGGCCGGCCGGCCGAAGAGGTATTAACCGAACAAATGAAATCGCAGCCGCAATATCTTGCTGATGGTTTTAAAAAAGTCATGGATTCATTACGCAGAGGTAAGGTCCAAAAAAGCGTCGACCCTTCGTTATATTTTATAATCAGGCCAAGTATACAAATGTATGTAATGAGCTGGTGCAGGTTCGATCCGCAGAAAGAGATAAAAAAATTAAAAATCCCAACATTAATTGTACAAGGCACTACCGACTTGCAGGTAACGCTTGAAGATGCTGATAAACTAAAAAAGGGAAAATCAACATCCATACTAACCATTATCCATGGCATGAACCATGTACTTAAAGATGCCCCTGCCGATAAGACACAGAACCTGGCTACTTATAATCAACCAGACCTGCCTTTGAAACCTGAATTAGTGACGAGTGTGATTGACTTTGTGAAAGGAGTAAAGTAAGCTCCACCCAACCCTCCCCGGAAGGGAGGCCCTATAGAGAACTGCTTAATAATTATCCTGCAACCTTCTTATCACAATTATCTCACTGATATGATAAGCGTTATGATCTGCAATTTGCAGGGCTTCGCGTAAAATGGTTTGCCCGTTGCCATGCGGAAGCTTTTTATAAATATCCTCTTTTTTTACCAGTTCAATAAATTCTGTAAGATCATTATCTATTTGCTTTAAAGAGTTTTCCCAGGCTTCATCGTCTGCGGGGGAGCTTTCCTTTGGCCAGTAATCATCCGGCCATTTTGGCGATTTATGGTTGGCATTCAAGCAAAATTGCACCATATCCCATTGGGCAATACGTATATGTTCTACCAATTGCCATATGCTATAAGGTAGTTTATCTGGTGTAGCCCCCCGCGCTTCGGCAGGAAGGCCCTTTAGTGCACCTTTTAAGCTAATATGGGCGCTGCCGCCTTGTAGTAGTTTTACTACTTCATCAATAATAATTTCATGCTCGTTGTTCATAACAGGTGTTTGTTTTTAATAGACAATCGCTTTTTTGGGTTAAATGTTCTAAGTTTATGCAACAAAACATTATCTGTAATGGTCAGGAAAATATTGCTTCTTCTTATAGTATGTGCTACCTTGTTTATAGGATGTAAAAAAGATGCCGGTAGTGGCCCATCAGACAAAAAAGGCAACGAGGCATTTACAGCTTATGAAGAACATTTTCTGGATGCTTTATGGAAACTTAACCCCGATTGGGCAACCGGCGAAGGCTATCATAAATATGATAGCTTATTGGTTATCCCTAACGAGAAAAGCCGGGATGCCATGCTTAATTTTATTAAGTTGCAAAATGATTCTTTGTCGCGTTTCGAGGTGAATGATCTGTCGGAATTGAATAAAATAGATTATCGCCTGATGCAAAACCATTTGGATTATACCAATTGGCAAATCATGATACTTAAAGCATACGAGTGGAACCCCACCCATTATAATGTTGTTGGCACATTTGCACAAATACTAAATAAGCCTTATGCGCCTTTAGCTAAGCGTTTGCGTAATTTCTATGAAAAAATGGCAGACCTGCCTGCTTATTATAAAGAGGCCGAAAAGCAAATTAAAAATCCGGTACCCGAGTTAACCGACCAGGCTATTGAACAGCAAACAGGTGGCATTAATGTAATGGAAAAAGACTTCTTAGACTCATTAAAGAAAACTAATATCCCTAAGGACGAGCAGAAAAAAATGACGGAACGGGCTAAAATATCAGCAGAAAGTATTAGAGCCTATATAGCCTGGTTAAAAAACATTAAGAATGACCATGCCCGCAGTTTCAGGCTGGGTAAGGAATTTTATGATGATAAGTTTAAATACGAAACACAATCTGCCTACAGCGCACAGCAGTTATTTAACATGGCGGGCGAAAGGAAGAAACAGGTACACCGCGAAATGACCAAACTAAGCCGACAGCTTTGGCCAAAATATTTCGGAAAGAAAACCATGCCTGCTGATTCGCTTGAAATGATAAGCCGGGTATTGGATACGCTCTCGGGCAAGCACACCACACCTGGCGCGTTTCAGTCGGCCATTGAAAACCAGTTCCCTAAATTAACAGCATTTTTAAAAGCCAGGGACCTGGTTACAGTTGACCTTACTAAACCATTACTGGTACGTAAACTACCCGCTTATTTTGCTAACGCGGCATTTGCCTCTATGAGCTTACCGGGAGCTTACGACAAGGGAGGAAACTCTTACTTTTATATAAGTAATCTTTCTGCCCTGCCCCCAGATAAAGCCGAAAGTTACCTGCGCGAATACAATCAATATATTTTACAAATACTATGTATACATGAAGCCATACCCGGGCATTATGTACAGCAAGTATATGCTAATAAAGCCCAAAGCAAGATTAAAGCCATTTTTGGCAATACGGCCATGATTGAAGGCTGGGCCGTTTACAGCGAACAAATGATGTTGGAAAATGGTTATGATGATTCGCCCGAAATGAAGCTGATGTGGTACAAGTGGCACTTGCGGTCTGTTTGTAATAGCATTTTAGATTATGCTGTGCATTGTTTGAGCATGACCAAAGAACAAGCTATGACGTTTCTTACCAAAGAAGCTTTTCAACAGCAGGCAGAGGCCGAAGGTAAATGGAAACGTGTAAGTGTTACCAGTGTACAATTAGATAGCTATTACGATGGTTATAAAGAGATCATCGATTTACGCGAAGCTTATAAAACCAAAATGGGCGACAAATACAAACTGAAAGATTTTAACGAAAAATTTCTGAGCTATGGCAGCGTTCCTGTTAAGTTTATAAGAACTGCTATGCTGGGGAATAAATAATCATATAGTGAGGGGAATGTGAGCTGTTTCTGTGTTATCTTAAACAATAGGAAGATATTGTTGTAATAATATATAAGCGATCATTCAGCTTGTAAAATAAATAATCGTTTTTGAGTTTTGTCATCGCAAACAATAGTGTGGGATCTATCATATACATCCAACCATACACTTGTATGATTTCTCCCTCGGTTGGAAATGACAATTTTTAATTAAACTATAATGACAACTAATACCAACTGGCCCGAACTAATTTTCGATCAACTAAAAGACACAGTTGCTACCGTACAACTTTGGACACAGATAGTTGGCAAAATACGGTTAAAAAAAACGCCCTGGCTCAATCACTCATGGCACGTTACCTTATATGTTTATCCGCGTGGCTTAACTACCCATAGCATATCTTACGGGGATGGCAGCTTCCAGATTGATTTTGATTTTATAGCGCATGAGTTGATAGTTACCTGCAGTTCCGGCGAAAGCCAAAGAATAGAATTATACCCGCGCACTGTAGCGAGCTTTTACAAGGAACTTTTTGAAAAGCTGAAAATATTGGGTATTGACGTTACTATTTATGCCAAACCAAATGAAATTGACCCAGCTATACCTTTTGAACAGGACGACATTCATCGATCATACGATAAAGAACAGATAAACAAGTTTTTTAAAGCTTTATTAACCATTAACACAATTTTCACCGGGTTCCGCTCAAAATTTAGCGGCAAGTGCAGCCCTGTTCACTTTTTTTGGGGGGCGTTTGATCTGGCTGTTACCCGTTTCTCGGGCAGGCGGGCGCCATTGCATCCCGGGGGTATACCCAATATGCCCGACCGCGTAACGCAGGAAGCTTATTCGCATGAAGTAAGTAGTTGTGGCTTTTGGCCCGGCAATGAGCAATTTCCTTACCCAACTTTTTATGCCTACTGCTACCCCACCCCGGCTGCATTTAGCAAGCAACCGGTTAAACCAACCCAGGCATTTTATAGCACCGAAATGGGCGAGTTCTTTTTAAAGTATGATGATGTGCGATTGGCTGCTAATCCTGAAAAAACATTGCTTGAATTTTTAGAAACTACCTATATAGCCGCGGCGAATACCGGCAATTGGGACAGGAATGCTTTAGAGTGTGATTTCTCGTGGTTGGAGAGATGAAGATAACTCATCCGGCGAGTTAAAGGTAAATATTTAATTAGGTTTAGACTTATATATCCTTCATTTAAGCATTGACGCTTGAATGGGCATTTAGTTTTTGTACTTTTATAAAAGCTACCTAACCAAATGATAAAACGTAAAAGCGGGGAATTTTTAGAATTTATAAAATCTGAACAAGCCAGCGGTGTAATACTAATTATATGTGTAATTATTTCTTTAATCATTGCCAATTCATCAGTTAGCCAGGGTTTCACAAAACTGTTATCATTTAAAGTTGGTTATGAATCTCCCCAAATTCAATTAGAGTATTCTTTATTAAACTGGATCAATGATGGCTTAATGGCAGTTTTCTTTTTCCTGATAGGTTTGGAAATTAAAAATGAGATTATCGGCGGGCACTTATCTAACTTTAAAATTGCCGCGGTACCCATATTTGCCGCGATAGGCGGGGCCATGGTGCCGGCAGTAATATTCTTCGCATTAAATTATGGCACTAATACCGGCGCAGGCTGGGCAATACCAATGGCTACTGATATAGCATTTGCATTGGGCGTTTTGGCCCTTTTAGGAAAATTGGTACCACCCGCGCTTAAAGTTTTATTATCAACCCTGGCGGTTGTTGATGATCTGCTGGCTATAGTAATCATCGCTATATTTTATTCAACCACATTGCACTGGCTCTATTTATTGGTAAGCTTGGGTATATTCCTGTTATTACTGTCGATGAATAAATTGGGCGTAAAGCATTTGGTCTTTTATATTATCCCGGGGATAGCATTATGGTATTTTATACACCACTCGGGTGTACATGCCACTATTGCAGGCGTATTAACAGCATTTACTATACCTATAAGTTCTAAAAAAGGCCCGGTATTAGAAAAACTGGCACACCAATTAACTACCCCGGTAAACTTTTTTATAATGCCGCTTTTTGCGCTGGCCAATACAAACATTCATTTTGAAGTTAATATGGTTAACGGCGTTATCAGTGTATTAGGTTTAGGGATTATTTTAGGATTGCTGATTGGTAAACCGGTTGGGGTAATGCTTTTTGCCTGGCTTTCGGTTAAATTTAAAATAGGCTCATTACCTGAATTAATAACCTGGCGGCATATTACAGGCATGGGTTTATTAGCCGGTATAGGCTTTACCATGTCTATATTTATCTCTTTATTATCCTTCGGTAACTCAATTTATAACATTGAGGCAAAGTTTGCTATTTTGATAGCATCTGTTATTGCAGGCATAGCCGGGTTTATCTACTTAAAAAGCGTACTGGCCATAAACAACAAGTCCCGCGGTTAAGCAGGATCTATAATATTTTAGAAAAGACTTACGAAGTTTTGAAAACTTCGTAAGTCTTTTATTTTTTAGCTCCAAAGATTGGCCGGATATGTTCCGTTTGCTACCAGTTCCGAAATTGATTTTTGCACAATAGGCTTATCCTCTTTATAAGTAACACCAAACCATTTTGACGCGGTAGGTATTACCTTAAACGATGCTGTACCGCTTTTAATCAGTTTATCAGCAACTAAGGGAATAAAAAATTCTGCTTTAGGGTTATGTTCGTTTGCTTCAACAAATTCTCTGAACATTTGCTCGCTTTGTTTAAATACAGCCGGTGTAAATCCCCAGAAATTCATAGATACACGGGTATCATTTGGCAGAGGGTGTTCGCCTGTGGCATCTTTATAAGCCACGCTGCCACCATCGGTAAAATAAACTTCGGTGCGTTCATTTACTTCCGTCATGTTACCATTGGCATCAACCTCGCATACACCGCGCGATACCGAACCATAATCAGACAAGGTTTTATCTATCTGGTAACCTACCAATGAATATTGCGTATCCGATGCTTCGGTAGTTAAAAACTTAACCATCTTTTCAAATGCATCATAACCATAGTAATCATCAGCATTAATTACGCAAAAAGGCTCATGTACCTGATTACGGGCAGCCAATACAGCATGCGCGGTTCCCCATGGTTTAGCACGCTCAATAGTTTTATCTATCCCAAAAGGTTTCAGGTCAAAGCTTTGAAAAACATAATCTGTTTCAACCTTGCCCTTTAATTTAGGTTCGAATATGGCTTTAAAAGAGTCTACAAATTCTTCGCGTATAATGAAGCTTATTTTTCCAAATCCGGCCTTAATGGCATCATGAATAGAATAATCTATAATGGTTTCTCCGTTAGGTCCAAATCCGTCAATTTGCTTCATGCTTCCGTAACGGCTGGCCATACCGGCGGCCAGTATTAATAGTGTTGGTTTCATAGTTTAATTAAAGAGGTGCTAAATAATTTTGTCAATATCCCGGGGAATTATTACCCACGGATATTTCAACATCATTTTTAAGAAAATGTTTATTTAATATACCGGAAATCTTGTCCTGATTTGATATTTAGTAATACTTCATAAATCAGCCTGATCACGTTATCAGCATCTTCCTTATGTACCATTTCTACAGTGGTGTGCATATAGCGCAAACATAAAGAGATCAATGCAGATGGTACACCATCGTTAGAGTAGGCAAAAGCATCAGTATCAGTACCTGTTGAACGTGATGAAGCCTGGCGCTGGAAAGGGATACCCTCTTTTTCGGCTGTATCTATCAATAGCTTATTCAGGTTATTTTGTACCGCGGGCGCGTATGATACAACCGGACCGCGACCGCAAGCCAGGTCGCCTTGGGTTATCTTACTTATCATTGGCGTTTGAGTATCATGCGTAACATCGGTAACAATAGCTACGTTTGGTTTAATACGATGTGCTATCATTTCGGCACCGCGCAAGCCAATTTCTTCCTGTACAGCATTTACTATGTATAAGCCAAAAGGCAATTTCTTTTTATTTTCTTTAAGCAGGCGGGCAACTTCGGCAATCATAAAACCACCTACACGGTTATCTAAAGCGCGGCCAACGTAGTAGCGGTCATTCAATACAATGAATTCATCCTCATAAGTAATAACACAACCTACGTGAATACCCAATTTTTCAACTTCGTCTTTTGTGGTGCAGCCGCAATCTAAAAAAATGTTTTTAAGTGATGGCGCCTCTTCTTTTTCGCCAGCCAGGCGGGTATGTATAGCCGGCCAGCCAAATACAGCTTTTACAACCCCTTTATCAGTATGAATATTAACCCTTTTTGAAGGAGCTATCTGATGATCTGAACCGCCGTTACGGATAACATATATTAAACCATCGCTGGTAATATAATTTACAAACCATGAAATCTCATCGGCATGCGCCTCTATAACTACCTTATATTCGGCCTTGGGGTTAATAATTGCTACTGCTGTACCATAATTATCAACGTAATGATCGTCAACATACGGTTTAATATAATCCAGCCATAGCTGCTGGCCCTTCCACTCAAAACCGGTAGGCGAGGCATTATTGATATATTTTTCAAGAAAAGACAGGGAAGCATCTGTTACTATAGCAACGTGTTCTTTTTTATCTGATTTTTTTTTAGACATAGCTTTATGTTTTCAGCCGTTTTTATTAGCTATCGCAAATATAGTAATTGAGGTAAAAGGTTAAAGGATAAAGGCAAAAGGTTTTTTTGGTATCGATATAATGTTTAAGCCTTAATCTTTCAGCTTTTGCTTAAATGGTTTTTTCCATAACCTCATAATCTATCCCATTTTGTGTATACCTGGTACCGGTGCCTGCAAAACCGTATCGTGAATAAAATCCCATTGCCGTTACACGTGAGTTGCACCATATCCGTTTAGCACCTTCGGCTATGGCAAAATCCTCTATATAATTTAACAGGGTTTTTCCAATTCCCATATTTTGCATATCAATATCTACCGCAAATTTGCGAAACTGAAAATCGGTTCCTTGCTGAAATAAAGAAACTACGCCCACCAAACTATCCCCTTTAAATGCCCCAAAATGATAACCGAGGTTATCTTCCTCCATTTCCATTTCGTAAAGCTTTTTGTTGGGATACATAACCCGCCGCCGCAAGCGCCAGGTTAGTTCGGGGCGGATTTGTTCGATAGTTATCATGAGATAAAAGGTGAAAGGACAAAGGTTTTACAAACTATGCAAAGCATAGGACCGTGCGATTCCCTCCCTCGGGAGGGGCAGGGAGGGGTTTCGTTAACTATCCAATAAACTCGCATCAAATTCCTTAGGCAATTTTATAGAAGGATTACTTTTTATAATGTCAACAAGTATACCTTCAATACCTCGCAGAACATTCATCATATCATTTTTAACTTCCGATTCTGAAAATCTAATAAACCTTACCCCTAATTTTTCCAATTTCTTTTGTCGGATCTCATCTTTTGCAAATGTCTCTTCATTATTATGAGACATTCCATCTATTTCTATAGCTAATAACAACTCTTTACAGTAAAAATCGACTATGTAATTGTCGATGCAGCGTTGCCTATCAAAATCAAATCCAAAAAGTTTATTTCTTTTCAGTTCGTTCCAAAGCAAAACCTCGCCATAGGTCATGTCTTTTCTAAGCTTGTTAGCGAGACGTTTTAGATTAGAGTTATATGGAATTATTTTGACCATTTTTCTTTATCGCTTTATTAAACCCCTCCCTTCCCCTCCCAAGGGAGGGAATCGCACTAGGCCGGGCTTTTTAAGTCTTTAACCTTAAAGAGGTATATTCCCATGCTTTTTCCTCGGGTTATTAACTACTTTATTCTCCAGCATTTTAAAGGCGTGGATAAGTTTTAGCCGGGTTTCCGCGGGTTCTATCACCTCATCAATAAAGCCGCGTTCGGCAGCGCGGTAGGGGTTTGCAAAGATGTCTGAATATAGTTGTTCCTTTTCTTTCCATTTGGCTTCTTTATCTTCGGCAGAGATTATTTCGCGCTTGAAAATAATTTCGGCAGCGCCTTTAGCACCCATTACCGCAATTTCGGCAGATGGCCATGCAAAGTTCATATCGGCACCAATGTGTTTGGAGTTCATTACATCGTAAGCGCCGCCATAAGCCTTACGGGTAATAACCGTAATACGTGGAACGGTAGCTTCACAAAATGCATAAAGTAACTTAGCTCCATTGGTAATAATGGCATTCCATTCCTGGTCTGTACCCGGTAAAAAGCCCGGTACATCTTCTAATACTAATAGCGGAATATTAAAGCTATCGCAAAAGCGCACAAAGCGCGCGCCTTTGGTAGATGAATTAATATCCAACACTCCTGCCAAAAAAGCAGGCTGATTAGCTATAATACCAATGCTGCGCCCGGCTAATCTGGCAAAGCCTACAACAATATTTTCGGCAAAGTCTTTATGCACCTCTAAGAACGAATCGGTGTCAATTAAATGATTAATAACCTCGCGCACATCATAGGGCTGTGATGTTGCTTGTGGTAATATAGTACCCAGTTCGGGGCGTAATTCGTTTTGGGGTTCGTAGGGTAATGCCGGCGCTTTATCCTCGCAGTTTTGCGGCATATAGCTTAAGAGGCTTTTAACATTTTTGATAGCTTCTATCTCATTCGCACAGGCAAAATGCGTGACGCCCGATTTACTGGCATGCGTATTTGCTCCGCCCAGTTCTTCGGAAGTAACTACCTCGTGCGTAACGGTCTTTACCACGTTGGGCCCGGTAACAAACATGTACGAGGTATGCTCAACCATCAAAATAAAATCGGTAATAGCAGGTGAATACACTGCACCACCCGCGCACGGACCCATAATGGCCGATATTTGCGGCACCACGCCTGATGCCATGGTATTGCGGTAAAAAATATCAGCATAGCCGCCTAATGATACTACACCCTCCTGTATACGCGCGCCGCCCGAATCATTCAAACCAACAACCGGGGCACCGTTTTTAATAGCCAGCTCCATTATCTTGCATATTTTTTCGGCATGGGTTTCAGAAAGTGAGCCGCCAAAAACGGTAAAATCCTGCGAGAAAACATAGATCAATCTGCCGTTCACAGTTCCGTAACCGGTTACAACCCCGTCGCCGGGATACTTCTCCTTTTCCATACCAAAGTCGGTAGACCGATGCGTAACCAGCATACCAATTTCCTGAAAAGAACCTTCGTCCATTAAAAAGTGTAAGCGTTCGCGAGCGGTAAGCTTACCTTTTTTATGCTGGCTTTCAATACGGACCTCACCGCCGCCGGCCAGGGCCTGTTCGCGTTTATGTTTTAATTGCTTTATTTTATTATCCACAATGCAGGTTTGAAAAATGTAAGATGATAAAAATAGCAATTAAAATATTAGCCTTTTACTTTCCTGTGGCGTTTGTTCGCAATATTTCTTCTACATTTGCGCCAATGCATACCAAGAATATTAGAAAATATATAAGCCTGTTATTTATGTTCGTCTTTTTTGCAAAGATGGCAGTATCGGTTATTCCTGTATTTTCATTTCTTGATGCCCGGATCGCTTCAAAAGTAATTTTGCAACTTGAGCAAGAAACCAAATCAGAAAAAAATGATCCTGAAAAAGATGCTTTTAAAGAAAAGAAAGTATTTGATGAGCATCTGTTTGCATTTTTCCATTATGATCCTTTTTTGGTTGAAACCAATTACCTGCATAATTTAGAACATACGCTGTTGGTTCAGCTTTATCACCCTGTGGTACCCACGCCCCCTCCAAACGTTTAGATGAATATCCGGGCCCTGATCCGGACTAAATTTCAATTCATTTAATTTTTTAATTCAAACTATTCTATATGCATTTAAAGCAAGATGGGACAGCTATGGGCAGTCTTAATCTCAAAAAATATTTTTTGCCAAAAAATCTTAAAAAAGATCTTCCTTCAAGTATTGTTGTTTTTTTAGTTGCGCTCCCGCTGTGCCTGGGCATAGCGTTGGCCTCGGGCGCACCGCTGTTCTCGGGTTTATTAACCGGAATTATTGGCGGTGTAGTGGTTGGTATGCTAAGCGGCTCTCAGTTAAGCGTTGCCGGCCCGGCCGCGGGGTTAACCGTAATTGTGTTAAACGCAATTACCGGGCTTGGCTCGTTCGAGTTATTTTTATTGAGCGTAGTATTAGCCGGTGTTATGCAAATAACACTGGGCATTATTAAAGCCGGAACTATAGGTAACTATTTTCCATCGGCAGTAATAGAAGGGATGCTTGCCGCTATCGGCATAATTCTTATTATGAAACAGTTTCCGCATGCTGTTGGCTATGACGCTAATTTTGAAGGCGATGAAGGTTTTAGCCAAATAGACAAGCACAATACGTTCTCGGGAGTTTTGGGGGCATTAGCTAAAATAAACTATGGCGCCGTTATTATCAGTTCCATATCACTTTTGTTAATGATTTATTGGCCCAGGTTTAAAAAACTGGCTATGGTGCCCGCGCCATTATTGGTTGTACTTTCCGGAGTAGCTTTAAGCTTTTTATTTACCGATACCGATTTTGCGTTAAAAGGGAAACAACTGGTAAACATACCCGTAGTTGGTAATGCCACCGAGTTTTTTGGCCTGTTTAAAACGGCTGATTTTTCGGCAATTGGTAATAAGGATGTTTGGATAACCGCCTTTACCATAGCTGTAGTGGCCAGTTTAGAAACCTTGTTAAGCCTGGAAGCTGCCGATAAGATAGACCCCATAAAAAGGATATCGCCTACCAATCGCGAACTGGTTGCACAGGGTGCAGGCAATATAATAAGCGGCTTGCTTGGCGGGCTACCTATGACGGCGGTAATAGTCCGTTCATCAGCAAATGTTAACGCGGGCGCACGTACAAAAATGAGCGCTATTATACATGGTGTATTATTGTTGTTATCACTATTGTTAATCCCGGGGCTTATAAATTATATACCGCTGTCATGCCTGGCTGCTATCCTGTTGGTTACCGGCTACAAGCTGGCTCGCATAAGCTTGTTTAAACATATGTGGCATAAAGGGCTGTCGCAATTTATTCCTTTTGTGGTAACTATTGCTGCAGTGGTATTAACAGACCTGTTAATTGGTGTAGGCATAGGTATGCTGGTAGGTATATTTTATATACTGCGTACCAACATGCGTAATCCTTATTTTTATCATATTGAGGATAGCGAGAACAAAAAGATAATTCGCATAAAGCTTGCCGAAGAAGTCTCTTTTTTAAACAAAGCAGCCATTCAGATAACACTCACCAGTTTACCTAAGGAAACAGAAGTAATAATTGATGGCTCTAATTCCAGGTATATAGATCCGGATGTGCTGGAGATCATCAACAACTATAAGCAAAACGCTTACACTAAAGGCATCATTGTAGAACTGGTTGCTATAAAAGACCATTACGATGTGCCTAAACTTAAAGAATTAATTTATCACACTAATTAATTACGATCATGAAAAACGAAATTCAAAAAAACGAAATAATTGATCCGGTTACTAAAACCGGTAAAGTACACCTTACCCAAAAAGAAAGCTATAACGCTTTATTATCCGGCAACCGCGAATGGGTAAATGCAAGATTAAAGGATGACCCGGAATACTTTAAAAAATTATCAAAGGGCCAAAGTCCCGAGGTATTGTGGATTGGCTGCTCAGATAGCCGCGTGCCTGCTAATGAGGTAACCAATACCAAACCGGGCGAAGTATTTGTACATCGTAACATAGCCAACGTGTGCGCACACTCAGATATGAACATGCTAAGTGTGTTAGATTATGCGGTTAACGTATTAAAAGTTAAACACATTATAGTTGCGGGCCATTACAATTGCGGCGGCGTAGCAGCGGCATTAAGCAATAAGCAATTTGGTTTAATTGACAATTGGTTAAGACATATTAAGGATGTATATCGCCTGCACAGCCATGAGCTTGACCGCATAACAGACCAGGAACATAAAATTAATCGCCTGGTTGAGTTGAATGTTGTTGAACAAGCCTACAATTTGTGTAAAACAACTATTATACAAAATGCCTGGAAAGAACGCGACGATCTGGAAGTACATGGCTGGGTAGTAGATATTAATACAGGATTAGTTAAAGATTTGAAGGTAACTAATAACGATTCGCAAAATTTAGGTTATGTATATGAATTAGAAATGGAGGCGGTGGCCGCCCATTAATTTAATAGCAACTTATAGCATCCTATTGTAATCCCGGTTTCATATAAATGTAACCGGGATTTTTTTACCGCATAACCATGAATATAATTTATATTTTTATGCCGTAATGTCTACAAAACTTAATCATATTCATGTGCGCTAAAAAAGACACCATAGATAGTAGCTTATATAATGGCCTGCTGGAAGGAAACAAACAGTTTGTTAAAGACACATTAGCTCTTGATCCTGAATACTTTGTAAACCTTGCAAAAGGGCAGACCCCACCAGTTTTATGGATAGGTTGTGCTGATAGTCGTGTACCGGCCAACCAGATAACCAACACCAAACCGGGCGAAATATTTGTGCACCGTAATATTGCCAATATGGTTATTCATACCGATATGAATATGCTTTCGGTGCTGGATTATGCAGTAAATGTGCTGGAAGTAAAACATGTAATAGTAACCGGCCATTACGGCTGCGGTGGTGTAATAGCCGCCATGACCAACCAGGAATATGGCTTAATAGATAACTGGCTGCGCCACATTAAAGACGTATATCGCTTGCATGCAAATGAGCTGGATATTATAAAAGATGATGTAGAAAGATCAGACCGTTTGGTTGAATATAATGTTATCGAAAACGTACACAATCTATGTAAAACATCCATCGTGCAAAATGCATGGCTTAAGGGCCAACCGCTTGGTGTACATGGCTGGGTGTATAGCTTGAATACAGGTATAATAACCGATATGAAAGTTAGCGCTTATGATAACGCTAATATGGATAATGTATTTAGGTTTAAGTAGGCCCCTGCCCCCTTGTGTAAGTAATAGCCCATTAGTTGACATTATTGATCCTTATATCAACAACATACCCTGCCGGATAGTAGCGGTTATTACATATAAAAAAAGGTAATGTAGTGTTTCACAAAATAATGAAACACATGAAACACTCTTTCAGGTTAACCTATTGATATATAGTATTTTGACAAAATGAGTGAAACACTTTGAAACAGTACAAAAGCTTTAGGTAAAATAGCATAAATGACTTATAATAAGATTTTTATGCTGTTTTATGGATTTTTGCAAATTTAGAGTGAAACACCTGATGTGAAACACTTTTTTTGCACCCCTTTAGGGGGTTGGAGAGCTCAAAAATGGGTATCTGTAATCCTTCGGCGGATCAAAAGTTTCTTTAATAGTTCTTGGTGATACCCAGCGCAACAGGTTGATCATTGACCCGGCTTTATCATTGGTGCCAGAGCCCCTTGCACCGCCAAATGGCTGCTGACCAACAACCGCGCCGGTTGGTTTGTCATTAATATAGAAGTTACCTGCCGCGTTACGTAAATGGTGCGTTGCTTTCGCGATTGCATAGCGGTCTTGTGATATGATACTGCCTGTTAGCGCGTAAATGGATGTTTTATCTACAACGTCTAATATCTCATCAAATTTATCGTCTTCATAAACATAAACCGTTAATACAGGGCCAAACAACTCTGCGCACATGGTTACATAAAACGGATCATTTACTTTAATTACTGTAGGCTCAATAAACCAGCCATGGGTTTTATCATAATTACCGCCGGCAACTATTTCAACACTATCATCTGCTTTGGCATCGTCAATATATTTTGCCAGTTTATCAAATGAAACCTCGCTGATAACCGCGTTAATAAAATTCTGAAAATCTTCTACCGGGCCCATTTTAAAGGTGGCCATTTCACGCTGCATGGTTTCTTTTATAGCCGGCCATAACGATGCCGGTATGTAGGCTCTTGAAGCTGCAGAACATTTTTGCCCCTGGTATTCAAATGCGCCACGCAAAAGTGCTGTACTAACTACATCGGCATCAGCGCTTGGGTGTGCCAATACAAAGTCTTTACCCCCTGTTTCGCCAACTATGCGCGGGTACGTTTTGTATTTGTGTATGTTGGTGCCAATGGTTTGCCATATGTTTTGGAACACGGCGGTCGAGCCTGTAAAGTGTATGCCCGCAAAATCAGGATGATTAAATATTACATCACCTGCAACAGGACCATCAACATAAATTAAATTGATAACACCCGGCGGCACTCCTGCCTCCAGGAAGACCTGCATCAACACGTTTGCCGCGTATATTTGGGTATAGGCGGGTTTCCAAACCACTACATTACCCATCATAGCTGCTGATGTTGGCAGGTTACCGGCAATAGCAGTAAAGTTAAATGGAGTTAACGCGAATATAAATCCTTCCAGCGGGCGCTGCTCCACACGGTTCCAAACTCCTTTGGGCGATATAGGCGGCTGCTGCCGGTATATCTCGGTCATATAATTCACATTAAAGCGCAAAAAGTCTATCAGTTCACAAGCCCCGTCAATCTCGGCCTGGTAAGCGTTTTTTGATTGACCTAACATGGTAGCCGCGTTTATCTTTGCACGGTATGGGCCGGCAAGCAAATCGGCAGCCTTTAAAAATATGGAGGCACGTTGCTCCCAGGCCAGGTTTTCCCAATCTGCTTTTGCAGCTAAGGCAGCATCAATAGCTTGTTCTACCGTGCTTTTATCACCTTCAAAAAAATTAGCCAGTAAATGTTTATGATCATGTGGCGGACGGATCTCCATCCTTTTGCCGGTATGTACCTGCTTAGCGCCAATGTACATAGGTATATCAATTTTATATGCGCGAGCTTCATCCAAAGCTACTTTAAGCGCTGCCCGTTCCAAACTGCGGGGGCCGTAATTTAATACAGGCTCGTTTTGCGGTATCGGAACATTAAAAAATCCTTTAAGCATAATGGTCAGTTAATGTTATGCCAAAGATACAGATAATGTGCAGATGTGCAGATATGCAGATGTGCAAATTACGGGTGGGTGACAGTGAGACAGAAATGCGGATAAGCTGATCTATTTACTTAAAAATATAACGTACCGATAATGTGCAGATGTGCAAATTACGGTGGGTGGCAGTGAGACAGAAATATGGATTAGTAGATCTATTTACTTAAAAATATAACGTACCGCTACTCCAACCGATTGAAACTTAGGATTAGTTTGCGAACCCATAGTAAGGCGCGGCGAATAATTAACCGCTGCCTCTACATTATGATTTAGTTGCACCCCGGCCTGGAAAGGGATATTAACAAGAAAAGGTGAATATTTAATACTGTAATCTGTTGCAGGAGTTAATGTATAAGGTGCAAACGAGGTTATAGTATAATAATCAGTCTCATTGGTTTGATATATAGAAAGGTTAAAAGCCATGCCCGCACCTATAAATAATTTAAATGAATTTGAATTATAGATATTATAAATAACCTGGGGTGTAAACGCCATAGAAAAAGCAGTATACCTGTAAGTATTATTATCTATTGTATTAACACCGTTTGGACTATAAGAAAAAGTATAGCTCGGCTTTAAATAAGAAAAAGACAGTTCGCCCCTTAATACAAACTTTTGTACAGTAGGATCATGCATCAAACTAACACCCACACTAATTCTGGGAGAAATATCGGTACTTTTAATGTCGTTTATACGGCCCAGCACATTATAAGCTTTTGAAAATACAGCAGCCACTGATGCTCCGGCATAAAACTGGTAAGTAGCTTCTGTATATTCTTTATCAGGAACATCATCATTAATTATATGTAAAGCGTCTTCCAGCGATGCTAATGTAAATTCAGTACTTTCAAGGGCCAGTAATTTCTTATTATTGCCCGTGTTGTACCGGTAATAAGTTTCTTTAAGCTTACCGGTAAAGCCTGTGGCTGTTAACTCAACCGGCAAAGCATTTTTTTCCTTTAAAAAATAGCGGGTCTTTTTATCATCTTTATTAAAGTATAAGGTAGCGTTGGTTCCTTTAAGTCTTTGCTCTAAAAATATCTGCACTTCTTTATCATTATCACTTACGCGGCCCTCATAACTTACATAAGCATAAAAAGGAGCAATATAAAATGCTTTTATATCCGCGGGGGTGCATAAAATTGCTTCTTTAGTTTCTTTTGTTCTTTTAAATAGAATGGTTTGAAAGGTATACGCAGGGTTTTTATATTCGATAAATCCACGTATGGTATCATTGGTTTTTTTGTCAACAATAAATCCGTTTTGGTAGTTTGATTGCGCGGCAGCATTAAATGCTATAAATAGCAATACAAAGTTCAGGAAGTATTTCATAGTGGTGGTTAGGATTGGTTAGTGCTAATGTAAGTCTTTAATAATAATTAATAAAGATCTTTTACCCTTATCTGCAATAAAACAATCACCATATTAACTATTCTTTATCTTTTCCAAACTAAAAAAACCTTATAGCTGTTAAACAGACATATGCAGGTAGAAATATTAGGAAATGCCGATACCGTAACTGAGCAAAATGGCGCGTTAGTTGTTAAAACCCCACAAGCCCAGGCGCGGGTTATGGTTTATAGCCCAACTATTATCCGGATTTGTATCAGTAAAAATTTTGATGAAGCAGACAGTTCATTCGCCGTAATAGAAAAACCACTTGATAAATTTACTTATCAGAAATTAACTGATACTATCGAAGTATCTACATCGGCACTAAAGCTGGTCATCAATAAAAATCCGTTACGTTTTAATTTTTATACAGCCGATGGAAACGCGTTAAGCGGGGATGATGCGCGTTTCGGTACCACCTGGCAGGCAGAACGGGTAATAAACTACCGCAAATTATATGCGGATGAAAAGTTTATCGGCCTGGGCGAAAAGGCCGGCGACCTTAATCGCCGTGGCTGCAACTATGTAAACTGGAACACAGATGCCGCCATGCATACCATTACTACTGATCCTTTATATAAGACCTTCCCGTTTTTTATCGGCTTGCATAGCGGCCTTACTTATGGTTTGTTTTTTGATAATACCCATAAAAGCTATTTTGATTTTGGTGCTACTACCGATGAGCAAATGAGCTGGTTTGGTGCCGATGGCGGCGACATGAATTATTATTTTTTTGGCGCGCAAAGCATTCGAAACATTTTAGAAGATTATACCTGGCTAACCGGGCGCATGGAAATGCCGCCGTTGTGGAGCCTGGGCTATCAGCAATGCCGCTGGAGCTATATGAGCGCTAATGAGGTATTAGCTATTGCCCGCAAATTCAGGGAGAAGAACATCCCGGCCGATGTTATATATTGTGATATTGATTACATGGACGGGTTTAAAATATTCACCTGGAACAAAGAAACCTTTCCTGATCCGAAAGGAATGATTGCCGAACTGAAAGCAATTAATTTTCGCCTGGTTACTATTGTTGATCCGGGCATTAAGATTGACGAAGAATATGCGGAATATAAAGAAGGCGTAGCCAATAACTATTTTGCCACCTACCCTAACGGCGAACTATTTACCGCCAGCGTTTGGCCCGGCCGCTGCCATTTCCCTGATTTTTTAAATGAAGAGGTGCGAGAATGGTGGGGAGTATCCTTTAAAGCGCTTACCGGCCCGGGTGTTGAGGGTTTTTGGAACGACATGAATGAGCCTGCAGCCTGGGGGCAAAACATGCCGTGGCTTGTAAAATTTGGCGAGAAGTTTATGCCCGAAATACGAAATGTGTATGGCATGCAAATGGCACGAGCCACTTATAATGGCACTAAACGCATTTTAAACAACAAGCGCCCATTTATACTCACCCGTGCTGCTTATGCCGGCACACAGCGCTATTCGGCCGTGTGGACGGGTGATAATGCTGCTACAGATGAGCATATGCTGTTTGGCCAGCGTTTGGTAAATAGTTTGGGGTTGACGGGCATGTCATTAACAGGTGTGGATATTGGCGGCTTTATGGGCAACCCAACGCCTGAGTTAATGGTACGATGGAACTCGTTGGGTGTATATACCCCAATGTTTCGTAATCATGCCGCAAAAGGCATGGTAATGCGTGAGCCATGGCAATGGGGCGAGGAAAATGAGCAGGTTATTAAAAAAGATATTGAGCAGCGCTATAAGTTACTGCCTTATATCTATTCGGGCTTTTACCAGTCTGCCCAAACCGGTTTACCTTTAAGCCGCACACTGGCTATTGACTATACCGCTGATGAAAATATTTTTGATGTTAAATATCAGAACCAGTTTTTATTTGGCGATTCGATATTAGTAGCGCCGGTTATAAGTACGGCAGAAACCGTTGATGTTTATTTACCTGCTGGCGATTGGTATCGTTTAAGCAGCGACGAAAAATATACAGGCAAACAGGTTATAAATGTGCAATGCCCGTTAACAGATTTGCCGGTATTTGTAAAAGCAGGAGGTATTATCCCCATGCAAAGCATCATACAGAGCACCAATGAGCAAGGCGATGGCTTATTGTTTATCCATATCTGGAACGGTAGCCAATCCAATGAATTTATTTATTATGAGGATGACGGCACATCTTACGATTACCAGAAAGGGGCCTACTATAAACGCACTATAGTTTTTGATCCGCAGAAAAAAGAGATAATATTTTCTGCTGTTGAGGGGATTTATCAGTCTAAGTACTCAAAGGTTGAGGTTGTTTGGCATGGATTTGAAGAAGGAGTTTTAGGTAGTGAATTTGAGAATGGCAGTGAGATTATTAGTATAACCTACTAATTAAGCGTCATTGCGAGGAACGAAGCAATCTCTGCACTTGCTAATCAGTCAGGAAAATATTTGTTTGAAGCATAAGAAAAACCGTACTCTTCTTGACTGTCCTATGTAGAGATTGCTTCGTTCCTCGCAATGACGCGGCGGTAAGCTATTGATTATCAATACAATTAAATTGTCATCTCGAACATAGGGAGAGATCTATACACGCGCTAAGCAGACGATTGAAATGTATAGATTTCTCGCTACCGCTCGAAATGACAATGCGTTTTATATAGTTTCCTTGTACCCAGGTGGAATACTCAGCAATGACGCGTGGGATGGATATAAAACAAAAAAGCCCTGTTCTGGTAAACCAGAACAGGGCTTTTACTAATATATTGAGAATTATTTATTGTCGTCTTTTACTTCTTCAAAATCAACGTCAGTTACGGTATCAGAGTGATCTTGCGGACCTGCTCCGGCACCCGCGTCAGCACCCGGTTGTTGTCCACCTTCTGCCGATGCTTTGTACATCTCTTCAGAGGCTGCGGTCCAGGCTGTGTTAAGCTCATTTTGAGCAACCTCTATGTCAGCCAGGTTTTTAGAAGCATAAGCTGCTTTTAATTTTGCTAAACCTTCTTCAATAGGTGCTTTTTTATCTGCTGATATTTTATCACCGTATTCTTTCAACTGTTTCTCGGTCGAGAAGATCAGGGCATCGGCGCTGTTCAGTTTTTCAACTTCTTCTTTTGCCGCTTTATCAGCATCCGCGTTAGCTTCAGCTTCGTCCTTCATTTTCTTTATTTCGGCATCAGTTAAACCAGATGACGCTTCAATACGGATCTTTTGCTCTTTACCGGTAGCTTTATCTTTAGCCGATACGTGTAATATACCATTGGCATCAATATCAAAAGTTACTTCAACCTGTGGTACGCCACGAGGTGCAGGCGGCAATCCATCTAAGTGGAAACGGCCAATGGTACGGTTACCTTGTGCCATAGGGCGCTCGCCTTGTAAAATATGTATCTCAACTGATGGCTGGTTATCAGACGCGGTAGAGAATGTTTCTGATTTCTTGGTAGGGATAGTTGTGTTTGCTTCTATCAGCCTGGTCATTACACCACCCATAGTTTCAATACCTAATGATAATGGGGTAACATCTAACAACAACACATCCTTAACTTCGCCGGTTAATACACCACCTTGAATAGCTGCACCAATAGCAACCACTTCATCAGGATTTACACCTTTTGATGGCGCTTTACCAAAGAATTTTTGTACTGCATCCTGTATAGCGGGGATACGTGTAGAACCACCCACCAAAATAACCTCGTCAATATCGCCAATGCTGTAACCTGCATTTTTCAAAGCAGTTTTACAAGGCTCAATAGTACGTTTGATCAAACTGTCGGCCAGCTGCTCAAATTTAGCACGGGTTAAAGTTTTAACAAGGTGCTTTGGCATGCCATCGGCAGCAGTAATGTATGGTAAGTTAATTTCTGTTTGTGCCGAGCTTGATAATTCAATTTTAGCTTTCTCTGCAGATTCTTTTAAACGTTGCAAAGCCATTGGATCTTTACGCAGATCAACACCTTCGTCGCTTTTAAATTCGTCTGCCATCCAGTCAATAATTACCTGGTCAAAGTCATCACCACCCAGGTGGGTATCACCATCGGTTGATTTTACTTCGAACACGCCATCACCTAACTCAAGGATAGAAACGTCATGTGTACCACCACCGCAATCAAATACGGCAATTTTCATATCCTTGTGTGCTTTGTCCAAACCATAAGCAAGGGCAGCAGCAGTAGGCTCGTTAATGATACGACGTACTTTTAAACCTGCAATTTCACCGGCTTCTTTAGTAGCCTGGCGCTGTGCATCATTAAAGTAAGCCGGCACGGTAATAACCGCTTCGGTAACTTCATGACCCAAAAAGTCTTCAGCAGTTTTCTTCATTTTCTGAAGGATCATTGCCGAAATTTCTTGCGGGGTGTATTTACGATCGCCAATTTCTACGCGTGGTGTATTATTGTCGCCTTTTACTACGGTATAAGGCATGCGGGCCGCTTCTTTAGTAACCTCATTAAACTGGTTACCCATAAAGCGCTTGATAGATGAAATAGTTTTTGTAGGATTTGTAATAGCCTGACGCTTGGCAGGATCTCCTACTTTACGCTCGCCGTTGTCGATAAAAGCCACTACTGACGGCGTAGTACGTTTTCCCTCGCTGTTTGCTATAACTACAGGCTCGTTACCTTCCATTACAGCTACGCAGGAGTTTGTTGTACCTAAGTCGATTCCAATTATTTTAGACATATGATTATAATTTCTTGATTGTTTATATTACCTGTTTAACAATGCTTGTGCCAATTTGGGTTTGGCAGAATTATTAGGGGTAAAAGGTAAATTATTAGGGGTAAAAGGCGAAAGGTGAAAGGTGAAAGGTATTAATTAGTCAGAAATGTGTGTAAAAACGGTGACAGGTTGGCAGAAAAACTTATGATATACCTTGCGCTCGTGTATCGCATTTGGAAATGCTAAACTACGTTAAGCACTTGTTGCAAACGAGCGCAAGGTATAGCGTTAACAAAAAAAGAGAATTAATTATTTGCTACCGTGTAGTTTCTGTTATCACGACGCAATAGCAAAAGGCACAACATGAATGCTTTCCGATTTCTTTTCTGCCACCCAAAGATCATATCCTTGCTGCATATTCATCCATAACTGTGGCGTTGTGTTTAATGCTTTTGATAAACGGATAGCCATCTCTGCACTAACACCCATATGGCCGTTAACCAATTGCGACAGTGTTTTACGGGCAACACCCAGTTTACTTGCCGCTTGTGTAATGGTTATTTCCATAGGTTCCAGGTAAAGTCCTTTTAATATCATCCCCGGGTGTGCCGGGGCCATGCCGCGCTTTATCATAATTTTATTTTTTAATGGTAATCAATATAATCTACATCGAAAGCATTTTCGTTTTCAAAACGAAATATCAGGCGGTAGTTCCCATTAATTTTAACCGCCCAAAATCCTGCCATGTTTCCTTTCAATATGTGCATATCTGAACCAGGGAAATTCATATCCTTTATATCTGCCGCGTTGTCAAGCAATGTCAAAATCATCCTGATCTTAAAGATTTGTGTGGAAGGTAATTTAGATGTATCATCCTTCTCCCATAATAACTTTAAACCTTTATGCTTAATACTTTCAATCATTAATACAAATGTAACGCATTACGTAACACGTGTCAAGCAATACACAAACAAAAAAACGCCCCACTCAACTAAGCAGGGCGTTTTTAATATAATTTTAAAGTCTCCCCTACCGGGGGAGATTTAGAGGGGGCTTATTCTCCTTTTTCTGCGTTTTCTTCGTCAGCAGCTGGTGCTTCCGGAGTTTCTTCGGCAGCTGGTGCTTCTGCTACTGCAGCATCTTCAACAGGCGCTTCTGCAACTTCAAATTCATCAGCAGGCGTTACTTCTGCGCTTGCAGCTGGTGCTGCTGTTACAGGGGCATCAGCTTTTGCTTTGCCGGAACCACCACGACGACGTGTTGATTTCTTGGCAGCTTGTGCAGCATCTGTACCGTAAACTGTGTTATAATCTACCAACTCTATAATTGCCATTTCGGCATTATCACCTAAACGATTTTGTAATTTAACGATACGAGTATAACCACCCGGGCGGTTAGCAATTTTCTCAGCAATTTCGCGGAACAAAATAGTTGTCGCGTCTTTATCCTGCAGGTAGCTAAATACGGTACGACGTGAGTGTGTAGTATCGTCTTTACCTTTAGTTAGGATAGGTTCTACATACACGCGTAAAGCTTTTGCTTTAGCTAAAGTAGTAGTGATACGCTTGTGTAAGATAAGCGATGTAGCCATGTTACTCAGCATCGCTTTGCGGTGACTGGTGGTGCGGCCTAAGTGGTTGTGTTTTTTACCGTGTCTCATTGTTTTGTTATTTGTGGCACGTGCATACCGTTGGGCGGCTTTTCAGTCAAGCCCGCGGAATTATGCAAATACTCCGTTAAAAATTTGCGTTTGGAGTTAGTGAGATCGCCTCACTATAACTACTCTTTGTTATAAATGATTAGAGGTTAAAGACTATTCAACTAATCTCTAACCTCTAACCACTAAAATTATTCTTCGTCTAATTTAAATTTCGACAGGTTCATACCAAAAGATAATCCTTTTGATTTAACCAGGTCCTGAATTTCAGTCAACGATTTTTTACCAAAGTTTCTGAATTTCAACATATCGGCTACATCGTAAGATACCAAATCAGCCAGGCTGCGGATATCAGCTGCTTTTAAGCAGTTTAATGCACGAACAGAAAGGTCAAGATCAACCAATTCAGTTTTAAGGATCTTACGCATGTGTAAAATTTCCTCGTCAACTTCTTTAGTTTCTTCTTTAGCTTGTGCTTCAAGCATCATGTTCTCGTCGCTAAACAACATAAAGTGCTGGATCAGGATCTTAGCAGCTTCTTTCAACGCGTCTTCAGGATGAATTGAACCATCAGTAGCAATGTCCAATACTAATTTCTCGTAATCGGTTTTTTGCTCTACACGATAGTTCTCGATAGTGTATTTTACGTTTTTGATTGGGGTGTAGATAGAATCAATAGCTATTACACCAACATTCGCATCCGGATTTTTATTTTCTTCGCTTGCAACATAACCACGACCTTTATTGATCGTAAATTCAATTTCAAGCGTTACTGATGAATCCATATTGCAGATAACCAAATCAGGATTTAAAACAGTAAAGTTGTTAGAAAATTTAGTTATATCACCGGCATTAAAAGTATCCTGACCGTTGATGATCACGAAAACTTTTTCACTGTCGCCAGACTCACCGGTCTTTTTAAACCTAACTTGTTTTAAGTTTAATATGATCTCGGTAACGTCTTCAACAACCCCTTTTATAGTTGAAAACTCATGCATTACGCCTGAGAAACGTACAGAAGTAATTGCATAACCTTCAAGCGATGAAAGTAATATACGACGTAGCGCATTACCAATGGTTATACCAAAGCCTGGTTCTA
>NZ_JAQBOD010000036.1 GCF_028288205.1 Mucilaginibacter sp.
AAACCGTTTGTTGGTCATTGGTCATTAAGTCATTAGTCATTGCTGACTACTTTCCTATCGTCCACTGGCTTCCTTCCGGCCCGCTCACTACATGATTTTCTATTTCCTAAAAGAACTTTCTCGATATCACTGTCGCAGTGTATCTGTTATTTATTTACAAAACCCCGTAGGATCCTATTTTTTCAACGTTTTGCCTCGTTACCGAAGCGGCTGCAAAGATGCGATTAATTTCAATACGTGTCAAGTGTTATTTTCACTTTTTTTATATTTATTTTTAATCTGCAAATTTCAAAAAACAACCGCCCTTTTTGGTTGAGCGGGTTGCAAATGTAAAGAGAAAATGGCAAGCAGCCAAAAGAAATTTACAAAAAATTAAAACAATTGCTAAACCACTGTAAACTAACGGCTATTAACCTCATTTTTATTAAGAACCAACGGCAATTATTGAATTTGTATATTTGAAATGAAATGCAAAACCACCAATTTCCTGATAATTTCCTTGATTCGATAGCCGCAGAGCCGGGTTTCGACCGTGCAGATTTTACTGATGCGCATCAAAATACCGACTCGCCCACCGCTATAAGGATCAATCCTTTTAAAAAAACAGCATTAAAAACCGACGGGCAAGTGCCCTGGTGCGCCGAAGGCTATTATTTAGATACCCGCCCATCCTTTACTTTCGACCCGCTTTTTCATGCAGGTAATTATTATGTGCAGGAAGCGTCGTCTATGTTTATCGGCCACATCTTGCAACATATTAAACAAAAAGAACCGGTAAAGATACTGGACCTATGTGCCGCGCCCGGCGGTAAAAGCACGCTGCTTAATTCGGCAATGACGGCTGATGACCTACTGGTGGCTAATGAAATTATTAAAACGCGCGTTCCTGTTCTGGCTGATAACCTGAGCAGGTGGGGCACGGCAAACACCATAGTAACCAATAACGACCCTAAAGACTTTAACCGCCTAACCGGCTTTTTTGATATTATATTAGTTGACGCGCCATGCTCTGGCTCGGGTATGTTCCGTAAGGACCCTGCGGCTATGAATGAATGGAGCGAGGCCAATGTGAACCTTTGCCATCAACGACAGGAGCGTATACTGTCCGATATTTACCCGGCGCTAAAAGAAGACGGCTACCTTATATATAGTACCTGCTCTTACTCGCACCTGGAAAATGAGGATATACTGGATTGGCTCTGTGCCGAATTTGATCTGGAAACCGTGCGTATACCCATTAATATAGAGTGGGGCATTGTTGAAACGCAATCGTCAGCGGAAAAAGCGTGGGGTTACCGTTTTTATCCGGGTAAGGTTAAGGGCGAAGGTTTGTTTGCGGCCTGTTTAAAAAAGAAAGAAAGCAGCGGCACGTTGTTATCCTTTAAAAACAACAGGAATCAAAAAGTAGACAATAACGAGTTTGAATTGATTAAAAGCTACATTAATGATCCCGCCGTTTATTACTTTTTTAAGGTGAATGACGACTGGCTGGCCATAAACAATCAGCATAAAGAAAGCCTGAACCTGTTGCAGCACCATTTATATATTAAAAAATCGGGCGTTAGGATTGGTAAGCTGGCAGGACGCGATTTGATACCAGACCATGAGCTTGCACTTAGTACTATAATTAATAAGGATGCGGTTATACAAACCGAATTGGATTACGACCAGGCTATACTTTATTTGCGCCGCGAGAATTTAACTATCGACGCTGTCGAAAAGGGCTGGAGCTTAATGACCTTTGAGGGGCAGGCTTTGGGATGGGCAAAATTATTGCCTAATCGCATTAATAATTATTACCCGAAAGAGTTAAGGATATTGGCGAGCGGGCCGAAGTAAAGGATAGCCTATATTCTTTTAACTTTAAGTATGTTCAATGAAATGATTGTCCCGCTCAATTGCCGCGGTCTAACTGACATGCTTTTCCGAAGAAATAAATCCGATAATCCCTTAATCCTATGAATCATGGTTCAAACAATTGCGTTAGGGATGGAAATGGATACCGGCCAATGCGCCTAAGGCCTGAGGCGTATGAATGTACAGCCCGACCCGAAGGGAAACGTCCAAATAAATTTCGTTTAAAACTTATTAGCGCTGCAGGCTGTTTACGGACTATATAGTATAGCACATGACAGATATAGCCAAACGTTTCCCCGAAAATCCATTATTATCACCCATTGACCTTAAAGCAAGTGAAGCAGGTTTGCAAATTATTTGTTTACTTAATCCGGGTGTATTTACTTTTGAGGGGAAGACCTGGCTCATCATCCGCGTAGCGGAAAATGCGGTGCAAAAGGAAGGCTCCATATTTTTCCCGATCCTGAATGACCTGGGTAAAACTGAAATTGTTGAACTGCCATCAGCGCATCCGGAACTGATCACTACCGATCCGCGGGTGATACGCTACCAGGGGCTTGATTATTTAACCACCCTATCGCACCTGCGCCTGCTTTGCAGTGATAACGGCATCCACTTTTACGAGCCCGAAGGCTATGTGTCTTTATTTGGTGCAGGGTATTTGCAGGCTTTTGGTATTGAGGATTGCCGGGTTACCCAGATGGGGGATAAATATTATCTCACTTTTACCGCCGTATCAGGCAATGGTGTTGGAGTTGGTTTGCGCAGTACTACCGACTGGAAGACTTTCCAATCGTATGGCATGATACTGCCCCCCCATAATAAGGATTGCGCTATTTTCGAGGAAAAAATAAACGGACTATATTATTGCCTGCACCGCCCAAGCAGCGTGGATATTGGCGGCAATTTTATCTGGCTGGCCGAATCGCCGGATGGGGCGCATTGGGGTAACCATAAATGCATCATCAAAACCCGCAAGGATAGCTGGGACTGCCAGCGTGTTGGCGCAGGCGCCGCACCCATAAAAACAGAAAAAGGCTGGCTGGAAATTTATCATGGCGCTAATAAAGAACATCAATATTGTTTAGGCGCTTTCCTGCTTGATCTGAATGACCCTTCAAAAGTTATTGCCCGCACCGATAAACCTATTATGGTGCCTACAGAACAATATGAGCTAAGTGGCTTCTTCGGCAATGTAGTTTTCACCAACGGCCACCTGGTTGATGGAGATACGGTTACTATATATTATGGCGCATCGGACGAGTTTGTTTGCGGGGCGAGGTTTTCTATAAAGGAGATATTTGCGGAATTGGAGGTGTAATGATGATTTGCGTCTTAGGGGTGGCTAAAGATCATTTTAGTTATTCATCTTTTTAGCCAGTTGTATTGCAAATTATAAGCATCGTCCAGCTCAATCGCTGCGGGAAGGCTTTGTTCTTTTCCTTGATGAAGAACCAAAAATCAAGTCAGGCGAGAGGCTTCTTTACGCACAAGGCCTTTGCCCTGCAAAGCCGATAAAACCACGGGCTGCATAATTTTGCGCTTCGCTTCGCTCGCGCAAGGCCACCGCTTCAGCAAAAAGACGCTATGCCCCTCCTGCCGCACGACCCAATTTGTTTTACCTGCTTTCACCCGAAGCTTATCGTCTGACACTTAGGGCAGAACCAACATTCTGTTATTATGAGCAATCAAAAAAAGCGGTGGCCTGTCAGCCCACGCGGCCGGGAGTTTGGCCTGTGAGGTGGCAGCGATTGGGCTGACTTGATTTTTTGGTTACTTTTGTATCAAAGACAAAAGTAACAGCCAACCCGCGGCGATTGAGCGGGTGGATGTTTTAATGGCAATAAGGAACCTGGTTAGTACCTATAAGTAAAAAAGACGCAAAATATTGCGTCCTCTACAAAAAACACCCACTATCATTCCCTCTTTAGGGGGTTAGGGGGGCTAATATTCTCCTATCGACAACAAAACCAATGTACAGGCATACTCCGTCTCAATCCCCTTTTCATTCGCCATCTTCCTCAATTCACTATTTTCCGTTCCGGGATTGAAGATGATACGTTTGGGATGCGTGTTCAATATATAATCATACAGCGGCGGCTGGTTTTGCGGACCGACATATAACGTAATAGTATCTATATCATTATGAATAGTTTCGGGCTTTTCGATGGGTATGCCGGCTACCGTTCCGGTTTTTAATCCTACGTTAACTATAGAATGCCCGTGACCCGCCAACCGGTTTGCCGCCAGGTAAGCATACCTGCCTGCATTGGGCGTAGCCCCTAAAACCAATGTTTTTTTATCAGCCATAATATAAATTCCTCTTTTAAGCCCCTCTCCTTTGGCGAGAGGGGTTGGGATGAGATATTCAAATATTACGCCAAGGTGTAATATTTAGCGTTTTTGGCAGTCAGAATGTAGTCACAAAAAATAATTTAAATTTTTTAAAATGTTTTTAAACGTGAATCGTCTATACCTTTAAACAAGTAATACATTGATAGCGACCTTAATGCCCGAAGAAAGAAACAGCCATATACTGCACGCCATAAAAGCGTACGGTAAAAATTTGCTGGGCTTTATCCGTAAGCGTGTTAAGAGTGATGCCGATGCTGAAGACATCCTGCAGGATGTATGGTACCAGTTTAGCGCGCTGGTAAATTCTGAACCAATTGAACAGACAGGCGCCTGGCTGTATAAAGTGGCAAGGAATAAAATAACAGATAAGCATAAAAAGAAATCAGAAACTTTACTTGATGACCTGTTTACCGGAAGTAATGAAGACGAGGATGACACCTCTGGCTTTAAAGATTTCCTGATGACCGAAGACAGTACGCCCGAAACGGAATACATACGAACCCTTTTTTGGGAGCAATTGTTTAACGCGCTGGACGAACTGCCCGAAGAGCAAAAGCAGGTTTTTATCTGGCAGGAAATGGAAGATATGACCTTCCAGGAAATAGCAGAAGCTACGGGCGTAAATGTAAATACGCTGGTATCGCGCAAGCGGTACGCGGTATTGCACTTGCGCGACAGGTTACAACAATTATATCAGGAGATCACAAAATATTAAAAACAAAAAAACATGAAAAATTTATTTTTTAAAGGACGGTTTATATTTATACCCATTGCGGTAGCGGCTTTCCTTTCGCTCATCAGTTTTGTGGTGATGCAATTATGGAACAATTTATTACCCGCGATACTGCACGTTAGCGTCATTACCTTCTGGCAGGCTATGGGCATATTTATTCTATCTAAAATACTGTTTGGCTTCGGTAAAGGCGGGCGCGGCTGGGGTGGCCGTGGCGGTGCGCCATGGATGCGCCATAAAATGGAAGAACGTTTTAAAAATATGACGCCCGAAGAAAAAGAAAAATTCAAACAAAAAATGCGCGAACGCGGCGGCTGTGGCCCATGGGGACGAAGCGATAGTTTTGATTTCAACATGAATAATTTTGTTGACAGAACAGAGCCTGCTAAGCCAACTGAATAACATTTAGACCGTGAGATTTGACAACTTTTTAAAAGTTGTCAAATCTTTTAAGTTATTAAACACTCACAAACAATACTACTATGGACATACTGGTATTTACAACAAGCGTTACCGCCCCTGAGCAGATTACAAGGGTGCAACCCCTGCTAACTTCTGTGCAGGCTATTGAGGAATGGAACTTCGACCTGGAAGATTGTGATAATATACTGCGCGTAGTGTCGCACGATGTTTCGCCGCGGTATATTGAATCCCTGCTGCATAATGCAGGTTTTTTGTGTACGGAGCTGGAGTATTAAGGAAATTACCTCACCAACATCATGGTACGCACTTGCTGTAAACTGCCGTTTTGCAGGCGTGCGTAATATGGCCCGGGCACATAGCCTTGATTCTCAAAGGTAACCTTGTGACTGCCCTTTTCCTGTACCGCATCAATCAGCGTACGCACCAGGTGCCCTTGCGAATCAAATACCTGGATAAGCGCGTGCCCGCCCTGCGATTCGAAATTGATAGTAGTTGATCCGTTAAACGGATTAGGATAATTATTAATTAAATTCTTACCAGCCTGTGCATTCAGTATATCACTATTGGTTGATACACATGGCGCGGTATCTTTAATAACCGGCAGTTCCTGGAAATTATTAAGCATTACATTGTTTAAAATATCTGGCGATACACAGAACCATTCTTTCAATACAGATGCATAAACCGACCGAAAATCGTACTGCATAGGTATATTATCATTCACACCCACCGTGGTGCCAATAGCCGGACTGGTACCCAACACGCCTGATTGTATATAATCGCCAAATAAAAACATTGGCGCTGCTGCGCCGTGATCTGTACCTGCGCTGGCGTTTGATTTTATGCGTCTGCCAAACTCAGAAAACGTCATGCCCATTACCCGTTTAGATGTACCTAACCCTTTCATATCATCCATAAAAGCTTTTACCGCGTCTGACGTTTTTTGCAGCAGATTGGCATGTGTACCGGTTTCGGTAGCGCCATTATTAACTTGTGCAGCATGGGTATCAAAGCTGCCTATGCTTACCATATATACCCGGGTTTTTAACCCGCCGGCAATTAAACGCGCAACTATCTTAAGCTGATCTGCCAGGGTATTATTAGTTGGATAAGTTGCTTGCTTGGTCACTTTTGCAGCTGCTGCCTTAATAACCGCGCCATACTCCTGTGTTTGCTGCGATACCTGCCTGATGTAGGTCAACTCTTTACCCGCAGGCGTGTTTGGCGCAGTATCTTGTATACCGTTTATCAGGTTATAAAAATTATTCGGATCTGATATTGCCAGCCCCATATTTACCGAGGGGCCCTGCATGGCAGGCGATACGGTCGAGCCTATTTGTATAGCCAGCGGATCGGGCATAATGGTATTGGGATAGCCTATGGGGTAATTGGTATACTCCTGACTAAGGTAGCGCCCCGCCCAACCTGTATTTAATACAACATTTGAATCTGCACCGGTAAGCCAGATATCTGTAGCGCGAAAATGCGAGAAATTAGGCTGCGGATAGCCTACCGATTGTACAACTTTAAGTTTGCCATCATTATAAAGGCTTTGTAAACCCGTCATGGCCGGATGCAGGCCGGTCATGCTGGTACCGTCAAGCGCCAATATTTTATTTTGAGGTATGATAATGTTAGCGCGCGCATTTGCCAGGTTAGCATATTGATCTATAGGGATAACCATGTTTAAGCCATCATTACCGCCAGTCATTTGAATGATCACCAGCACATGGTCGGTTTCTGTAGGCGCCGCGGTTAGCGCACTCATTAATGGCGAGGCCCCAAAAGCCTTAAAAGCATAACCATTAACCAATGCGGGCATCATAACACCTGCCGTACCTGCTGCTCTTAAAAAATCTCTTCTTCTCATGATAGCTGGTATTCAGAAAGGTCCATGATATATTTATAAAACGCTGTAAGGCGCATGATAACTGTACCTTTATTAATAGCATCGGTGGGTAGCGATTTATAAGCGTTCCAGGCATCGCTCCAATAGTGATCAGACAATTGTGATGATAACAATATCGCCTTTAAAAAATCTTTTACCTGTTGCGATACCGTAACTGCATATAGCTGGGCAAGCACATCGCTTACCAATGCATTAGGATCGGCAGGATTTGGTAAGGTACTTGTATATGCAATAACATCTATACCTATTTTTTTGCCATTGCGCGTATAGCCGTTGGCCACCATGGTATCAGTAAACTGGTTACGTTTGGGCAGCGTGTCTGTGTTTATCCAAAGCTCATGATATTCTGGTTCCTGGTAATAAGCCGCCCAACCGGATACGTTGGGCGGGTCGCCAATATTTTGTGCGATGATAGCCGATTGCGTGCGGATATAATCCCACATATAATAAGCATTTACATAATCTGTATCCGCCGGGAAAACTATCCCGAAATCGCGGCAAACACCAACATGAAAATCAATGGGACTCTTTATCATACAACCGCTGTTTAGGCGGTCAAAGAAATGATCGCTGGTTAAAAGCGCCTTTAATACCGGCTTAATTTCATAATTATTATTCCTGAAAATAGTAGCCAGCGGCGCAATAACATTAGCCTCGGTGGCATCATCAATAATGTAATAAACAAAAAAGCGGTAAAGCCTGCGGCATATATACAGCGCGCACTCGTTAGTGGCAAATATCATATCCAGCATATCATCCAGCTCCGTGGCGCCGGCAGCGTTAACCTTACTGGTTATTAATTTATTACCGTAAAATGCAGAGAATTGCTTGTTGGTGGTGTCATGCCTGGTAGCATCAAATGCAGATGATATGGTGGCGGCGTTAACGTTATAACCGGTTAACACCTTCGCGACAGTTTTTACATCATCTTCTGTATATTTTGAGTTGGGGCCCTTACCTATGGTAAACAATTCCTGCAGTTCGCGCCCATAATTTTCATTGGGCGATGTTTTAACATTTTGATACCCGTTTAAATAACGCAGCATAGCAGGGTCGAGCGTTATTTGCTTTACCAGCTGTTTAAAATTACCTAAAGCGTATTGGCGCAGCAGGGCATTGTGCTTGTATTCATAACGCGCGTCGCCAATGGTAGCTGTTTGGGTAGAGAAATGGTTATGCAAAAAAAGCACCATTTTTTCTTCTATACTTTGCTGCTGATTTAACATACGGCCCAGCCACCATGCTTTAAGGCTGGTTGTGCGCCTGCTATCCGTTGCGCCATCTGTATAAGGCGCGTTTACCCAAGTTTGGCCAGCGGCTACATTAGCATCGGTATAATTGCTGTCATTATAGTTATTAACCGGTGGGGCAGGTGTTGCGGCGGGGGTTAACAGGGTATCAACCACGGTAATTAATGATTTGCCCTGAAAAGCTAATAGATCTGCCTGTTTTACACCAAAAAGTGAACGTTTTAATAAGTGGACCAACTCTGAGTTGCCGAAAATACCGGCATACGTAGCTGTGCCTGAAAGCGTCCGAAATGTGGTCATATTAGGGGATTTCTTAAATGTACACACAAATATATAAAATGCAACAAACCTGTTACATTTTATTGACAGGAAATTTATTCCTCAATATAACAGAGAAAAAAGGGCAGCATGACGTATTGCTATGTGGCAGGATGGCAGCGCTCCTTATCAAATTATCCTATAATTATCCTCGTCAACAATGCAATCTGTCCGGAATGATATATCTGGTGCTGTATAAACCCATAAACCAACTCCTCGTAAGTGGTAACCGGCTGGTTGCCGCGTTTATCAATGATTGGTTCGCCCCATTTTTCTTCGGGGAAATCCTGAATGGTTTTTACCAGGTTTACGTTAACCAGCTTAAGGTCATCTATCCATAGTTTCCATTTCCGTTCGTCGGGGTCGCCGGTTTCGGGCCAGTTGCCACTTAGGGGTAGTGATGCAGGTTTTTCGTTAAGGCGGTCCATTACCTCTTCGGTCCAGCTAAGCATGTGCAGAATGATCTCGGCAATGGTATGCGCATGGCCCACCCGTTCGTAAGCGGTTTCAAAAGTAACCTTGCCCAGTATATCATATACCGGCGATCCGTACCAGGGATGGCCCGTTGATACTTTTTCTAATTCGTGAAGGAGTTTTTCGGCTGTTGTCATGACTATGATTTATAGATTAAAGGATTTTAGGATTGCCTGTCGAACTGTTAAATTTAATCATGAAAATCAATAAATCCTACGAATCATGGTTCAGACAACCTTTCCCGCTCCCACCGCGCAATTTATCCCATCAATAGCCGCAGAAATTATGCCACCCGCGTAGCCCGCGCCTTCGCCGCAGGGGAAAAGCCCCTGTACTTGCGGGTGCTGCAGCGTTTCTTTATCGCGCGGAATTTTTATGGGCGATGATGTGCGCGACTCCACCCCCACCAATATAGCCTCATTTGTATAATATCCTTTCATTTTTTTACCAAAGGCGGGCAGGGCGCGGCGCAGCCTGTCGTTTATCCAATCGGGCAGCACCTCTTTTAGCGCTACGCTTTTAGTGCCCGGCAGGTAAGAGTTTTCGGGGAGATCAACAGACAGTCTACCTTCCACAAAATCTACCATCCGCTGCGCGGGAGCCACCAGTTTGCCGCCACCGGCTTTAAAGGCCAGCTGTTCAATCTGGCTTTGAAAGTGCAGCATCTTAAACGGATCGGCATCGCTGCCCTTTACATCTTCCATGTTTATTTGTACCACCGTGCCCGAGTTGGCGAAAGGATTATTGCGTTTTGACGGGCTCCAGCCGTTCACCACAATTTCGTTGGCTTCGGTGGCGCAGGGAGCAATGATGCCGCCCGGGCACATGCAGAACGAAAACACTCCCCGGCCATCCACCTGCTCCACCAGGTTATAGTAGGACGGCGGCAAATCCGGACCACGATATTCGCAATGGTATTGGGCGCGGTCTATTATTTCCTGCGGATGCTCTATGCGTACACCCAGCGCGAACGGCTTGGCTTCTATTAATATATTTTGGCGATGCAGCATTTCAAACACATCGCGGGCGGAGTGGCCCGTGGCCAATATCACCGCGCTGGCTTTCAGGGTTTCGCCCGATGATAGCTTTACGCCTTGTATTTTGCCGAAGTCGGCCAGTAAGCCGGTTACTTTGGTATCAAATAAAATCTCCCCACCTGCATTGAGGATGGTTTCGCGTATGGCAGTAATAATTTGCGGCAGCTTATTGGTGCCGATATGCGGACGTGCATCTACCAAAATATCGGTAGTGGCGCCATGCGCTACAAAGGTTTTAAGCACCTGCGTAACATCGCCGCGCTTGGTGCTGCGGGTGTACAGCTTACCGTCCGAATAGGTGCCCGCCCCACCCTCGCCGAAACAATAGTTGCTTTCGGGGTTTACAAGGCCCTCCTTGTTAATGTTAGCCAAATCGCGCCTGCGCTCTTTAACTGCCTTGCCGCGCTCTACAATAACAGGCTTCATGCCCATCTCTATACACTGCAAAGCCGCGAACAACCCGGCCGGACCAGCACCCACAATAATTACCGGCTTGCCATTTTTAACATCCGGGTATTGCTGGATATAGGTTTCGGGGTGATGGCTCTCGTCAATAAAAATCTTAACCTGCATGCGGTAAAGCACCCGGCGGCCACGCGCATCAATACTGCGTTTTAGTACCTGTATGCCAGTAATTTTTTGTGGCGATATGTTAAGCGATAAAGCGGCGATGCTTTTTAACGCGGCTTCATCTTCCTGCTGCCCGGGTGGGCAGGTTATTTCTATTTCTTTTATCATTAAGTTGCCGGGTTTTTATCCCGGGATGGGACAAAGGTAGGGATTAAGCAATTAACTCTCAAAGCGTCATTGCGAGAAACGAAGCAATCTCTACGTAGGCTAATCAATTTGGGCAAATTGGGTACCGCCCTTGCCAGCGGGGTATATTATTCAGTAATTATCAGATTCTTAATTTTTTTATACAACTTTTTTAGATGATGATCAGATATATCAAGTCATAGACTTCAGGCAGCCCGCAGCAAAAAACGCCAAAAATGTCAGAAAATAAACACTGGCATGGAAATAGCGCTACCTGCAATAATTTTACTATTTACAACATGCGCAAACTACAATTACCTGCATTTAACCTGAAAGGGATGGATGCCAAAATAAAAGCGGGTTTTACCCAACTGGCACAGAATGGCTTTAAACAAATTTTTAACCGGATAGACCAACTGGGCGTTAAAAAAGGTGTTGATGAGTTGGGTCTTGAAAAATTTATTAACCAATGCGCGCTGCTAGCGGCAGGCTCGGGTGCTATGGCAGGCGCGGGTGGCCTGTCTACCATGGTGTTAGGCATCCCGTTTGATCTGATCAATTTAATTACGCAGCAGTTTAGGGTCACGTTGGCTATTACCTATTACCATACCGGCAAATACCAGCTAAAATTTACTGATTTTTTTACGATAGTGGCTGCCTCGTTAAAGGTGGACACGGGAATGACCATCAGCAAAAACGTAATGGAAGAGGTCGCCGAAAAACTGATGCTCAACCTCGGCTCGAAAACGGCCGAACGGCTGATACCGGTAGTAGGCGCGGTAATTGGCGGCTCGGCAAATTATTTTTTTATTAAACGGATGGCTAATACATTGCAAGCTAAGCTGGCGGTTTAGGAGATTAATAAGCAACGGGATGTGCGATTACAAATGTTCGAAAAATTTTAATTTGTAATAAGTTCCCTCCCCACGGGAGGGGCGCGGTTTGACGGTGAAATAGCAGGGAGGGGTTTCACCGATATACAAATCGCTTTATTAACCCCTCCCTACCCTCCCAGGGGAGGGAATCGCACAGCCCAAACACTCTTTTCGCTTTACTCCGCTTTCCGCTTTCAGCTAAAAAACCTACTTTTGCCCTACTATGAGCGAAGAGAGATCATTAAATTTTATTGAAGAAATAGTTGAAGAAGATATAGCTGCAGGCAAGCACGGCGGCCGGGTATTAACCCGTTTCCCGCCCGAGCCTAATGGTTATTTGCATATTGGTCATGCTAAGTCTATCTGCTTAAATTTCGGACTGGCAAAAAAATACAACGGCAAAACCAACCTGCGTTTTGATGATACCAACCCCACCAAAGAAGAAACCGAATATGTTGACAGCATTAAAGAAGATGTAAAATGGCTGGGTTTTGACTGGGCCGAAGAGTTATATGCTTCTGATTATTTTGATAAATTATATAATTTTGCCGTAACGCTGATAAAAAAGGGCCTGGCTTATGTGGATGACAGCACCGCCGAAGAGATTGCCTCCCAAAAAGGCACACCTACCGAACCGGGCACACCCAACGAATACCGCAACCGCAGCGCAGAAGAAAACCTGCAACTGTTTGCCGACATGAAAGCCGGCAAATACCAGGATGGGGATAAGGTACTGCGTGCAAAGATAGACCTGGCCTCGCCAAATATGCTGCTGCGCGACCCATTGATATACCGCATTAAACACGCCCACCATCACCGCACAGGCGATGTGTGGTGCATTTACCCGATGTATGATTTCGCACACGGCCAGTCTGATGCCATTGAAGAAATAACACACTCTATTTGTACGCTTGAGTTTGTGTCGCACAGGCCATTGTATGACTTGTTTATAGAGGAATTAAATATATTCCCGTCTAAACAATATGAGTTTGCCCGTTTAAACATGACGTACACTGTTATGAGCAAGCGTAAGCTGCTGCAATTGGTTAATGAGAAACATGTAGAAAGCTGGGACGATCCGCGTATGGCTACGATCAGCGGTTTGCGCCGCCGTGGTTATACGGCCACGTCTATCCGCGAATTTTGCGAGCGTATTGGCGTTGCCAAACGCGAGAACATGATAGATTTTAGCCTGCTGGAGTTCTGTATCCGTGAGGACCTGAACAAAACCGCCTGGCGCCGCATGGCTGTGTTGGATCCGATTAAAATGATCATCACCAACTATCCCGAAGGAAAAACAGAAACCCTGCATGGCGAAAACAACCCCGAAGTTGAAGGCGGTGATGGCGGCAGAGATATGCCATTCAGCAATGAACTTTGGATAGAGCGCGAAGACTTTATGGAAGAGCCGCCTAAAAAGTTTTTCCGTTTAGGCGTTGGGCTGATGGTGCGTTTAAAGAACGCCTACATTGTTAAATGCGACGATTTTAAAAAGGATGCCAATGGCAACGTTACCGAAATATATTGCACCTACATCCCCGAATCAAAATCGGGACATGATACCAGTGGTATCAATGTTAAAGGCACTATTCATTGGGTAAGTGTGCCCCACGCTAAAACAGCCGAGGTGCGTTTGTACGATCGGTTGTTCCAAGTAGAGGACCCATCGAACGAAGAAGGTGATTTTAAAGATTATATAAACCCAAACAGCTTACATATCATCTCTAACGCTTACATAGAGGCCGACCTGGCCAATGCCGAAATGGGGAAAGGCTACCAATTTATCCGTAAAGGTTATTTCACGCTGGATAAACATTCAACTGCTGATAAGCTGGTGTTTAACCGTACCGTGACCTTGAAAGACGGGTGGGCGAAGAAGGGTTAAAGGTGGGAGGTAAAAGGTTTAAAGGTGAAAGGCGAAAGGTTTGATTCCTTACCTTTCGCCTTTTACCTCACTCAATACTTCTGATACACATTATACAACACATTCAAATCCAGCGGACTTAATTGCACGGTACTGTCATCCTGTACAAAGTGGCGTTTAAAAGCTATTATGGCCGCGTTGAGATCAGAAGTATCATAACCTATTAATCGCAATGCGGTTTTATAATCAAAATTGTCTGGCGCGGGTACTACTATCATATCGCTCCGGTAGCCAAAACCATGGTCTGCCAGTAATTTCCATGGGAACATCGGTCCGGGATCTGGTTTGCGCCTGGGTGCAAAATCCTGGTGCCCAATAAAATTAGCTGTAGGTATATTATAAGTCTTTTTTAGCTGCGTCAGCAATGCCAGCAGGCTTTTTATTTGCATGTCGGTAAAAGGTTCGAAGCCATTATTGTCTATCTCTATACCTAACGAACAACTGTTCATATCTGTAACGCTGCCCCATTTGCCTACGCCGGCATGGTTAGAGCGCAAGTAATCATTCACCATATGGAAAACCTTGCCGTCTTTACCTACCACATAATGGGCACTTACTTGAGTGCTTGCCATGATAAAGGTTTTAATTGTTTGTTGTACAGAGTCTTGCGCGGTATAATGAATGATCACATAGTTAGCTTTACGCATGCCAAAATTAACAGTGCCTACCCATTCTGAAGGCACTGCAATTATGCCCGTGCTGTCAAATAACATAACGGGCTGCTGTAGTCTTGCAATATTTAACAGCGAATCTGTTTTAGTAGTATAAATACTATCTGTAGTAAAATGGGGCCCTTTAACGATGGGCGATTTTACAGAACCTTGTTTAGGTTTGGGATTAGTGACTTTTGGCGAACACGACGCGACCAAAATCGCGGCAAACAAAAGCAATAAAAAAAGGTGTTGAGGTTTCCTGTAAGTAAGCATGTAGCTAAATTAAGTTATTAAGCTATAAACTAACTAAATAAAGTGCATATTGTTTATGTTATTACCAAAGCATAACCCTATTGGTTAATATACGCCCTTATTATAGGTCATCCCCGGCAAAAGTATCACCCTGATTTATATCGCCGGTATCATAACCTTTTTTAAACCAATACATACGCTGCGCGCTGGTGCCGTGTGTAAAGCTATCGGGTGTAACGCGCCCCTGGTATTGCTGCTGCAGGCGGTCATCGCCAATCTGGTGGGCGGCGGTAAGTGCCGAATCGATATCCGAGCGTTCAATTACAATATTATTATGATGATTAAGCGCTTCATAATGCGCCCACACGCCGGCATAAAAATCGGCTTGCAGCTCAAGTTTAACCGATAGCTTGTTGTAAGCCATTTTACTTAAATTATTCCTGGCCTCATCCATTTTGGCCGATACACCCAACAGGTTTTGTATATGATGGCCAACCTCGTGTGCTATTACATAGGCCCAGGCGGATTCGCCGGGCGCGCCGAAACGGTTTTGCAATTCATCAAAAAAGGAAAGATCAAGGTAAACCCGTTGGTCGGCCGGGCAATAGAATGGCCCGGTTGCTGATGTGGTGTAGCCGCAGCCTTCGGCATCAACGGCACCGGTATAGAAATGCAATATCGGATGCTTATACGTTTTCTCCATGGTTCGGAACAGGCTATCCCAAACAACGGTAGTCCCTTGAAATATTACCCGTGCAAACTGCTTGTTGCGACTCTCCTGCCCGCCGCCCGGTACCGTATTTATTTGCTGTGAGCTATCGGCAGTGTTATTCAAGCTGAGCATTTGTCCAGGGTTTATGCCGGTGAATAAATAGATAATAAGACCTATTACACCCAATATGCCGCCGCCAAATAATAACCCGCGGCCACCGCTGCTGCTGCTTCCTTCTTCAACATCATTGCTTTCGCTGCCGCCAAACCATCGCATAATTTATTGTTTTAAGTGTAGCTGTTTAACAGTATGGTGTTTGCTATTGTTTGAGTGATAAGGGTATATAAGATTTTTCGCTACGCTCAAGAGAGTAGTTCTTCACTCGCTGCCAATGACAAAAACGAATTTTGTTTCACGCGAGTGTGAAACAAATAAAACAAGTGAAATAATATTTTGACTTAAAGTATTGTTTATGAGATAATTGCTAAAAAGTGGTGAAACAAAATGTAACAACTTATTCGTCAATATTTGTGGGCGTGATATTAAGCTTGGTTATTGATAATCAAATAATTACAAATTGCCAATTTAGGAGTGGTGAAACAAAGTATTTGAAACAAGATGAAACAAAATCACTGGCAATATAATGCCGCCATTATATCAGTTGCCCGAAGTTTATAATATGCGAAGGCTTGCGCTAAGAATGATTGTCAAACAGGTAATTTAGTGTCTTTTTCAATGCGGTTATTTGCAAACGCAAATATGGGTTACTCAGAATGACAATTTTATTTTCCCAACACATATGGTCTTTACACTATAAATTATCTATTTTCATAGCCATATAAAAAACCCTGACAGGAAATGAAAAAATTATTTACGCTTAGCCTATTGGTTTTTGCCACAGCTTATACACAAGCTCAGCAAAAAACTTTGATGGGTTTTACGCCCGCCTCATCAGCCAAACAGCTGCAAACCGAACAGCAGTTTGATCAATCACTTAACGCCACACGCATTGGCGAAACATTAAAAGATCTGTCTATGTATCCGCATCACATAGGCTCGCCCGGCGGCAAGGTGGTTGCCGAAAAGATATTAGCCAAACTAAAGAGCTATGGTTTTGATGCGCACTTACAGCCATATAAAGTGTTGTTCCCTACACCCAAAACCCGTGTGTTAGAAATGACCGGCCCCACCAAATACACGGCTGTGTTAAAAGAAGCCGCGTTGACCGAAGATCTCACCTCATCACAAGCAGGACAGCTACCTACTTATAACGCCTGGAGTGCCGATGGTGATGTAACCGGCCAGCTGGTATTTGTAAACTATGGTTTGCCTGATGATTATGAAACATTAGCAGCTATGGGCATAGATGTAAAAGGAAAGATAGTTATTGCCAAATACGGCAAATCATGGCGCGGCATTAAGCCTAAAGTAGCTTATGAGCATGGCGCTATTGGTTGTATAATTTATTCTGACCCGAAGGATGATGGTTATTATGCAGGCGATGTATATCCTAAAGGAGCCTATAAAAATGAAACCGGTGTACAGCGTGGTTCAGTAATGGATATGGTGATCTATCCCGGCGACCCGTTAACTCCCGGCATTGGTGCTACCGAAAATGCTAAACGCTTGGATCGTAAAGACGCTACCACCATATTAAAGATACCTGTATTACCTATTAGCTACCAGGATGCCAAACCATTGCTTGCTGCTTTGGAAGGGCCGGTAGCCCCCGACGATTGGCGCGGTGCATTGCCTATAACTTATCATATTGGTCCGGGTGCCACTACAGTACATTTAAAGCTGGAATTTAACTGGGACATGGTTACGGCTTATGATGTTATCGGCACAATAAAAGGCTCAACCTATCCTGATGAGTGGGTGTTGCGCGGCAATCATCATGATGGCTGGGTAAATGGTGCCGATGATCCGCTAAGCGGACAATCGTCATTATTGGACGAGGCAAAGGCTTTGGGCGATATGCTTAAAACCGGCTGGAAACCAAAACGTACCATCGTATATTGCGCCTGGGATGGTGAAGAACCGGGACTATTAGGCTCTACCGAATATGTGGAGGACCATGATAAAGAGCTGCAGCAAAAAGCAGTAGTATACATTAACTCGGATGATATATCACGTGGATTTTATCATGCCGGTGGATCGCATGCGTTAGAAAAATTTATCGGCGAGGTATCAGAAGGTATTACAGACCCCGAAACTAATGTTACCGTGGCCGAACGTAAAAAAGCGCATGAAGTGGTAAATGCAGCAACATCTAAAGCTAAAAAGGAAATACTGGACCGTAAAACCGATCCAATATCAGCATTAGGCTCGGGGTCAGATTTTTCATCTTTTTTACAGCATTTGGGTGTGCCTACCCTGGATATAGGTTATGGCGGCGAAGGCGGTGGTGGCGATTATCACTCTATATATGATTCATTTGCCGATTACCAGCGTTTTAAGGACCCCGGTTTTGTTTATGGTGTAGCCTTATCAAAAACCATAGGGCATACCGTATTACGTATGGCAAATGCCGATGTATTGCCATTTGACTTCCGCAGCCTTTCAACCACCTTAAATGGCTATGGTAAAGAGGTAATAGAACTGGCAAACACCATGCGTGAGGCTACGGCCATGCAAAACCAACTGGTAAAAAGTAACGCTTTTAATTTGGCCGCTGATCCGACCAAACACATTGCAACACCAGTGGCAAAAGGCGAAGTACCGGCAATTGATTTTTCGGCATTAACAGCTTCTTTGGATGCATTAAAAGCAAGTGCCAATAAACTGGCGGTGGTTATGAATACCGCGTCGGCAACAACTGTTGATCATAAAGCTTTAAATGAAACTATTTATAGGGCCGAGCAACAATTATTATCACCGGAAGGTTTACCGCGACGCCCATGGTATAAGCATAGCATATATGCGCCGGGCTTTTATACCGGTTATGGTGTTAAAACCATGCCAGGTATACGTGAAGCTATAGAACAACGTAACTGGCCGGAGGCTCAGCAACAAATAGTGGCAGTGTCTGCAACTATTAATGCTTTAGCTGCCTATTTGGATAAAGCGGCAATGTAATTGTCTGAACCATGATACAGGATCTAAGGATTTTATGATTGCCTGTCTGATTAAATCAGGGCGATCATGAAATCCTAAGAATCATGGTTCAGATAATTCTTTATAAACTCCCTGCATCCATCCTCAATCAGCTTATAAACAGGTTCAAACTGTGCGTCATCATGATAAGGATCCGGTACTATTTTATTATCCGTCAACAGCAGCCTTACTTTTTTAACATCCTCGTCATTACGGGCCATTGCTAAAACATTGCTGAGGTTGTTTTTATCCATCACCAGGATATGATCGAACGTATCAAAATCACTTACCCTAAAAAGCCGGCAAACTTGCTTGCTGATATCAATGCCATGTTCGCGGGCAGTGCATACTGAGCGCCTGTCCGGGCCCTGGCCAATGTGCCAGTCGCCGGTGCCCGCCGAATCAATTTCCCAATTTAAACCCTGCTCATCAGCCAGGTGCTGCATGATCCCTTCCGCCAACGGCGAACGGCAAATATTGCCCAGGCAAACCATTAGTATTTTCATTTTTTTGAGGTAAAAGCAAAAAGCCGAAAGACCAAAAGCTTTTTGCTTTTAGCCCTCAGCATTAATCTCCTTAACTGAATATCTCATTCAAAACACCCGCTAACCTGATACCGCCTTTTAGCAGTTGCTGGTTAAGGATGTCTAAATGGGTAAAATTGTATTTGTAATTTAATGTATCACCGGGTTTAATTTCGGTATATATTTGCTCTGCCAATTGGCTCGATTCAAATATCCATTTGTTCAATGGGGCGCTTTGCCAATCTTTAATTTGTGCCGGAGTAGCATGATTAATTGCTTTTGCGTATTCACTGTAGCTTAGTTCCTGGAAATTCACCAGTTCGCTATCCCAAATAGAATGCAGGTTGGTAGGCTTATTAAACCAATTCACTTTAAAATCATTACCCCCTTTATCGCTCGCATGCGCGGTATGCATTGGCTGGTGCACATCTTCGGTAATATGTATTAGCATGTGCAGATATAATAGCTTGTTTTCTTTTGATGTTTCCTTCTTTTTTAATTCAGCTATCAAAAATTTCAGCTTGGTGTAAGCATCCACATTATTATCATGCTCCAAAAACTCGGTCATTTCGGGGTAGCTCATCGGTCTTTCAAAATCGACAAAATGCCAGTTATATAAGTAGCTGTAAGTAGGGTCTGATTTAATAAAATCGGCCCAGTTGCTGGCCATAGCTACAGATTCATTACCTAAAATGGCGCGCACGGCGGCAAGGGCCTTCGGCGATAAATGATCTTCGGCTATCTGGCCCGAAATGCGGTGCCCGTTGGTGCCCCAGGCCATAGTTATTACCGGCGAGCAAAGTATTATTGTCCCTAAAGCTAAATTTTTTAAAAAAGTATTTTTCATGTTATAGTGGTTTTGGGTTACAGGCTATCTTTTTAATTAAACGCAAGTTAACAGGTATTACGTTAGATGTGCTTGAAAGCTGAATAAGTGAATCAGTTTTTTTGCTGACTTTAAAAAACTCTTCATACGGCCCCGATCGGAAACAGCCTGCCTGTTTTTTCAAAGTATAATCGGCATTGCAAAAATTGCCCTTTATATGCAGCGTATCATTGCTTTGCTTATAAGTTCCGCGGATGTACTCTGTCCAGTGGCCGGCATTCATACAACTATCTGCCCCGGAGTTTACCTTGCTGAAAGAACTGATCTGCATAAACACCGAATCGCAGCTAAATTTTAAATTATAAAGCGAATAACTCAGTAACTGTTTTTGCATCGGTATGCTGTCCTGCTTCCATTCGGCTTGCAGGTAACCCTCGCCCTTGCCTTGCCGACTGGGGTTGAGGGAGCAAGCGGATATGAATAGGCAAAAAGGTAAAAGGATAAAGGTAAAAGGTTTTTGCATGTTTATTTATAAAACACGTCATTGCGAGGAACGAAGCAATCTCTGCACTTGCTAATCAATGTGTATATTGACTTTCAGCCGTAGAGATTGCTTCGTTCCTCGCAATGACGCTTTAATTTATTTTAGTGAACCAATCATATCCTCTGGCCTAACCCATGCATCAAACTGCTCATTGGTTAAGTAACCCAAACCTATGGCAGCCTCGCGTAATGACGAGCCTTCTTTCAATGCTGTTTTAGCAATTTTAGCAGCAGCCTCATAACCAATATGCGGATTAAGCGCTGTAACTAGCATTAATGAATTTTCTAAATGCTTTTTAATACCGGCATAATTTGGTTCGATACCAACGGCGCAATGGTCATTGAATGATACACAGGCATCGCCAATTAAACGCGCCGACTGTAAAAAGTTGGCTGCCATTACCGGTTTAAATACATTCAGCTCATAGTGGCCGTTCGAGCCGCCTATGGATATGGTAACATCATTACCCATAACCTGCGCGGCCACCATGGTAACTGCCTCGTTTTGGGTTGGGTTAACCTTGCCTGGCATAATGGATGATCCCGGCTCATTATCGGGTATATGTATTTCGCCGATACCAGACCGCGGACCAGAGGCCAGCATGCGGATATCGTTAGCAATTTTCATTAACGATACAGCGATCTGTTTCAGTGCGCCATGCGTTTCTACAATAGCATCATGCGCGGCTAATGCCTCGAATTTGTTTTCGGCGGTGATGAAGGGCAGGCCGGTAAATTGGGCAATGTATTGGGCGACTTTAACATCATAACCTTTTGGGGTGTTGATGCCGGTACCAACTGCAGTACCGCCAAGCGCCAGCTCTGATAGGTGATCTAATGTATTGCGTAATGCTTTTAAGCCATGATTTAATTGCGATACATAGCCCGAAAACTCCTGGCCCAAAGTAAGCGGCGTAGCATCCATCAGGTGGGTGCGGCCAATTTTTACCACGCTCTTAAAAGCTTCTACTTTCCCTTGTAGGGTATCGCGTAGTTTTTCAATGCCAGGTATGGTTACATCGATCACCATTTTATAGGCGGCAATGTGCATGGCGGTTGGGTAAGTATCGTTTGATGATTGCGATTTATTCACATCATCATTTGGGTGGATAAAGGTTTTGCCCTCGCCCAGTTTATTGCCTGCTGCAACGTGTGCGCGGTTGGCTATAACCTCATTAACGTTCATGTTTGATTGCGTACCCGAACCGGTTTGCCATATCACTAAGGGGAACTCACCTGCTAATTTACCGGCCAAAATCTCATCGCAAACGGCGGCAATTTGGTCGCGTTTGTCGGCGGGTAGTACGCCTAAATCGGTGTTGGTATAGGCGGCAGCTTTTTTAAGATAAGCAAAAGCGGCTATGATCTCTTTTGGCATAGATGCCTCCGGACCAATTTTAAAGTTATTGCGCGACCTTTCGGTTTGCGCGCCCCAGTATTTATCGGCAGGTACTTGTACCTCGCCCATGGTATCATGTTCGGTTCTGAAACTCATTGTAGTGTAGTATACTAATCAGCCGCAAAGGTAGCTGTAAAATGGGTGCCAAGTAAAATAATATTCAAAAAGTTACGGGTGCCAGATTTCTCACTATCGTTCGAAATGACATTAAATATTTCTAGAGGTTAAAGGCGTTCCACCTTTAACTTCTCTGCCAGCTCATTTAAATCTTTTACAACCGCATCAACCAGCGGGATACCATTTTTTCGCCTGTCAATCTCAGCCTCACGCTCCGGTTCGCCGGGGATAATTACTTTTTGATCCGGATCAATTGCTGATGCTGATTTAAAGCGCGCTACCCAATTATCCAAATGATCTTTAAACTCGTTAACCGGGCGGAAACCATCAACCCGCATAGCGCCTAAAAAGTGCCCTATGCCCGTACCTACCGGGTCGGTAGGTGGTTCAAGGAAAGATACAAATGGCGGTACCCACGGCCCATAATTAGCACCCGACAACACCCCAGACAAGATATCAACTGTAGCGCTTAAACCAAATCCTTTATGGCTGCCATGTTCGCGGTCGCTGCCTAATGGCAATAGCGAGCCCCCGCTTTTTAAAGCATGCGGGTCGGTTGTGTAATTCCCTTCTTTGTCTTGTATCCAGCCTTCGGGCACTTGTTTGCCTGAGCGTTGGGCTATTTCTAATTTACCATTAGCTGCTGCCGATGTAGCCATATCAATTATCACCGGCGGATATTTTCCTGCCGGAAAAGCATAGCACATGGGGTTAGTACCCAACATCCGCTCGTTAGAAAATGTAGGTGCCACCAACGGACTTGCATTGGTCATAGCAAAGCCTATCATATCTTTTTCAACCGCCATTAATGCATGATAACCGGCAATGCCAAAATGGTTTGAGTTGCGGATAGACACCCAGCCCGAACCATATAACGCTGCCTTTTTAAGCGCAACTTCCATTGCAAAAGGGGCTACCACTAAACCTAAACCGGCATCACCATCAATAGTGGCCGTGGTTGGGGTTTCATGTACTATTTGTATGTTGGGTGTAGGGTTAATGCGATTTTTCTCCCACAAGCGGATATAGCCCGTCAATCGGGCAACACCATGCGAATCAATTCCTCTAAGATCTGCTAATAGTAAAACATCTGCAGCTAATATGGCGTGTTCCTGGCTGCAGCCCATTGCCAGGAAAATATTTTGAGTAAAGCTGCGTAGTGTAGATTCGGTGACGAGCATGTGCAAATATATTGCTTTATTTGTCATTGCGAGGAGGAACGACGAAGCAATCGCTAACTGTTATCCGCGCACTGCATTCTTGCGATTGCCACGCTACGCTCGCAATGACATAGACGTTTACGCCTCCGTCAACACAGCAAATTCAAAAGCTAACGGGTCAAAATTGCGGATGAGTTCGTCAATAAAGCATTGTCCCCATTTAACATACAGTAAGCCGAAATTTTCATTGCGTTCCTGCAAACTATTGCCGGGAAACAATTCTGTTTTAATTTGTTCTATCTGCTCCAGACGGGCATGGTAGTTTTCTCTTTCTGCTTTTACCAGCTTCTTTTCCAGTTTATCTATAGCCTTTTTCAGACGAGCCTGAACCGCTTCGGTAGATGGGGCAAGTGTTGGATCGATCTTAGCGGCGCGTTGCTTAATGCTATCGAAAATAGCGGTTAGTTCACCCCATTCTTGTTGTAGTGATAAATTATGCCTGCTATGTTTTTTAATCCAGTAATTCTTTAAAATATCAGTTGGCTTAAATAGGTCGGCAGCAGCCAGCTCCATGCGCTTTATTTTTACTGCGGATTCTTTACGAACCACCAAACCCGAATTACGCAATATCAATACCGGGAAATCAACTTTATAATGGTCGAAGTTTGATTTTAGCTCCATCCAGTAAACCACCTCTGCGCCACCGCCTATGTAGGCAATGTTGGGTAAAATGCATTCCTGGTATAGCGGGCGCATCACCACGTTGGGGCTAAACCTTTCAGGATGATCGGCTATTTCTTCTTTTAATTCAGCTTCTGTAAAACTTAGTTTTGTATTTAAAACCTTGTAAGCGTTGTCTTCAAACACCAGGCGTTCGCGCAGGCTTTCTTTTAGGTAAAAGAAATTGATCTCGCGTGGGTTCACCTGTATATGTACGCCCAGTTTGACCAACTCTTCATTAATAGCCGTAATGTTTTTAAAACTGTTCTGCTCAATAATATCCCGCTGAACTATAGGCGCGAACTGTTGTTTTAAACGTTGATTATCGGCATCAATGATAACCAGCCCATGCCGGCCAAATAAGGCGTTTACCATGTAACGGGTAGCATCGGCCAGTCTGTCAAACCGGGTATAGGCCGTTTCAACAATTGCGGCCAGCTCGGGGCCATAATGCTCCATGCCTAATACGCCTTTATATTGATTAAGGGCTTGCCGCATTGTTTCGGGGTGTATGCGCCCGGTTGCCCCGGTTGCCTCATGCCACCAATGTACTTTTTTACCGCCGATGGTGGTATAGTTGATCTCGGCAAAATCATGATCTTCTGATGCCATCCAATAAACCGGCACAAAATTTTTATCAGGAAATTGATCTTTTAGTTGCTGCGCAAGTTTAATGGCAGTAACTATTTTATAGATAAAATATAGTGGACCGGCAAATATATTAAGCTGGTGCCCTGTTGTGATCGTATAAGTATTGGATAACCTTAGGCGCTCGATATTTTGTTGAACCTGTTGCGGAATTACAAACTCAGGATCCCAAATGCGGGCGTATTTATCAATTAGCTGGTACTGGTCAGTTAAGGTATCGGCCAACAATTCCCTATCGGCAACCACCTTTTTATTTTCTAAAAATTCAGCGAAACCTTCAAGGGTTGGGCGATAGCTATAAAATGATCTTAATTCCGGTTTATCTTCCAGGTAATCAATAACCGTTGGGGAAAAGAACCCCGTTTCTTTATAGCTTATACAGGCAACGTCCATTAGGTCAAATGTAAAACCAATAACCTGAATACACAATGGGTTTGTTTTATTTTACAATATGTCCATAAAGATCGAAATCCTCCGCGGTATCTATCTTCACATTAACAAAGCTGCCAACAGTAGCATAATCAATAGCGGCATCAATTAACACCTCGTTATCCACCTCCGGCGAATCATATTCTGTGCGGCCCACAAAGAAGTTGCCGTCTTTTTTATCGATGAGTACTTTATAGGTATTGCCGATCTTTTCCTGATTCTTCTCGAAAGAAATTTCCTGTTGAATTTCCATTATCGCATCAGCACGTTGTTGCTTTACCTCTTCGGGCACATCATCAACTAAAGAGTGCGCATGTGTTTTTTCTTCGTGCGAGTAAGTGAAGCAGCCCAAACGGTCAAATTTGGTTTCTTCCACCCATTGCTGCATTTCTTCAAAATCCCGCTCAGTTTCGCCGGGATAACCGGTTATCAGCGTGGTACGCATGGCAATGCCCGGTACTTTATCCCGGATCTCATTAACAATATCAATAGTTTTTTGCTTGGTGATACCGCGGCGCATAGATTTCAGCATATTATCGCTGATGTGCTGCAATGGCATATCCATATACTTACAGATATTATCGCGCTCGTTCATCACATCCAATATCTCCATCGGGAAACCTGAAGGATAAGCGTATTGCAGCCTAATCCACTCAATACCATTCACGTCAGATATGCGGCGAAGCAATTCGTCCAGGTTACGTTTGCCGTATAGGTCCAACCCATAATAGGTTAAATCCTGTGCTATTAATATTAGTTCTTTGGTTCCGTTCTTAGCTAACTTTTCGGCTGCTTTAACCAAATCCTCCATTGGCGTAGTTAAGTGTTTACCACGCATCAGCGGGATAGCACAAAACGAGCAGGGACGGTTACAGCCCTCGGCGATTTTAAAATAGGCAAAATGCTTGGGGGTGGTTAACAAGCGCTCACCAATTAACTCGTGTTTGTAATTGGCACCTATCGAGCTTAATAAATTTTGCAGATCGTTAGTGCCAAAGTAAGCGTCAACATTAGTAATCTCTGCTTCCAGTTCGGGCTTATAACGCTCGGACAGGCAGCCGGTAACAATTACTTTCCCTACTTTGCCCTGTTCTTTTAATTCGCTGTATTGTAAAATGGTATCGATAGATTCCTGCTTGGCGTTATCAATAAAGCCGCAGGTATTAATAACAATAATATCATCCTTACCCACTTTGTCCGACTCATGGACAACATCAAACAGGTTGCCTTTAAGCTGTCCCATCAGGATTTCAGAATCGTATGTATTCTTCGAACAACCAAGCGTAACTACGTTTACACGTGGTTTTTTGGTTAGTATCGGCTTGGCTATTTCTTTCGTTCTCATTTATCTTTCTTATCCACTTGTCATTTCGATACGAGGAACGAGTGAGAAATCTTAACCATCATATATGGCGTATAAGATTCTTCGCTATCGCTCAGAATGACAATTTCCTTTTTAGTCTTTAAACAGGCTATCCACAAAGGCCTTTCTGTCAAACAATTGCAAATGATCAACACCTTCGCCAACGCCTATATATTTTACCGGTATTTTAAACTGGTCTGATATGCCTATCACCACGCCACCTTTTGCCGTACCGTCTAATTTTGTTAAAGCCAGGGCATTAACAGCGGTGGCTTCTGTAAATTGTTTGCATTGCTCAATAGCGTTTTGCCCTGTTGATGCATCCAGCACCAGCAATATTTCGTGCGGCGCGCCGGGTACAACTTTTTGCATTACATTTTTAATTTTGGTAAGCTCATTCATCAAACCAACCTTATTATGTAAACGGCCGGCTGTATCAATAATTGCTACATCATCGCCATTGGCAACTGCCGAACGCAAAGTATCAAAAGCAACCGATGCAGGGTCAGATCCCATAGCCTGCGCTACAACTTTTACGCCAACACGTTCGCCCCAAAGTTTTATCTGGTCAACCGCTGCTGCCCTGAAAGTATCGGCCGCGCCTAATACTACCTTGTTACCTGCCTGTTTTAATTTATGTGCCAGCTTGCCAATAGTGGTAGTTTTACCAACCCCATTAACGCCAACCACCATAATTACATAAGGCTTATGGGTGCCATATTCAAAGCTTGAAAAATCATTGCTGTTATTTTCGGCAAGTAGCTGCTGTATCTCATCGCGCAGCAAACCGTTTAAATCGGCAGTGCTTACGTATTTATCGCGCGCCACGCGGGCCTGTATACGGTCGATAATTTTAAGGGTGGTTTGCACACCAACGTCTGATGTTACCAGCACCTCTTCCAGTTCATCCAGCACATCATCATCAACTGTTGATTTACCGGCTATTACTTTGGTAATTTTTGAAAAAAAGTTATCCTTGGTTTTTTCTAACCCGGCATCAAGCACCTCCTGCTCTTGTGGTGTGCTTTCCTTTTTCTTAAAAAAATCAAATAATCCCATTGTCTTAGAATGTGCAGATATGCAAATATGCAGATGTGCAAATTAATAAATATCAGTTAAACGTTATTTTATTCAAACATCTGCATATCCCCGCATCTGCACATATACAAAAAAAGCCCTCTCGTATCAACAAGATGGCTTCAATATTATATAAAATTATTCCCGATTATAATTTTCCGGCAATCGCATCCTTAACAAAATCGTTAGCTACGATTTGTGTTTTGAATGAATAAGCACCTGTTTTTGGCGACTTAGTCATGGTGATTACTTTTGAAAAATCTTTGCCTTTACCGGCAACTTTCAGGGTTGCAACTACTTTCTTTGCCATTTCTTTTAATTATTGAATGAGTGAATTAGTGAATGAGTGATTGGCTCAATCCAATTAATTACTTAATTTCTTTATGAACAGTTACTTTTCTTAAAACCGGGTTAAATTTTTTCATTTCCAGTCTTTCTGTTGTATTCTTTTTGTTCTTGGTGGTAATGTAACGAGACATACCCGGCATACCGGTTGCCTTGTGCTCTGTGCACTCTAATATTACCTGAACTCTATTACCTTTCTTAGCCATCTTCTTATTTTTTATGGGCAATTATTAAACAGGAAACAGTGACTACTCACTATTCTCTACTCACTAATCAACTATTATATATATCCTTTTTTTACAAACTTGTTGATACAAGCTGTTATACCGTTTTTGCTGATAGTTTTAACAGCTGATGTAGATACCTTTAAGGTTATCCATTTATCTTCTTCAGGGATATAAAACTTTTTAAGCTTAAGGTTTGGATGAAACCTGCGTTTAGTTTTACGGTTTGAGTTAGAAACGTTGTTACCAACTATTGACGCCTTTCCTGTTAGATCACAAATTCTTGACATGACAATTGTTTTTTAATTCGCCCTTTTATTAAAAGAGTTTGCAAATATCAGGATTTTAAGTCAAATAGACAACAGTGTATTTAAATATTTTCAAATTCTTTTTTATTGGGATGATTTATGTTGAAAATTGTAATTTTAGAGCGTCGTTTAACTCATGAACAAACCTATTTTATACTAAAAACAATGAAGATCACCTCATTTGACCATTATAAAGAAGTGTACAAACAAAGCGTTGACCAACCCGAAGAGTTTTGGGCAGGCATTGCCGATAGTTTTTTATGGAAAAAAAAGTGGAATAAAGTATTAGAATGGAACTTTAAAGAACCAAAAATTAAATGGTTTGAGGGAGCGACACTTAACATTACCGAAAACTGTTTAGACAGGCACCTGGATACCCTAAGCAATAAACCCGCCATTATATGGGAACCAAATGATCCAAAAGAAGATCACCGTATATTAACGTATAAACAATTGCATGATAAGGTTTGCCAGTTTGCCAATGTATTAAAAAACAATGGCGCAAAAAAAGGAGATCGTATATGTATATATATGCCCATGGTGCCCGAGCTGGCTATAGCACTTTTGGCTTGCGCGCGTATTGGCGCTATCCATTCTGTTGTTTTTGGCGGATTTTCGGCACAGTCCATATCAGACAGAATACAGGATGCCACCTGTAATATAGTTATTACTGCCGATGGCGGTTTTAGAGGAAACAAGGATATACCGCTAAAATCTGTTATTGATGACGCGCTGGTTACCTGCCCGTCTGTAAAAAAAGTTATAGTACTTACCCGTACCCGCACGCCGGTTTCTATGATAAAAGGTCGGGATGTTTGGTGGGAAGATGAAATTAAAAAGGTAGAAACACAAGGCACAATGGATTGCCCTGCCGAAGAAATGGATGCCGAAGATATGTTATTCGTCCTTTACACTTCCGGCTCTACCGGGAAACCAAAGGGTGTGGTACATACCTGCGGCGGCTATATGGTGTATACGGGTTTCACTTTTGATACTACGTTTCAATATCAACCCAACGAGGTTTATTTTTGCACGGCAGATATTGGCTGGATAACCGGCCACTCTTATATAGTATACGGACCGTTATCACAAGGCGCAACTTCATTAATGTTTGAAGGCATACCAACCTACCCGGATGCAGGGCGTTTATGGGATATTGTAGATAAATATAAAGTAAACATATTATATACCGCACCTACGGCCATACGCTCGTTAATGAGTTTTGGCAATGAACCGTTAAAAGGCAAGGACCTGAGCTCCCTAACAAAACTGGGATCTGTAGGTGAGCCTATTAATGAGGAAGCCTGGCATTGGTTCGATGAAAAAATTGGTCATGGCAAATGCCCTATTGTTGATACCTGGTGGCAAACCGAGAATGGCGGACACATGATATCCCCGATTGCCGGTATTACCCCACTAAAACCCGGTTATGCAGGTTTGCCTTTGCCGGGCATACAGCCTGTTTTAGTTGATGAGAAAGGCGACGTAATTGAAGGCAACGGCGTAAGCGGCAATTTATGTATTAAATTTCCATGGCCGGGCATGCTGCGCACTACCTATGGCGATCATGAGCGCTGCCGTACCACCTACTTTGCTACTTACCCGGATATGTATTTTACCGGCGACGGCTGCTTACGCGATGAAGATGGCTATTACCGCATAACCGGTCGGGTTGATGATGTATTAAACGTATCGGGCCACCGTATTGGCACCGCCGAGGTGGAGAACGCAATTAATATGCATAGCAGCGTGGTAGAGTCTGCCGTTGTTGGTTATCCGCATGATATTAAGGGACAAGGCGTATATGCCTTTGTAGTATGCCCCAACAAGCATGACGATGACGAACTTACCCGCAAGGATATAATTATGACTGTTGCCCGGATTATAGGCCCCATTGCCAAGCCGGATAAAATTCAGTTTGTAAGCGGTTTGCCTAAAACACGATCAGGCAAAATAATGCGCCGCATTTTAAGAAAGATAGCAGAAGGTGATACCAGTAACCTTGGCGATACCTCTACCCTGCTTGACCCGGCTGTTGTTGAGGAGATTAAGGCGGGAGCTTTGTAGATTTACAGATATATAATTTATATATTATCTTTATCACTATAATGGAAAACAAAGATGTACGCTGGAAACAACGCTTTCAAAATTTTGAGAAAGCCTTTTTGTTTTTTCAAACTACCGTAGATAGAGAAACTTATACACCGATTGAAGTGGGTGGTTTAGTACAGGCTTTTGAATTTACTTTTGAATTAGGCTGGAAAACAATAAAAGATTTTTTATACGAACAGGGCTTAAGTACAAATTATCCGCGTGAGGCAATAAAAGAAGGTTTTCAAACCCAGGTAATTAAAGACGGACATACCTGGTTGCACATGCTTGAAAAACGTAACGAACTATCGCATACCTATAATGAAGTTGTGGCAGAACAAGCAATCGACATTATCAAGCATCAATATTATCCAGCTATAGATCAAGTATATCATTTCTTAAAAAATAAAATAAATGACTAACAAGTTGGGGTTTAAGCAAGACGACCTGTCAATTATTGTTCAAATCATTTCAACATTTCCCGGTATAAAAAAAGCTGTCATTTTTGGCTCACGGGCTAAAGGAAATTATAAAGCTGGCAGTGATATTGATATAGCTGTATGTGCAATAAATAATGATTCCATTTTGCAGTTATCCGGCGTTTTAAATGATGAAACTTTATTGCCGTATAAGTTTGATCTGCTTAATTATGACACCATTAACAACAAAGAATTAAAAGAGCATATTGATAGGGCTGGGATAGAAATATATAAACAGTAATTTCGCATTGATGAAACCCAACATATTAGTAGTAAACGACGATGGTATTACCGCGCCTGGCATAAAAGCCCTGATGCATGTAATGAAAGAGATTGGCCGCGTGGTAGTTGTAGCGCCGGATAGTCCGCAGTCGGGCATGGGGCATGCCATCACGATAGGCAAACCATTACGTTTGGATAGGGTTGATATTTATGAAGGTATAGAAATGTACAGCTGCTCTGGCACCCCCGTTGATTGTGTGAAGCTGGCTGTTACCAAAATATTTAAAGGTAAAAAGCCGGATCTGTGTGTATCAGGTATTAATCATGGCTTAAACAATGGTATAAACGTGTTATACTCGGGCACCATGTCGGCAGCGGTAGAGGGGGCTATAGAAAGTATACCATCTATAGGGTTTTCATTGGATGATTATACCCTGCAGGCTGATTTTAGCCATTGCCTTAAATACGTTAAAGAAATAGCGTTACAGGTTTTAACCAATGGCTTACCTACGGCTACGTTGCTTAATGTAAACTTTCCTAAAGGCGCACATATAAAAGGTATAAAAATTTGCCGCCAGGCCAACGCTAAATGGGCCGAAGAGTTTGATGAAAGGATTGACCCTTACAAACGGCCGTATTATTGGTTAAGCGGTGTGTTTCAATTAAATGACCATGGCGAGGATACCGACTCATGGGCGCTTGATAATAGTTATGTATCGGTAGTACCCATACAGTTTGATATGACGGCGCACCATGCTATACCTGTTTTAAATAGCTGGAGTTTTACTATTTAAACATGTTTAACGATTAAAACGAACTTGTAAAGAAATATGGATGACCGCCTATAGCCGTGTTTTATGCAGATAGGTCAGGTAGGGTCAGGTAGGGTCACGCGTTCTTCAACGGTTTAGCACATTTGTGCTTTTTTATAACTATTGCTATGTGGTTAGTATTTATTCCTTTATTGCCAGCAAGGTTAAATCTATCCCTTTTGCGATGGAAAGCTCCCCGCATAATAGCGGGAAGTCAGGATTATTTAACACCCATAGCTCGCTTTTTTTATTGGCGCTTATAGCGTGCAAAACGGGTGCTATCTTATTGTTTATTTTATAAACGGTAGTATCATTGGTATCAACGGTAAATTTAATTCCGTTAAGCTCAAACGGTTCATTTTTTATCATACTGGTATAAGTTGTTTTTGAAACAGTTACAAAAGTTTCATCGTCTTTCAGCTTAGTAACATTATCAGCATTGGGTGTGCGTACGGCTAATTTTGTACCACTATCCTGTGCTTTTGCCGATATCGAAAAAATGCCGGTGCCCAAACCATCAACGTTCCATTGCACATTGGTTGGGTCGCCTATTGACTTTATAGTTAAAGTGATAGGAACGTGCTGGCCCAGGTTACGTAAATAAGCTGTATAGCTCATAACCGTTCCCGGTTTAATTATGGGTATATATTTTTGAGCAAATACTGCAGTTGTTAGTAATATAAAGAGCGGTGCTAACATTATTTTTTTCATCCTTAAATGTATAAAAAATTACGCCCGTAAAAATAAATAATCAAAATAGGGCGCACACTCGTATTTTTGGCATTATCCTGATGATAATTAAACCCGTAAAATGAAATATTACCTGGTGGCAGGCGAGGCTTCCGGCGATCTGCATGGGGCCAACTTAATGAAAGAGCTTACAAAACTTGACCCACAAGCCGAGTTCCGCTTTTTTGGTGGCGACCTGATGCAAGCCGAAGGCGGAACGTTAGTTAAGCATTATGCAGATATGGCCTTTATGGGGTTTTTTGAGGTAGCTGCAAACCTGCGTACTATATTAAAGAATCTGGCTTTTTGTAAATTGGATATAGCCAACTACCATCCTGATGTTTTAATCCTTATTGATTTTCCGGGTTTTAATTTAAAGATAGCCGCATTTGCCAAAGAAAACAATCTGCCGGTTAACTACTATATATCTCCTAAAGTTTGGGCATGGAACCAGAAACGGGTATTAAAGATAAAAAGGATTGTCGATCATCTTTTCTGCATATTACCGTTCGAGGTTGATTTTTATAAAGAGTGGGGCATGGAAGTAGATTATGTTGGCAATCCATTATTAGATGCCATCGCCGATTTTAAGCCCGATGCCGGTTTTTTAAACAAAAATAAATTAACCGCCAAAAAGATCATCGCCTTATTACCCGGCAGCCGTAAACAGGAAATTAATTATTTACTGCCTGATATGATCGCCGTTGCAAATCAATACCCCGATTATCAATTCGTAATTGCAGGCGCGCCATCATTTAACAGTGAATATTATCAGCAATATTTAAATGGTAAACCTATACCTGTTTTGTTTGATGCTACTTATGATATTTTAAGCAACGCGCATGCTGCTGTAGTAGCCTCCGGGACTGCTACTTTAGAAACCGCTTTATTTAATGTGCCGCAAGTGGTAGTATATAAAGGCAACCCAATATCAATAACTATTGCCCGTATGCTTGTTAAAATAAAACACATATCATTGGTTAATTTAATAATGAATAGCGGCATAGTAAAAGAGCTAATTCAGCAGAATTGCACCCCTGCAACCATAGGTGCAGAGTTAGATCTTATTCTCAATAATAAAACCTACCACGAAAATATGCTGGCCAATTATGACAAACTGGACGAGAAAATGGGGACACCGGGCGCGTCTGCAAAAACAGCCCGGTTAATTGTAAAATACGCTACAAAAAAATAAAGCCCCCGAAGTTCGGAAGCTTTATCGTTTTCATAGGAGATAGTAGATTTTATAGGTAGATGTGTGTATCGATCAGGCAGCTTTTTGTTGGGCCGGCTGGTTGCTGCTGGTAATAAACTGACCTTTTTCTCTGAAAGCTTGCAAGTCTGCCATTAACATTTCTTTTAATTCGTTGTCAAAGCGTTTTAATAATTTACTTGTTGCTGGTTTTTGTTGAGTTTTCATAGGTTGATGTCTTTGTAGGTTAAACAGATGTTTTACTAAGCAACTGATAATTGCTCATTTTTAATTGCTCTTAAAAAATTTCTGGCCCCTCTTATCATTTTAAGATCATTCATTATTATTTCTCTTAATTCCTTATCAAAGCGGGCTACTAATTTGCTGATTGCCGGTTTTTGGTTGATTTTCATAATGTATGTTTTAATGTTTTTATTGTTCTGATTTAGTTTCGTTATCATCTGTTTCTGTAAGGTTGTCGTGTCTGCGTTTAGCCTCTTTATATTGACGTAGTAATTGTTCCTTGTCGCGCTCGTCAGTAGACTTGTCAGGTTCGATAGGATTTTCCCATTCCTTTTCTTTAGTCTCTTCCTGTTTTTTCTTTTCAACGACCATCACTTAATAACTAATAGTTGATAGGTACTGTTCCAATTAAATGCCAAGATTTAAAATGGGAAGAAAAAAACTCATCAATAACTCAAAATTTATTTTAGGATAACGCGTATAATGCTATAAACAAGCATTTTACTCAATTTAAATAAAAGCAATCCGAATTTTAAAATTGTATACAAAAACAGAACACTGTTTTTTGTTGAAGTACTCAGGAGTGTACAGTTGTAGTTTTATTCTGTATTTTTTTGCGGTTAAGCAGATGCATTATTAAGGCAATAACCGATACAACGATACCCATTATACATACGCCGTTCCATTGATAAAGATACCAAAGGTGCGTAGCCACAAAAGTGCCCAATGACCCGCCAATAAAATACGTAACCATATATACGGTATTAATACGATTACGGGCTCCCGGATTTGTAGCAAATATTATAGCCTGATTTGATATATGCGTTGCCTGCACACCCATGTCTAACAAGATCACACCTATTATTAACCCCACCATACTATGACCGGAAAATGCAAAAACAATAAAAGAAATAATAACCAACGCTACAGTAAAGCTGGACAAATGGTAAGGATCCATTTTATCGCTTAATCTTCCCATGGCACCTACAGCCAGAGCACCAAAAGCACCAACCAGGCCAAATAAACCTGCAATATCACTGCCCAGATTAAAATTTTGTTTCAACAAGAAGGTAAGTGTGCTCCAAAAAGCGCTAAAACAAGCAAAGCACAGGGCACCACGTAGCGCAGCTAACCTAAGCTTAGGATCATCCCTTATTAAATGCACCATAGATAGCATTAGGTTTTTATAAGTACCTTCATACTCGGGCTCAACCTCGGGCAACAGGTAATACACCAATGCCCACATAACCATCATCAGGCCTGCGGCTATATAAAACATATTACGCCATCCAAAATGCGCCCCAACAAAACCACTTAGTGTTCGTGATAACAATATTCCTATTAATAAACCGCTCATTACAAAACCTATTATTTTACCACGCTCATGCGGTTTGGCTAAATGAGCAGCCATGGGTATTAATAATTGCGGAATCATACATGAAGCCCCAACAAAAAAACTAGCTACTAATAATATGTTAATATTTGTGGCATAACCGGTAAGCAATAGTGATAATACAATAAATGCGAAATCTATTATCATTAATCTTTTCCGCTTAAACATATCAGCAAGCGGTATAATAAAGAACATTCCAACTGCATAACCAACCTGGGTGAGCGTGGATACCTGCCCGGCTTTTGCACTATTTACATTAAATGTGCGGCTAATATCAACCAATAAAGGTTGATTATAATATAAATTAGCTACAACCAACCCGGTAGTAATAGTCATTACCCATAATGTAAATGTTGTGAGTTGGGGATTTTTATTTTTTGCTGATGCTTTGTCCATAAATAGAAGGAAATTGTTTACAAAAATGTAAAAGCATTTCTAAATTGATGTTTATTAAGCGCAATTTTCTACTATTTCTTTGATTAGTTGCAATTACCAGATATAATAATTGCAAATACAGATGCTATTTTAAAATTAGTCGAAATAATTGTTACAATAATTATTTCACCATTATTTTTATACTTTTCAAACAAAAATTACCGAAAATCATGTTTAAAAACTAAAAAAGCATATACTTAATAAGAATTTTGAATAATTTTTAATAAGAACTGTTGAAAATTCAGGTTTAAACTACCAGAAATAAATATTTTTCTTGAAAAAATCACAACAAAACACAAAAAATATCAAAATCTCTATTAAATTAACACTATGTTAACATTTAACCAAATATTTTGCCATTATAATAGCCATACATATCTGTTTTACAAAAAAATTATAAAAATATTTGCATATTAAAAATATTAGTGTTACCTTTACACCATGCAAACGAGATAACAACATCTTAATAGCATATTGAAAAAGTCTTCTCATAATTTAGGTTTATAATTGGTTTAGTAAAGGCCCCTGCCCATCAGGGGCCTTACTTGTTTCTATATATTCTAAAATGGCACATAAAGCAAACTATTTTTTCCCAAACATAAATTTTCAAGTTATTATCTTTTTGTTACTTTTGCCATCCAAACTATGGGGGGTTAGCTCAGCTGGCTAGAGCGCTTGCATGGCATGCAAGAGGTCATCGGTTCGACTCCGATATTCTCCACACATTGATAATCAGGCTTTTAGATTAAATTCTAAAAGCCTGATTTTTTTATAGGTACAACATAGGTACAACACTTTCCTTTGGTTTTATCGTGTTTTATTAATCACAACCTGCCTGAAAAACAAAAACAGTTAGTTTTTTTGGTCAAAATGGTTATCGCCGATGCCCGTTGTCGAATAAATTATTGAACACACCATCCCATATTTACCGCTTAAGCAACCAACAGCGCAAGCCGGGTAATAGTCAAGGCCGGGCAAGCCAATAAAAAAACAAACACAACTGCCCGTTTATATAGCCTTTACTTTTTACACGGCGGTGGGCTAAATTTGCGGATGTGGTGAATATGGAATAATATTTAATGAACGATTGGGCGAGTACGTTGGCGCCTGCTGTTGTTCAAAACACCGTATTTGGGCGCTTTGCTAAAGAATTTTCATTATTGCTCTCCGTCTTTTCTTAAGGCTTAATTATATCTTAGTAAACTAATTTGTATAATAAAAAATGTATTAAATGGTTGAATTTGAAAGTAAGCGTACAATAGAAGAAGTGCTTGATTTAGAAACAGGCGAGATTATTTTATCAAAAGAATTTTTTAAACAATCAGAAGATAAAGTAATTTATTTCAGACGGGTACAACAGGAAGCAATAAGTGGAATTAGAGCAGCAAAATTCGTTTGTATTTACTGCCATCAGATTGTGAAAATTTCCGGAAAACCAACCCAAAGAGGAATAGTTTCTTTCTTTGCCCATTTACATGATAGTGAAGAATGTGAAATTAAAACTAACGGAAATTATTCAAAAGAAGAGATTGAGGCAATTAAATACGCAGGTATTAAGGAAAGTCAAAGGCATATTGATCTTAAAGAAAAAATATATAAGGCATTAACTGACCAAAAAAGCAAAGAATTAGAAATAAATAATGTTGAAGTTGAAAAACGGTTCATTAGCAACAATCCATTATTAAATTGGAGAAGACCTGATCTTTACGCAGAATATAAAAATAAAAAAGTTGTTTTTGAACTTCAATTATCAACAACGTTTTTAAGCGTTATCGTAGCCAGGGACATATTCTATAAATTAAATAACACTTTTATTATATGGATTTTTAACTTTTCTTCTAATGAAGAATATGTTAATCTTGGTAACCTAATGTGTAAGGATATATATTATGCCAATAAAAGAAACGCATTTGTTTATGATGAAAAAGCCATAATCCTATCGGAGCAACAAAGGGAATTGATTTTGCTTTGTATTTGGTTTGAGCCAATTATTGAAAATGGCAAATTAGTACATGGGCGGGGAAGTATTCATAAAGAATATGTTAAATTCTCGGAATTAAATTTTGATGATAAGGAACTCAAACCTTATTATGTCGATGCTGATAAAATGTTTTTATCCTATTACCCGGAACAATTAGTCGAACGGACAAAAAATGAACTTGAAAGTGAAAAGTGGTTAAAAAAGGTTGAAGAAAATAATCAAAAAAAATTTGAACAAAAGAGGATTGAAAAAGAATCAAAGGAAAAGGAGCAAGAAAGAAAAATTAACGAAATAATTGCTGGCATAAGAAATGGAGTATACGAACTAAATCCCTTACAAAAAAATGGGAAGTGGGGTTATGAATCACAGGGGGAATTAATAATCAAACCCATATATAGTTTTGCTGATAAATATGGGGAAAGTAGATTTGCAAAAGTAAAAAGGGGTAGGAAATTCGGATTATTAAACAAACTTGGTAAAGAAATTTTACCCTGTATTTACGATGAAATATTTGAATATTGTAAAGGCACGGAATTTATAAAGGTGAAAAAAGATAAAAAATTTGGCTATACAACCCCCCTTGGGGTTGAAATAATACCTTGTTTATATGACGAAATTTTTGAAATCAATAATGATCGATATGTAGTCAAAATAGCGAAAGAATGGTCAATCATTGACGATAAGAATAGTAAAATTGAAATGCTATCGTTTGATAACATATCAATTTTTCAGGAGGGTTTAGATTTATTAAAAATTACTCGAAAGGAAACGGTAAAAACATTAATTGGACAAAATTATGGTGGTTATAATATTTATAGTTCAAATCATACTTATTACGAGGGGCTAATGGATTTTAACGGAAACGTTCTGATCCCTGCTAACTATAATTATATATCTCTTTTTGAGCAAGGAAAAGCTACAGGCATTATCGATCAAAGAAAGGGTATAATAGAATTTAACGATAATAAGTTAAAATGTTTCATTTATGCTATCGAAGATTTTAACGACCATGGAATAGCAAGAGCAAAAAAGAATGGACTATTTGGATTTGTTAATAAGGATAAAACAGAGGTCATACCTTTTATATATGATATGATTAATCCTTTTGAAGGGGGAACTGCAAAAGCAAAAAGGAATGATGTTTTTGGTTGTATAGATTTAAATGGAAACGAAATTATTGATTGGGTTGGGGCATATAGTGATGACGGTGTAGCCATCGCAAGAAAATTTGGCCTTTTTGGTTTCATTGATTTACAAGGAAATGAAGTATTTCCATTTGTGTATGATTCGTTAGAATCATTTATAGATGGCAGAGCTAAAGCAAAAAAAAATGATCTATGGGGATATATTGACTTGAATGGCCACGAAGTTATTCCTATAATCTTCGATCAAATCGAATCTTTTATTAATGGTATAGCTAAAGCAAAAAAAAATGATCTCTGGGGATATATTGACGTGAATGGCTACGAAGTTATTCCTGTAATATTCGATCTAATCGAATCTTTTAATGATGGTATAGCAAGAGCCAAAAAGAATGGTCAATGGGGGTATATAGATTTAGAGGGCAATGAAATTATGCCTTGCGTTTTTGATCTAATTGAACCATTTCGGGATAATAAAGCCATTGCAAAGAAAAACGGACTATATGGATACATTGATTTACGTGGGAATGTTATAATCCCTTTCAACTACGATGCCATTGAGACTTTTGAAAATGGTAGAGCTAAGGCCAAAAGAATTAATTATTGGGGCTATATTGATGATCGCGGTAATGAGGTTATTGGCTTCGTTTTCGATTGGATAGAAAAATTTAATTTGGGCAAAGCCAAAGCTAAAAAGGAAGGACTGTGGGGATACATTGATGTTAAAGGTGCAACTATCATTGATTTTTTATACCACGAGATAGAAGACAGGAACAATGAATATTACAAAGTTAACCGTTTACACAAGTGGGGTTATATCGACTATTCAGGAAAAGTGGTAGTAAAAATTATATATGATAAGTTATATGACTTTGATGAAGGACCAACCGACATAAGACAAAAAGATAAAACCGTACAAGTTTATGGGTTGGCCAAATATACCTTTTCCACCAAGCGTGGTTATGTTAGCAAAACTGGGCAAGAATATTGGCAATACTGGAAGGATTGAATCTAATATAGATTCTTGTTTAGATTATAGCCAGGCTAAAACTTAATAATAGTTTCCGTTTTAAAGATATGATAGAACTAATCAGGGCATTAAATGAGGATCGTCCACTTTGTAGTAACCACATTACAGACAATCCTATAAAAGCATTTATAAAAAAAACAGGCAGTATAGGGGAATGTAGTTATTGCGGCAAGAAAAAAAACGTAACGTCTTTTATTAAAGTAGCAAGTTTCATTAAAAAAGGCATATTACGATTTTATGGGGATGCAAATAATGAAGGGTGCAGTTGGGATAAAGAAGAACAAAAATCCTTGGTAGCTACTTATGATACGGAAGAACTTTTAAAGGATAAAATTAATCTTAGAGTAGATAATGATTTGCTAATGTGCGATTTGATAGATTATTTAGGTGATGGAACCTGGTGTAAGTTAGATCCCTATGGTGACGACGAAGACGAAGAGCTATCTTACAATTGGGACGAATTTAAAAGGGTAGTTAAGCATGTTTCACGTTACGTTTTTTTTGGTTCTAAACAGTTTAAATCCGGGATGAATGGGGCTTATGTAGACAACATATTGTATGAAATAGGAAAACGCGTTAATAAGCTCAAATTATTCAGTACGCTGGAACCGGGAACAGACTTTTATAGATGCCGTCGACATTCCTTCAAAAAAAAACCGGTTAAGGCTGAAGATTTTACTTCTCCATCTAATGATGAAGCCAAATTTCCTAACCGCATGAGTCCTGCTGGGATATCTATGTTTTATGCAGCTTTTAATCCTGAAACAGCCTACGAAGAAACACTCGATCCAAATTCTAAATTCCCTATCGAGATAATGAGCACCGGTGTATTTAAAAACAATAAAGAATTAACCTTAATAAACCTGGCAAGGTTACCGCCACTACCCAGCATATTTGATCAAAAAAAGTCAAGTGATTATTATAGTATGGTCTTTTTGGAGAAATTTGTTAATGATCTAAGTGCAACGGTGGCTAAAGATGGTAGTGAACATATTGAATATATACCAACTCAAATAATTACGGAATATTTTCGGTACACACATGGCGACCTTACAGGTAAGATTATTGACGGAATTATTTATCCAAGTTCAAGAAACCCAGGAAATGAAGCGTGTGTATTATTTTTCGATCAAAGCCAGTGCCTCGAAAAAATGGATTTTTTAGCAAACAGAGTTCATAGAAAACCTATACCTCGTTTGACAATTATCTAAATATAGATCCATATATTAATTTCGGATTTATTCTTTTCGTTAGTCTTCCCTAAAAATGAAGCCTTCATAACTTCATCATCAAAAGTATCAACGTTACGAAAAAAATCATATTTTTATCGTATGGATAAAAAGAAATATGACGCTTTCAAAGATGAAGTGGCTAAGAAAACCATATCAGGATTAAATTTAACATTTCAGATAATCCATTTATAAATTAAAATTTCATAATAAGCTCAAACCCTATTTGGAATAAATGCACATTTAGGATATTCATAATTTATTTTTCGAAGTTATTTGTTTTATCTATTTGGTGACCAAGTTCTTCAACCCAAGAATCTAAATAATATGTTATGCCGCCTTTATATACCCAGTTACCATTTCGTTTCACTATATCAAAATTTGCGATGTCAGCATCGAACGCGAACCTATAAATGTCCTCTTTGTCATATTGGAAAAAATTGATAGTGCCAGTTATTCTATCTCCGGATTCTCCAGTTAAAAAAAAACCAATAATAGGAATCATAATGTTTTATTTTCTGTAATAACAAATTTATGAATTAAATACTGAAAGCTAAATAAATTAAGAGCACAACTTTTCCGCACCGCCTATTATCAGTTTAACAGCTTGAAATATTCGACTCAAAATCAAAAAACTTAATATTATAGCATTTAATGATCCTTTACACACATCCCCCATTTTTAACGCTTAGGCACCAAAAGCGCAAGGCGGATGAAAGGTCAAGGCCGAAGCACCGCTAAAAAACAAACAAATACCGCTTCGTTTATATAGCCTTGAACTTTAAGTCCGCCGGTCGCTAACTTTGCCGGACGCGGTGAAATGAGGATGTTTTTATTTGTGGGCGGGGCAAGGGCAAGTGTGTTGCGAAGCTTCACTCTTGCCGTGCATCAGGCAAAGCGGGTGAAGGAATGATCCCGGACTGCCGGGATTCATGGATGAACCTGCTTTGCCTGAATGGGTGGCTTTTTTCAATTAGGCTGGTTTTTTAATGCTTTCAAACTATCCGCTTCTCTTTCAAGTTGTTTAATGCGTAATTCAGTTACCTGTCCTTTTTGATACCTCTTTATGCTGTCCGTCCTATAGCTGTTAATATCGGCTACCTTAAAACTATCAAGTTCATTAACCATATCCAGTTTGCCTGTTTTATCCTGTTTAATATAATTCCAGTACCACGAATTACGGTATCGGGTGTTCTCGCTGTTCATATACCAATAAGGGAAACCAAACCAGCAGATAATGCAAGCCATTAAGGCCAGGGCTGTTAAAATCATAAAACGTTTGCCCATAATCTTTAAAAAGCTTTTACCGCCGTCCTCCGGCAATACCAGTATACGGTTTTTGGTGAACAGCTCATTAAGCTGCCTTTGTACTACATTTTTTATAGTGGTAAAACCATCAGCCACAATATTGTGTACTGGTAATAATTCCGGCGCGGGTGCTGTTACCTGTATGTTCTCTATCTTGCTTTTAAAGCCATCTACTTTTTTATTTAGTTCATCAACTTTTGCAGGTAATACTTTAACCACTTCTTTTACTGCTTGTAATTCTTTGGTGAAATCTTCCATCACCGAATTAAAATTTGTTTCGTTTATCATAATCTAAATCCTCCCGATTGTTTAATTTCCTGTTTATCCTCTTGTTGTTTTTTCAATTGTTCTTCTCTTTGCGATCTTAAAATCGTTTCCCTAAGTTGTTGAGCCAGGCTTGGCTTTTGTTGTTCCTCTTGTTGCATCTGTCTGTTTTGTGCTAATTGCTTTGCAATTTTCAATAAAGGATAACCAACCTGACTGCCTTTAAACCTGACTGCTTGTGCATCTGTAAAAGCGATACCCCTGCCCAATTCGACTTCATAGCCTTTTGCAGTAATCTTATTCTGAAATTCTTTCATGGTTGTGGATTGCTTTAAGAATTTAGCAATAGCCTCTTTTAATGCTTCTTTACGGATATCCTGACGTGGCAATATCCTTTCTTCTTTAGACAGAAACCTACGTGGGCTAAGCACTTGTTGCAATTGGTGCTTCCTTTCCATGCTTCGGCAAAAGTTTGCCATCCGTTTGTAGTTGTTGCTGTCGGAAACCGTTTTTGCATCATATCCAACCCTATTAGCCACAATATGCAAATGTTGGTGCTGCCGGTCGGCATGCTCTATAACCACATACTGGTTATTTTCAAACCCAAAGTCTTTAGCCATTTGCTTACCAATATCAATTTTATCCTGGTTGCTTAACTGATCTGAATGGGCAAAGCTTAAAGAGGCATGTAATACTGGTTTAGATAGCTTCGGGTTTAAATACCGTACTTCATTGAACTGCTGTATCAGTTCTTTTTTATTACCGAAGCATTGATTATAGCAAATAACCTGCGCCTGCTTTTTCTCCTGTTCTATTTCCTGCAACGCTTTACTCTGTTGTAATCTGCCTTCATGCAGGTAGTTTAAACATCCCCGGAAACTTTTTCCTGTGCTTATCTTACCGATCATTGTAAATAGTCTTTAATATCCGTAACTAACTGTTGCAGGCTTGTGCTTTGCTGGTTTAGCCTTGCACGTTCAAGTACGCTTAATTCATCAAAGCTATTTCGCTTTTTAGCGATTTGGTTAAGATTGGCGGCTATGTGGTTTAGTGTTCCCGTTAACTGTAATACGTCTCGATGCAAAGTTTTAACCCTGAATTTTACCGCTCCTTTCAAGCCCATTTCCCGCAAGTATTCCGATACGCTTAAACCAACCTGTTTCGCTTTGTTTTCAATCTGCATACCTTCAAAAAAGGAACACTTAACGGAAAGCGTTCGCAATCGCTTTACTTCTTTTGGCGGCCTGCCGCCTTTGTTTATTTTTGGCTTTTCAAGCATCTTTAAATCCTTTCCTGTCTTAAAAAACTCCCCATGAATGCGATAGCATGAATGGGGCCAGCAAGTTTTGGTAACACCAAAACATAGCTCATACTTTAGCAGGGTAATTCAGGAGATAGGTGAATGAGTAACTAACACAAACCTGCAGCACCATCATGTGTATGCGTAGCAAGATCTTACCATCCCGATCAGAGGATTACAAGAGCAGAGGCAAGAGTACCAAACATTAACCTGCAGCACCTAAAAGGATGTATGCATAGCGAGATATCACCTTGTTTTTGTAATGCAAACAGGAGGCCTGGCCCGAGAGTACCTAACATAGCTTTGCAGCAAGACCTTTTGCATGTCTAGCCAGATATTACCTCTCAGGTCTCCTGTTTCGTTTATTTGTAGTGATTAGTAAACAATAAGATATTGATATAGAGAGGGAACGGCAAAAGAGCATCCACATAGCTTGCAACATCGTAGTAATGATGTATGCCTGAGCAAGAACTTACCATTGCCGGATTCTTATCCATGAGTCTCAATAGTATTTTAAGCCGGGGATAGTTCCCTGAGCCTGTGTAGAATATGAGTATAGACTGTGGGATATATCTCTCTGTTTCGATTCTGTAATAATTCGATTATGAGCAAAAAAGTAACATTGAAGCAGTGCCTGGGTATAGACGTATCCATGAAGAAGATCGATTGCTGCCTGTCCTTCTACACAGAAGACCTGAAGATCAAAGTGGTGGCAACCAGCGGGTTTGAAAACAGCACTGACGGGTTTGTAAAGCTCCGGGAGTGGTTAAACAGGAAGCAGGATAATGCCCTTGTTTTGCATGTCAATATGGAGGCGACGGGTACCTACCACGAAGAAGCCGCCTATTTTCTTGCCGGTGTAGGTTACCGGTTGAGCGTTATCCAGCCCACGAAGGGCAAACAGTATGCCAAGAGCCTGGATGAGAAGAATAAGACGGACAAGATCGATGCAGGTATGCTGGCCCGTATGGGCCTGGAACGGGAACTTATGCCCTGGAGCCGGCCCAATGAGCAGCTGCGCCTGTTAAAAAGAATGAGCAGGGAACGCATCGGTTTGATCCGGGACAGAAACGCCTTAACCAACCAGTTACATGCCTTGAACCATTCTTTCGATGCTTTTCGCGATAGCGTGGAGCGCCTGAAAGAACGGATTGCTTTAGCAACCAAACAGCTTAGTGAGATCGAAGCGCAAATGCGTGACCTTACAGAAAGTGACCCTGAACTCTCCAAGCGAACCAAACACGTGATCACCATTCCGGGGGTCAACTTTGTTACTGCAATTACCGTGATTGCTGAAACCGATGGTTTTGCCAATGTCGGTAACAGGCGGCAGCTCGTCAGTTATGTAGGTTTGGATGTGGTCATGAAAGAATCAGGTACGCTAACCTGGCGGCCACATATATCCAAGCGGGGTAATGCTTACATCAGGGCAGGGTTATATATGGCTGCTGTCAGTTCCATCATTCACAACAAAACCCTAAAGACCTATTTTAACCGGCTTAAAGATAATGGCAAACCGGGAAAGACGGGTATCGTTGCCCTGGAACGAAAACTGCTCGTCCTGATCTACACGCTTTATAAAAACGGTCAGGATTATAGCCCGGATCATACGTAGCACAAGGTAAGATCAGGCAGCTTTTTTAAAAAAGAATAGCCCGTAAAAACGGGCTATAGTAGATGGTCTTTGCCCTAATGGTAGGTCATAACCTCTGATACTGTAAAGATAAGCATTATTCTGTTTTTATAATACAGCTTGGTTCAGCGCGTGATCTGCTGGCCCTGTGATCTTTTCTTTCTTTTTTTCTTTTGCTCGGAATCGCTCTCCGGGACGATATTGGTACCTGCGGTATACAACGGTTCCAGCATTACTTCCAGAAAACCCGCCGCTGTCTTGCCTGCTGCGGCCAGCATACCGGTAGTAGTTGTGAACAAACCTTCCGCAATACCCTGGGCAAGTTCGTTCGCCACCGATCTGCTCTGGTAGTTCCGCGAAGCGCCCTCGGTCAATACGCCCAACTGTTCTCGCTGCGCCAGGTTGCCATTATGATGGATATTAGCGTAAGCCATGGTGTCTTTAAGCTGCCTGTCAAACGAAAACAGGCTGTCGAACAGCGTTTCGCCGCTCTGCTTGAACGCCACCCGGTCAAACTGGCCCATCTTTTTAGAGTGCTCCGCATTCTTGCCCCGTGAGGTGTTCATCGGGCTAAGCTTGATCTTATTACTGGCATCCTTACGGCTGACAATGACCTGTATATGCATTTGCTCACCCTCTTTGCGCTCGCCCCGTTGCTTCAGGCCTTGTTTGACCTCCGGGTCTTTGTGGCTGTAGTAACGGTAGTTTTCCAGCTTGGCGAACCATACCAAGTCTTCGTGGCTGTTGACACCATCCCGGTTGAAGTTCCGGGCGTAGGCATCCATCACCCTGACCGCAAACCCTTTCATTTGTTCTTTAGCACCATCCCCGCCATATTGCTCTTTTAGAAACGCGATCTCTTTCTGGCTTGGGCTGATATTGACCAGGAAGAATTTGGCATCGTCCTTACCCAATTTGGCAATATTGCTGTCGATCCTCGCTTTGACCTCGTAAGGTTTGATCCTGATCTGCTGGCCATTAAACCAGTATTCAGGCTCCTGTTTGTGATCGAGCCTGTTTTCTTTTTCCAGGTAATGGACCAGGCCGCCGCTGCTGCCTTTATTGGCAGCTTCCTTGTTATCGGTAATATTGATAAACATACAAGCTTCCTACTACTGATTTATTACTTACAATAAACTGATCTGCGCTTTGGTCACGGCGATCAACTCTTCTTTTTCCCTGCCAGGTGTCATCATTCCAAAAGCATCCCTCGACTTAATATAGCTGTCCAGAATGAACATAAACTGCGACTTGAGCGCTTCCTTGCTTTTAAGCCCTTTCTGCATCGTATCCATGATCATCCCGATGGCGTTTAGCTTCCCGTCCTGGGTATTTTGATTATTCAGCAGGTCGGTATTAGCCTTGAGTATTTGGGTATTAAAGCGTTCGATGATCTTGCCTTGCGATACAGACACCCTGTCCATTTCTGTTTTGATCGGGATGAGCAGCATGTTCTCCTGGCTTTTAATGAAACCAATGTACTGCTGGTGGTTCTTCATCAGCGCATTCTTTAACAACTCATCATTCAGGTCCAGCGGGTCTTTCTTGCTTTTATAAAAGTAATCGACCATTTGGATAAAGACCTGGCGCTTTGTGCGGCCCAATTTAAGGGCGATCTTTTCGAACTTTTGATCTACCGTAATAGGGTATCTAACTGATCTCACATTAATATCTTCCATCGTAAATCCTTTCTTTGACCGGCTTAGCTGTTTATACAGTTAAACCTTTATGCCGATATATAGGATACCCCGAAGTATCCTGTTTTCTTTTCTCTCATAGGCAAAAACGCCCTAAAGTATCCCCGGAGGATACGTAAAACCCCCGTAGCGAAGCGTAGGGCAAGCAAAGTAGGGCTCTGCCCAACTTCCGCTTGCTCCTTATGCTTTCGCATAAGGACGAGACATTATCCCGGTACAAAGTACCCGGATACAAAACCTCGCGGCACAAACTCCCCAGGTACAAAATCTCGCGGTATAAAATAAAACACGCGTTTCGTAAAGGCTGCAATCAAAAAAATTACTTAAAAATTTGCTTTTCATAATAGTATCTGGCTCCCACATCCGGGCTAACGCCCGTCGTGGTATCCCGATACTTCGTATCGGGGATTTATGCCTTTGCTATTGTTGCCTTGTTTCCAGTCCAGGCTAACGCCTGTTGTTTCTGATACTTCGTATCGGGATTATCTGTATTTGGTAACCGGGTCTTTAAGGGGCAGAGATGGGCGATTTAAACTCGGGGCGTGATTGCCTCCTTCAATCCATTCGATTAGTTTTCTTCGTGAAAACAAAAGTTTTCCTTCAATCTTACAAAAGGGAATTTTTTTGCGTTTGACTAATCCATAAATGGAAGTGACCTCGTATTTGATGAGGTTGGCCGCTTCTTTGGTATCCAATAAAGTATCATCTTCATTGGACATCTTAGGACTTACCTGCACTGCGTTTTTAACGGATAACTCAATCAGCTCCTGGAGCTCTTGAGTAGAAAGTGTGGTTACAAATGTTGCGTTCATCATAAAAAAATTGATGAAACAAAACAATACGAAAATAACCCAACGTTACTGAACGTAGTTTAACGAAGTCATACCGTAATCCGGTAGTTTGGTATTTTGGATAAGATTTGTAAAGTATTTTTAGCGTAGAAACTGTTCTCCAGTTCTTTAATAGCAGCAATGGCTGCGGGCTGTTTTTTTGTAAAATTACCCGGCATATAATTTAGTTCTATCGCATCATAAACCGAAAAGGTAGCTTTTAGACATTTGCTATATTCCTCCAATGACAAGCGGGTATAGGTGTAGTTAAGTTTGTAAGTGGCGTGCATCAGCAAGTATAGGATGGGCTGATAATCAAGCGGCAATTCATAAAAGCGGTGGGGGCTGTCGGGTAGTTTACTGTGTTCTCCCGATATATCGGTAAACATGCTCCCTAACAATTCTACTACATCACTTTCCGCTTTAAACTCCGGCGTTAAACTTAAAGACTTACATTGGGGTACATCCAACAACACCAGCCATATTGTAATAATATCTTCGATAGGGTATTTCAATGGTATTTTGGAAAGTGCAGATTTTGTGTCTGTAGTAAGTGCTTGTACCGATGTATTCTCCGGCAAGGTTTTGGGGATTTGTACAGGTTCGGCTTTAGTGGTTAAAAGACTTAGGTTTTTGTATTCCTTAAAAGCCCTTACCAAACAAGCTTGAATATATCCTAAATTATGAAGCAACTTCGGAATGGCAAAGCCCTCAAAATATAAATCCCGCTGGCAATACTCCATAAACTGTTCCAACATTTCCTTTTGATGGGATAGCCCCAAGGATGGAAAAGCGGGGCCGATCTCCGTATTAAAACCGTCAAGACCTAACAAATAGCCTTTGTAAAATAGCTGCATGAGTTCTTTGGTGTATTCTTCCGTGATGGGTCGGGTAGTCTCTAATAGTATTTCGTTGTGTTCTGCTACCTTGTTTTTAAATACCTTAGCCAAGTTGGGTTCGCTCACATAAAAAACTTGCTGCTCATCCGTTTCAATTCTTTCAAAAGGGAAGCTTCTTTGATATTCAAATGTAGAGGCAGCCGGTTCAAATAGACCGCTTAATGAGGACAGGAAAGGGAATTTACCGTGCTTGTTAGTGTTTACACCAGTTAAAGGACTGTAATCGGGTAGTTGAATAAAATACATGATCCGTCAATGATTTGGTCAAACTGTATTACCTATAAGAAAGTATGAAGCAATTAGTTTGTAATAATGCTAAAAGTGTTTAAACTCAAGTAAAACAATGATTATTTAATGTTGCCGTTAAAAATGTCCGTATAAGTAGTTTCCATACTGGCTATTTCTTCTTCTGTCAATTTAGCAAAGTCTTTGCGCCGCCTGTTAGGAAACACCCCTTTGTTTTGATGTAAGAACATAATCATCAAATTAATATCCTTATCCGGCATATCAACTATGTTCTGCAACTCCCGTTTCAATTCATCGTAGTGCTGTATAAACTCTAATTCTTCCGGCATATCCTGGTTGATGGTTTCCTGTATGGTTTGCGCTAAAAAAACACATTGCGCCGTTAGATCAGGATAACGAAAATAAGCTTCGACTTCTTCGGGATTAGTGACCTCTAATGTTCCATCCGCTTTTTTATTATAACTAATGTGCTGAATTAGTGGCTTGGAATATTGTTCCAAAGCGCCGTCATATTCCTGCATGTTGTTGAGCATGTGAGCGGATACAGGAATAATTAAACCATCCGGCACCACGCCATCCCTAACCAACATGTCGTGTATCAGGAAACGGTGTAATCTTCCGTTTCCATCCTCAAATGGATGGATAAAAACAAACCCAAAAGCAATCAATGCGGCTCTTATGATAGGGTATGTACCCTCGGTTTTATCTGCGGCTACCTTTAGCCCATCCATTAATGAAGCCAAATATTGTGGTGGCGGACAGATAAAATGGATTAGCTCATTGCCATAAGGTAGCGACTGGCCAATATAATTTTGAAAATCCCGAAAGCCTGGAGAAGCAAAGCGGGGGTCAACAATCAAATTTTGCAACGTGGTCAAACTTGCTTCACTAAGCATTTGTTCGCTTGGCTCCCTGCCTGCTTGCATTAATAGCGCGATAAATCGGTTCATCCGTTCTGCCGATGGTTTTTCCTTTTCTATTTCATAGGAGGAGCGGGTTTCTTTACTATACAAGTAATTGGTAGCTCTCCTAAAAACATCCGCCGAATAATTGGCCTTTAGGTTTTCGATCTGCGATCTAATATCTGTGCTTAGTAGTTGATTTAAAACAGTCGTTCTTCTGATTACCGGGCAAAATAAAAAAGTCCCTAATAAATTATTATTGATTCGCCACCGGTTGTCCTTTATGATCCGGCCTGTTATATATTCGCTTTCCTCCAGCAGGTCAGCGTAGTTACCTGAAATCAGGTAAGGCAGGTCTAATACTATACCACTAAGAAATTCATATAAAAAACCGATTTTACGTGCGTACTTGCCTGATGGGGACACCGAAATAAAATCTATAATTTCTTGTGGACAAAGCAGATTGAAAACTGCTTTTAGAAATGGAAGGTCTAAGTCATCGTATTTTAATGAAAAAACAAGGTGTGCTAAAGGCGTATCTTCATCAGGTATATATTTTCTGCCGTAAATTTGGCTGACCTCACCTTGAGCGTTTAGTTCCACTTTCTCATTGTTCCCTATATAAGAGTTATGTGTTAAGCGGTATTTTTTGAGATTAAAATGCTCCCGTAGCCATAAATTTCCAACAGTTCTTAATGCCATGTGTTATTAGTTACGGTAAAATTGATTTCTATACTGTAATTTAATTATAATTATATAAATGTACGGTAAAACAATTCTTTGATGTAATGTTTTAGCAAAAATCAGTAAATACTACTGTAATTCAGAATCGACTACGGTAAAATAATTTAATAACTACCTTAACTACTGTAAAATGGTTACAGTTGCCGAAAAACGGCAGGCACTGCCTGCCATTTTAAATTAAATTATAGAATTGATAAGATCATCCATTACCGGGTCTCCTATATCATCTAAATAAATGTCGGTGGTTTTAGTGTCCTCGTGGCCCAATGATTGGCCGATCATTTCTTTGGATATGCCGTTTACACGTAAAGCGGTTGCATAGGAGTGCCTGGCTACGTATGTCGTTACATTTTTTTCAATGCCAACAGATTTGGCTAACTCTTTAATATCTTTATTTACCCTTTTTAGTATTTTCTTTTTCCGGTCACGAATGGAGAGTGCAGTCATGTGCCTTTTGTATAAGATCGGAAAAATATAACCAGCATCGCTGTTGCCCTCCAGGTTTCGGTAATAAGTCAACATCTCCAGTGCAATAGGATGTAATTTAAACTGAAATTCCTCTTTGGTTTTAGCCCTTAAATAATTTAACTCGCCGTCTTTAACATTGCCCCATTTTAAACTGGCCAAATCCGTAAAGTTTAGCCCCCTGCAATAAAAGCTAAATAAAAAGTAGTTGCGCGAATTTAGTAAGGCATCGTCCTTAGCATCAATTTTCACTTCTGCGATCTTATCTATTTGGGCTTTCGTAATAGCGCGTTTTTTTGTGCGTGGATTGTTATACTTTGAAAATGCAAAATCTTTAAAAGGGTAATGTTTTTCCGGGCAAATTTTATCACTGATTGCTGTTCTCCACACTGTACGAAAAGTACGGAAATAAACGCTGCGTGTGGTTACCGCACAATTCCGCCCTAACAGGTATGCCTCAAACTTCTTTAAAAAATCGAGTTGCATATTTACAAAAGCATAATCCTTACCTTCAGTAAACCTCTTTAGACAATTTAAGGTCGATTGGTAAGTTTCAGCATAACCTAACCTTTCTTCAACTTTTAGCCTTTTGATCTCTGCCTCGAAAAAGCTAAAAAGAGATTTGGCTTTAATATCCTTATCTGTATTTGTTAGTTTTAGAACAAATTGTTTAACATCGTCAAAACTAACTACTGTTTCCTCCTCACCTGCATTCAGCAGGTAGAGATCAATTTTAGAAGTGATGTTTTTCAACAATAGATTAATGGTCTTGAAATCAGGATGGGATTTCTTAGTGCATCCTGATATATGATCCCAATGTTCGGGACTGCTTGATTTTTTGGTCGTCACGAATTGGCTTTGCCTATTGATCGTGATCCTTAACATAATTGGATATTCTCCATTGGTCAGCACTTTATTTGTGCGTAAAATAACCTTAGTTGAAATTGACATAATGCAAGTGGCCGTTAGTTAGTGCAAGGGGTTTTAATATTGGGTACAACATAGGTACAACAAGTTGTGTCTAATTTTGATTAAGTAAACTTAGTAAAACTTATATAACATGCTGTTAATCATAAAGATAGTAATAAATTTACAAACTGCAAAATTTAAAATAACGTCGAAAATCAGGCATGGCATGCAAGAGGTCATCGGTTCGACTCCGATATTCTCCACTCAAGCACTTAATGTACCTGGTGTTCAGCTATTTAGCAACACACCAGGTACTTACTCCGACAAAACTCTGCCACAACATGCCAATTTCGGCGGCATGGAAAGCGCGGAAATCACCTACACAACACCCCGTTTAGTCAAAGGAAAAAACGTTGAAGCTGTACCGAAAGGTTCAACTAAATCCAAAGAGGAAGCTAAACAAAGCTGGTATGTGGAATTTTTCTTTCACAACCCCGGAACCAGCCAAATGGAAAGGTTCAGGTTCAGCAAGAACTTAAACCGGATAAAAGAACCAAAAGAAAAGCTTAACCTGTTCACGGAATTATTAGACACCTACAAAGATGCTTTGGACGGTGGCTGGAGCCCGATTGACGAAAAATCCAACGAAAAACTCAAACGGGAAATTGTATCACTCACCCTTGACAAAGGCAAAGGTTTGTTTGAGGCTTACCACAAAGCCAAAGGAACGAGGAAAAAATCCATTCAATCCTACCTATCCAAAGTCAAAGCCTTTATTAATTTCTATGGCGAACATAAAAAAGTAAACGAGATCACTGATTATGAAATTACCCATTTTCTAAACCATCATGAGCAAAGTCAAAAATGGAAAGGTGTGACCTACAACAACACGAGGATATGCCTTAATAACTATTTCAAGTATCTCAAAAAGAACAAATACATAGACATTAACCCGGTAACGGATACGGAAACTCGGACTAAAATAGCCACGGAATCACACCAGGTATTTTCTGACGCAGATTTTAAGTCAATTTTAGAATGGCTCCAAAATCACGATCCTTATATGCTCCTGTTCGTTAAGGCGATCTATTATACCTGCATCCGGCCAAAAGAGTTAAGATACCTACAACTTAAATACATCAACCTGGAGAGTAATACCATTACAATACCCGCTCATATCGCTAAAAATAAAAAATCTCTGCCTGTTAATATTGATGTCAGCTTTAGAAATGAATTAGATAAACTAAACGTTGCGAACTATCCCGGTGATTATTATTTGTTCGGCTCCACAAATACCATTGTAGGGCCAAACAGGATTGGGGAAAATACCCCATATAATCGTTTTCAGGTTTGCTTAAAAGCATTAAAACTGCTAAATAAGAACTATACCTTATACTCGGTAAAGCATCTATCAAACGTTAAAAAGTTTAAAGCAGGCTGGACGATTGCCGAAATATGTTCCGCTAACCGGCACAGCAGCTTAGTGGAAACAGAAACCTATCTAAAAGATTTACTAAAATTTGTCCAAACAGATAAGTTAATCCCCGCGATATAACTTATTTCCTCTTTCTAACGGGGCCCAAAAGGATTTGTGCCATGAACTTTTCCTTTTGGGACTTCTTTTTTAATTCCTTAGCCGGAAAATGAAGCGTATGAATTTCACTGATCTTCCTCGTAATATCGGAAAGCATAGGCAGCGATTGGATCAAGCTATCTAATTGCCGTTCCTTTTCGTCCAACTTAACAATCACTTCTATCAGCCTGCCGACAATTAATTTTAGCGGTATCTCTCCATGTTCGATTTGGGTTAACAACTCGTCAATTTGTAAATCTTGTTTTTTTGTTTGTTCCGGTAACATGGTAATTCCTTTTTGACAGGTAAAATTCCTTATAACGGGTTACCCGAACCGGCAGTTTTAAAAAAGGGTGAAATATTTAATCATGCACATCAATACGGGGTATTAGGTGTGTTCCTGTAATTAATTAAAATCTTTCACCAAACTTTTGGACTCCCATATCATATAAAACTATCCTCCCAACTTTGGCTTAAATTCTACAAGCCATGATAAACAACACCATCAATAAAGAAGCCGCAGGCTCAAAACTCACACCACAGGTCAAACGCATAAGGCAACAACCCCGCCATCCGATCCGGCGACTCTTACGCTCTTTTGAGCCGCTGGAAAAGTCCGATCAATCCACCAAACCAAAGGGCTGATAAGCTCAAAACCAACGATCAGTTTAATAACAGTACGGGTTCCGAAACGGCACCGGTAGGTGGCCGTTTCAAACGTGGCAGCGTTCAGCAAAGATGTATTTTTGTCCCCAAAAATATCTTTGCCGCCTGCTGCGGAGCTTACCGGGGTTCGGAACTCACCCCTTTTAGGAGCCTGAAACATCTTGTTTATGCCAAGAAAAAAAGCAGCAAACCAGGAAGCTTTATTAACCTGTTCCATAAGGACGAGAGTAACCGCAACCGTATGGAACAGATTGAAAAAGGTAATGGTTAAAAGCGATTGCCAAAGTATGGGTGAATTGGCCCGTAAGATCCTCTCCAAAGAAGAAATCAAATGCTTTTATATAGACGCTTCCCTGAATACGGCTATGGAAGAACTGGCCCTGATAAGAAAAGAGTTAAAAGCCATCGGCCATAACATCAACCAATTAACCAAAAGGTATCATAGCACACCTGATGAAAGCATAAAAGCCTTTTACACCCTGAAAGTTGCCGAACTCTACAAAGTTGTAGATGGAAAAGTGGATGAATTATTAGTGATCGTTTCTAAACTGGCTTTGAAATGGTTGCAAAGATAACGATAGGGAAAAGAATCCGGGGCATCCTGCACTACAACGAAAACAAGGTTAGCGCAGGGCAGGCACAATTGATTATGGCCAGCGGCTTTGCCGGGGAGATAGGGCAAATGAGTTTTGAAAACAAGCTGAAGCGTTTTGAAAATTTAATGATACTCAGCGAAAAGGTTAAAACCAATGCCTTGCATATTTCCCTCAACTTTGATGCAACTGAAAAACTGGACAACGCCAAGATGCAGGCCATCGCGGCATCCTATATGGACAAGATTGGCTTTGGCGACCAGCCATTCCTGGTTTACCGCCATAACGATGCTGCGCATCATCACATCCATATTGTCACCACCAACATACAGCCCTATAAAAAGCGGATTGAAACCCACAACATCGGGCTGCTCGTGTCCGAGCCGGCCCGCAAGCAGATCGAGCAGGAGTTTAACCTTGTTAAAGCCGAAAGCAAAGCGTTCAAAACCCAGGCGGCCATCAAACCCGCCGACCCCGAGAAAGCTATATATGGTCACCTGCCAACCAAACGGGCAATCAGCAATGTGGTGGGTGCCGTGGTCAGCCAGTATAAATTCACTTCGCTTGCGGAATTAAACGCTGTATTAAGGCAATTCAATGTCGTTGCAGACCGGGGAAAGGAAGATACCTTAATGTTTCAAAAAAAAGGGCTGATCTATTCCTTATTAGATAAAAACGATAACCCAATAGGTATTCCGATCAAAGCCAGCGCCTTTTACAGCAAGCCGACTTTAGCCAACCTGGAAAAGAAGTTTGAGCAAAATATCGAAAAACGGAAACCTTACCGCGAAGATTTGAAAGAAGAAATTGAAAAGGTTTTCAAAGCTTACCGGCAGATCACAAAAGAAACCTTCATCCGGGAACTGCAAAAGGAAAACATTCAGGCCATATTCCGGCAGAATGAACAAGGGCTTACCTACGGGGTAACATTTGTCGATAACACGAATAAAGCTGTGTTTAAAGGTAGTGACCTGAGCAAGAATTACAGCGCAAAAAACCTTACGGAAAGATTTAGCCAAACAGACCAGCCCTTTAAACGCACGACCCCGACAACCAACTACTTAAAAACAAATGAGCAGGCAGAGCAATACCTGAAACCAAGTGGCTTTGAGAAAATAATACAAACGCTTACGGGTAAATCTGCGGGAGATACCGCACCGCTTACACCACGAAAAAAGAGAAAGAAGAAAGAACAGGGTATGCACCTGTAACAGATTAAACCATAAACAGAAAGGATTTTTATGCAAACCGGGGAAGACCTGCAAGGATTACGTAAGATCATTGATTTTACAAGGCTAATCAGCATTTTTATATTGGCCATCCACTTTTATATAGCTTGTTATATTGCTTTTGAACAATGGCATTGGACGGCAACCATCACTACACGCATCATAACCAATATTGCCAAAACAGGGCTGTTTAGTAATATATGGAAGCCAAAATTGGCGGCTTTGCTATTCTTGCTGATCTCTTTAATAGGCGCAAAAGGCAGGAAAGAAGAAAAGATAGATAAGCGGGCCATTGCTGCATATATCATCAGCGGGTTATTGCTTTACTTTATCAGTATTCTTTGCTTCTATATCCAAACATCCGCTGCGATTATCACAACCTTATACATAGGCATAACAGCTATTGGTTATTTGTTGATCTTAACCGGTGGGACATTATTATCCCGCTTAATTAAGATCAGTTTACAAAATGATGTTTTCAATACCGAGAACGAGACGTTCCCCCAAGAAGAAAGATTGTTGGAAAATGAGTATTCCATTAACCTGCCTGCCGTCTATAATTTAAAAGGCAAGCTTCGTAAAAGCTGGATTAATTTCATCAACCCCTTTCGTGGCCTATTGGTAATAGGTACGCCAGGTGCCGGTAAATCTTATTTTGTTATAAGGCATATCATTGAACAGCATATCAAAAAAGGGTTCAGCATGTTCCTTTACGATTTTAAGTTTGATGATCTTTCTGTTTTGGTTTACAACGCCTTACTGAAATACCAGCATCACTATAAGGTTAAACCTACTTTTTGGGTGATCGACTTTGATAAAATCCAGCACCGGGGAAACCCGCTATATCCCGAAAGCATGGAAGATATTACAGACGCTTCAGAATCATCGAGGACGATCATGTTAGGGCTTAACCGGGACTGGATCAAAAAACAGGGGGATTTTTTTGTCGAAAGCCCGATCAATTTTTTAACCGCAATTATATGGTATCTGCGTAAATACAAGGATGGCAGGTATTGTACGGTTCCCCATGTAATTGAATTGGCCCAAATAGATTACGACCCGCTATTTGCCGTATTGCAAGAGGAAGAAGAAATCAAAGTATTGATCAATCCTTTTGTTTCGGCTTTCAGGAATAAAGCGAAGGAGCAATTAGAGGGGCAAATAGCCTCTGCTAAAATTGGGTTGGCGCGCCTTTCCTCTCCAAAGCTTTATTACGTATTGAGCGGGAATGATTTTACTTTAGACATCAACAATCCGTTAGCGCCCAAAATTGTATGTGTCGGTAATAACCCGCAGAAATCACAGGTTTATGGCGCGGTTCTTTCACTTTATATTTCAAGGATGATAAAATTGGCCAACTGCAAGGGCCAAATGAAAAGCAGCTTGATATTCGATGAGTTTCCGACCATTTATTTTAATAACATGGATAGCCTGATTGCAACGGCCCGTTCCAATAAAGTAGCGACAACCTTAGCTGTTCAGGATTATAGCCAACTCAAAAAGGACTATGGGCATGACCAGGCCGAAGTGATCATGAATATTGTTGGAAATGTAATCAGCGGCCAGGTGAACGGTGATACAGCGAAACAATTATCTGAACGGTTCGGAAAGATCGTACAGGACAGGCAAAGCATCTCCATCAATAGTGAGGATACTTCAACAAGCAGGTCAACGCAATTAGACTATGCGATACCGGCTTCAAAGATCGCTTCACTATCGTCCGGCCAGTTTGCGGGTATGGTAGCGGACGACCCGGATAATAAGATTGCCTTAAAGGTGTTTCATAATGAAATTCAAAACGATCACGAAGCATTAAAAAAGGCAGATAGCAGGAACAAACCAATACCCACAGTTAAAAATGTGACTGATGAGGAGATCATGGAAAATTATAAAAGGATAAAAAATGAAATTGAGGACCTTATCAATTGTGAACTCACCTTATTAAAAGCAAAGGATATTTTAGAGGAAGCAGAACAAGGATCAGAGGCAGAACCGCCGGAAAATGAATCATCAAACGGACACGCAATCTCTATGTGATAAATTCCTTTTTTATAAATTCCTTCAAAATAATTTTGATTTTCGTTATCTTCGTTTGATGTTTTCTAACACATGCGAAAAGGAAAGGACTTAAAAGCTGAATGGAACGCTTTCGTTGAAAACGGGAGCGAACAGGCTTTTTATAATCTTTATGATCATTACCACGATTACCTGCTTTATATCGGTATCCAGAAAGAAATGCCGATGGAAAAGGTTAAGGATTGTATAAATGATCTCTTTCTATATGTTTTTGAAAACCGTTTAAAGTTGCACACGGTTAACCACCACCATAATTACCTCGTCACTATTTTTTTACGCAGCCTGTTCCGCAAAGAGCATTTCAGCAGTTCGGAAAGTTTGACATTTGATGAAGAACAAACCCCGGATATGCCCGCTTATCCATCTGCCGAAGCCTTATATATTCAACAAAACGTCCAGGAACAAGTTGCTCAAACCCTGAAAAAATATATGGACAAGCTTTCGGTAAGCCAATCCCGAATGATCTATCAGAAATTCTATTTGGGTCTGACTTATGAGGAAATTGCGCAGGCCAACGGCGTTTCGGTCAAGACGGTTTATAATACCATTTTGCAGGCGGTAGCGAAACTCAAAAAGCTGATAGGCACCCAACATATCGGCACCCTTGCCGTTACTATTTCTTTGCTCGGCACGCTTATTTTATTTTTCTTCAAAATTTCATAGGAATAAATCAAGCTTTCTACTCTATTGTCCGGTATTTAAATTAATCAAATGCAGGACACGGACGTTGCACAATTTATTAATCAGGAAAGTTTTCTGAATTATTGTTTTAACAGGAACGATGAAGATGTGCGGTATTGGGAAAAATGGCTGATCGAAAATCCCGAGCATGTTTTACAGGTAGAGGCCATGAAACAGATACTGATCCTCATGGCCCAGGAATCGCGCGGGAGGTTAAAACAGCAGCATTTTTCAGAGCTTCAGGAAAAGATAAAACAATCATCGTCCCCACAAATCATTAAAAAAATTAGCCTTTGGCCCCGCTACGCTGTCGCTGCATCAATATTATTATTTCTTTCCATCGGCGGTTACTATATATTTCATAAGCAACCTACCCAACAAACAGCCCAAATCCAAAAACAGGATATCGCTCCTGGCGGCAATAAGGCCATCCTCACTTTAGCCAACGGTCAGAGACTAATTTTAACCGGGGCTAAAAATGGCCTGTTAGCCAATCAAGGCAACACGACGATCAATAAAACAGCAGACGGTAAGGTCGTTTATAATGCTGCTGCATCCGAGAGTGATAAAGTGATATACAACACCATGACAACACCTCGTGGTGGACAATACCACCTCACTTTAGTGGATGGTACAGACGTATGGCTCAATGCGATGTCATCTATTAAATATCCTACAGCATTTACAGGTAAAGATCGTCAAGTCGAAATTACGGGCGAAGCTTATTTTGAAGTGGCGCATAATCCCGCCAAGCCCTTCCGCATAATGTCAAGTGGTCAGACAGTCGAAGTGTTGGGGACGCATTTTAATGTCAATGGATATCCAGATGAATCAGAGACCAAAACTACATTAATTCAAGGAAGTGTTAAAGTAACCAAAACGGGAACGAATGAAACTAATATTCTAAAGCCGGGACAACAAGCAATCCTAAGTGACAGGCTGTTCGCAATTTCCAATGTGAAGACAGATGATGCAATAGCCTGGAAAAACGGCTATTTTATGTTTAACAATGAACCGCTGGAAAGTGTCATGCGCAAGATATCCCGGTGGTATGACGTAGATATTGAATATAGGGATAGCGGGCTTAAAAAAGAAAACACCTATGGGTCTTTAAGCAGATTCAGCGATGTTTCTAAAGTGTTGAAGTTGTTGGAATTGACAGGTGCTGTTAAATTTCATATCGCAGGAAATAAGATCATCGTAAGCAAAAATTAACCCTGAATATCAATTTAAACTTTAAAAACCCAAACAAAATGGAGAAAAAAAAGAAAGGAAATTAAACAACAGAAACAAGGGACAGGAAAAAGAAAAAGGAGTGCTCGACACACCCCTCTTTCAAATACCTGTTTAACCTTCCCGGAAACCGGGAGAACAATTGGGAAACAATAATTCATTTATTAAACAAGCTTATCAAATGTATAAAATTTACGTTAAAATTTTATGTCAGCATTCACGCTACATACAAAAATTCTTATTAGTCATGAAGTTAGCCGCTATTATATTAATCGCCACGTTCATGCAAGTGAGCGCAGCTACCTTTGGCCAGCAGCTTACCTTAAATCAAAAGAAAGTCACGATAGATGAGGTGTTCCGTCAAATACGGAAACAAACTGGTTATGACGTATTGCTTATCGGTTCAAAGATCAATACTGAAAACACGATTGATGCGAAATTTAACCAAGCGCCTTTAAAAGAGGTCTTGGATAATATTTTATCGGGTAAGGAATTGTCCTATACCATTGACGATAAAACCATCGTCATCAGGGAAAAAGAACCCACCATCTTCGATAAAATTAAATCAATCCTCTCGCAGATAACGGTCACCGGGAAAATAACCGATGAAAAAAATCAGCCACTTCCCGGTGCTACTGTGCAGGTCAAAGGAAAAAGCAATGTAACTATTGCCGACAAAGATGGCGTTTTCAATTTGTCTAATATAGATGAAAATGCCGTTTTGATAATCAGCGTTGTTGGTTATGAAAAGGTAGAGATACCGGTGAATGGCAAAACAACCATTAATATCAGCCTGAAAGCTAAGGTCAGTGCCTTGGATGAAGTGGTGGTAGGGGGTAATGTAGTACCGATAACCAGGCGGGCGGATATCAACGCAACCGATGTCATTACCTCGCAGCAACTGGAAAATTCGCCTGTTCAGAAATTGGATCAAATCTTTCAGGGATTAGTACCTGGGGTGGCATCTCCCGATAGAGGATCTGTTTCTACTTTTAATGGAATTGGACTTTCGATCAGGGGTTCCAATGGCATAGCAAGCCCAACACCAATTAAAGTATATATAGATGGTATTGAGCTGGCGGCTGGCTCCACATTCCTGGAAAATTTTGATAAATCTCTGATTGACCATATTGAAATTACCCGTGGCCCAAGCGCCTCAACTTTATACGGATCAGGGGCCAGCAGCGGGATCATTCAGATTTTTACCAAAAAAGGCGTTGATATTAACCAATTGAATTTACAGGTATCAGGCGGTACTATTGAATCCAAATACATCAAAGGTCCGGTATTCCAGCAAGTGCATAACATCAGTTATGAAGGCGGTAAAAAAGATGCATTTACTTTTAACATCGGTGGTAATTATAGTACTTATGGTAATTATATTCCTGATGCAGACGAAAAAGATCGGTCTATCTTCGCTTCAGCCAAAAGTGTCGGCGGTCCTGTACAGATCGGCTTTACGTTAAACTATTCGAACGTCGATAACGGAGTTGGAACCAACCCTATTTTAAGCGACAATATATATCCTGCCGCTGTTCGTAATATCGACAAGGTACGTTATACAACCAATGATCGCCTTTTGGGAACAGATCTAAATTTTAAATTTGCAAAATGGTGGCAGAACACCATAGTTTTAGGCCAGGATTACCAGGAATGGATTTCCAAGAGTACACTTCCAACGGTAACAAAAACTTATAATTACTATGATTATCAGTACAATACATCCAGTATCCGTTATAACAACGCCATCAATATTTTACCGGATTCATCGGCATTTAAATTCAATATTATCAGCGGATTGGAATATAAATATCTTTTATTGAATACTGTGACGGCGACAGGTACCTCTGCCCCTATAGATGGCTCTGGCACTTATTCAAGCGTGGGTATCAACAGACAACCTCAAAAATCTACTGGTTATTTTATACAGCTGGCACCTTCTTATAAAAATGTACTTTTTTTCAATGCTGCAGTACGATTTGAAAATAATAGCCTATTTGGAAATAATTACGGCACAGCTGTTTCGCCAAGGATTGGTGTAACCGGAAATTTTCATATAGGTAACGACCTTACCCTTAAGCCCCGGATCACTTATGGAAAAGGGACAACGCCACCTCAATTATATTATAAAACAGGTAGTATAGGTGCCACTTCGGTAATATTGCCAAATCCGGATATACGACCACAGTATCAGCAGGGATTTGACTACGGGTTAGACGGCTTTTTACTTAACAACCGATTAAGGTTTAATATTACCTATTACAATCAAAAAGCAAAGGATTTATTTGTTGAACCAAGTTTAGGGAAAGACACTTTAGGAAGAGCGCTTTATCAATACACCAATCTTCAGTCCGCTATTAATACGGGCTATGAAACTGAACTAACTTATCATACGCAGCATCTGAATTTTACAGGAACTTTTTCCATTATCAATAGTAAAGTAGGTGACCTTGGGGCAAATTATACCGGAACCTATGTTACCGGTCAACAATTGGTCGGCACCACCAACAGGACGGCTGGTTTAAATATCAATTACAGCTTCTTCAAATTATTTAAAGGAGACGCGGGTGGCGCTATTGCAATGAACCTATCTTATATGAATGGGGTTTATACGTATGATTACCTGGGATATTATAAATATGCCTTTGGTCATGACGGTGATCCCAGGGGCAGTAACCTTAATAATTACCTGACTACCTACCAACCCGTAACCAAGCTGCAACTTTCCATGAACTATAGGCTGAATCAAAAGCTTTCCTGCTTTTTCCAGGCAAATAACCTGACCAATAGCAATCGCCCGGAATATCAAAATATTACCCCATTAAAAGGTAGAACTATGTTATTTGGTATTCGTTCAGCACTTAATTTCAAACAGCAGTAAATCAAATAGAAATTATGCAAACATCTTATAAGATAGCAAAATGCTGTGTTAGTGTCATTATTATTTGTCTCCTTTTTACGGTTGTAGTCCAGGCACAAAAAAGGCCCTATACGGTAAATGATATGTTAAACCTGGAAAGTTATTGCCCTTGTAATCTATCACCTGACGGTCAATGGTTAACTGTTGCCCACACCCCATCACCCGTACAAAGGTATTACAATGATCATACCTATTTCCCCGATGCAGATAATGAGTTATTACTGTTTGCTCCAGCAACTAAACAAACTGTTAATGTTACCAAATTATTGCCGGACAGCTCTGCTGCCTGGGGGCCTTCCTGGTCTCCGGGCAGTGATAAGCTGGCTTTCTTATCCCTGACAAGGGATGCACCCAACTGTGATATACGCTGTTATATTCGTCAAACGAAGAAGATCGTCACCTTAAAAGGATATGCCACTTTTGACCACACAGCTATTACATGGGTAAGCGATACGGAAGTCGTATTGCCGGTTTACAACACAAAAGATCTGAATTATTCCTCTGTTTCCCTTGCCATCGATGTGGACAAGGCTACTCCAAGGATAGCCGCTAAAGGCTGGCGGGATCAGATAGTGGGCAGGAACAACAGTGCAAGTGTGCTGAACAGCGACACGGTGGTGAACTATATTTCCGATTTAAGAAAAGCAATTTTGGTAAAATGGAACGTACAGGATAACCGGGTTTGGGTACTGGAAACCGTATCTATGGATAATAGCAGTTCCAAGATTTATTTTTCTGCTGATAAGAAAAACATCGCAGTGCCGGTATTGCGTAAACTACAGCCGCTTGGTTCTGTAAAATTACTTCACCTGTTTGATAACAAAGCATTCGGGCTGGTCATCTATCGGAATGGGCGTAAGGTAGTTTCTAAAAAGTTGGACAGCATCAAACAGATCGCACCTCAAAGCCTACAATGGTCACCCGACGGGAATCAAATCGCTTTTACGGGTACTTGTTCAGAAGTTCCGTTGACTGCTAATGGATTATACAAGATCGAAAAAAAACAAGGTTCTCCTTCATCGTATGATAAATTGGCTGATTTCTCAGGTGGCCCCTCAGAGATTTGGATTTATGATATCAGGCAGGATTTGCTTAATAAAATTCAGCCAAATAATATAAATCTGTTTAAAGAGAAAAAATGGTACAATTATATATCGCTGAAATATAAATGGGGCACCGACAATCGATTAGTTGTCTATGGGAAGAATGAGGGATCGCCAAGGAATGATTGGTGGCATATTGACGATAAAACGACCTGTCTTACCTGTAAATTTAAAAATGCGCTTATTGATCTGCAGGCTATTAATAACGGATGGATAGGAATAAGTCAGGACAGTTTATGGAAAATAGCTATTAATGGCCTGGAAGTAAAAAATATTTCCCATAAGATTAAGATATCTTTTACATCGTTATTACCCATTGCCGGGCTTGATTCCGGTAAAATATTGGTCAGATTAAAGACCCCAGGCAAAGAAAACGAAACAGTAGCATTATTGAATACGGCCAATGAACAAATAGAAAGAAAATTGGTCAGTCCTGCGCTTAATACTGTGTTAAATGATTATAATGACCGAAGCCACGCAGTGGTCTATAGCAGGACAGACACTACGGGCTCGACAGTCTGGATCGGCAAGGATAACAAAAGTGAAGTCCGTTTTCAGGCCAACCAATGGCTGAAAGAGATCATCAATCCGGAAAAACGTTCTTTTAACTATGTGTCCACAGACCGGGATACGCTCAGGGCCTGGTTATTATTGCCTGCCGGATACCGAAAAGGACAAAAAGCACCATTAATTACTTGGGTTTATCAAGGGATAATCCAGCCAAACACCTCTTTGAATATTAATGAAATATCCAGATTCGTGCATGACAATCAGCAATTTTTTGCCGCAAAAGGCTATGCGGTGCTGTTCCCCTCCATGCCTGGACATAGTGGTGACATGAATAATATGGTTAACAATGTAATGCCTGCAGTGGATAGCGTGATTGCAATGGGTATCGCCGATCCTGAAAAATTAGTAGTGGCAGGTCAAAGCGGCGGCGGTTTTTCTACTTATGGCATAATTACCCAAACCAACCGATTTAAGTCTGCTATATCCATGAATGGTGTGTCTGATTACCTAACCCAATATTTGACCTTTAATACTCGGTACAGATATGGGGATTACCCATTGAATGATATTTTCAATATCTCTTATTCAGAAAGTGGGGCGCATGGTTTCGGTAGCACACCCTGGGGGAATTTACAGACGTACATACAAAACAGCCCAGTATTTTTCGCGGACCGGGTAAAAACTCCTGTGTTGATTATGCAGGGCGATCTCGACTATGTATCCATATTGAATGGAGAGGAATTTTATACCGCACTTTACAGGATGGGGAAAAAAGCACGTTTTGTAAGGTATTGGGGCGAAGACCACGTTTTTCAAAGCCCGGCCAATATCAGGCATATGTGGAATGAAATCGATAAATGGTTAAAGGAAACGGGATGTGCACCGGAGATTAAACCATGATTAGATAAATGCTAACAAGGAAATAAAATCATCGGGAAATGATGATAATGGATGCTTATAGGCTCCTGTTTGCCGGTTTCGATTTGGTGATTCTGTTGTTATTATACGTTATTATAAAAATGATTTGGAACCGTTTAAACGGCAAAGATGAGTTGGACGGTATCCTTTAATAAATACTCTTAGTTCTTCGTTTCTTCATTACGTTAAATGAGGTCAGTTAATAGTTAATTTAATGATTAAAGCGCCCGTTGACGGAGCGGCGGGCCTTTTTTAAATTTAAAAAAATGCCTATGATATAGAGTCTAAACGCTTATAAATCTACTATACCTATGAAATACGAATTAGAAACACTTGAAACACTGGCCGGGGAATGGGCGGTTAATCAGACTTTGACCACGTTGGGTGAACAAAAGAAATCGTTCATTGATGAAGCCTGGCGAACTAAAAAGGCGATTATTCATAACCTGTTGCTGCAAAAAAACCAAACACTTTTACACACTTACTTTACAATTCACATGCAGAAGCTTGTTGAGTTATGCGATAAAGTATTTGATGCCGTTGGACAAGACACGGCCCATTCAGTAGTTATTGCTATCCTTGATCTCTTAGATGCATTAAAAAAAGCGGTACCGGGTTTAATTGACCGGGATCTGGCGTTACCAAAAGCATTCCGGGTAATACAAGGTAAACGCCTGGCAGATGAATGGGAGCAATTATTACCCAAGTTGAAGAACATTGGCGCAACCCCTGAATTGTTAGAGATCGCTGTATTACCTTTCGAGGAATTTAGTTCTTTAAAATTGAAACTTTCCTGGTTTCATTATATCTGGCTAAAACAATATCTCTATGAATTGGATAATCTTGATTTTAGCAAATTTGAACCTTACCCCTCTGCTGTACATCTTATCCATGAATGTCTGATCCGGCTGGATTTTAATCATTCGCGGTTTATGGCTTATTGTTGCAAAGTGATAAGGGAAAGCACTGACCAGTTTGAGGAGCCAAAAGAACAGCTTTTGGTATTGAGTATGTCCCGGAAAATTATCAGGCAATTCCCGATGATTTCAGGTGAACCGTTTTATCAGAAGAAACAATCCATTATCAAAGATTTAATCAAATGGGTTGATGAAGAAACCGATTTCAGGAGCGTTTATGATTTGGGAATATTCGCTAGTATCGGCAAAAAAGTACCGGTTAATCCTTACAAATTCATCTATGATATGACATTAGAGCAACTTGCCTTTTGGAAAAAACTGCAATACGACCATAAATTATATATTGAAGATAATTTGGATAGTTTCAGTATAAAGATCGCCTATAATTCATCCACCAGGAACAAAGATGAATTATCCATCGGCAGTATCACATCCAAATTGTATTCAAAGGATCATAAGGTCATAAGCCCCGTATATGAACTGATATTGGCCATGTTTACCACCATGCAGCCGATTATGGAACTATTACAAAAAATGTTGGACGATTTAAAGCCTTTTATGGCTTAATATATTTTCCCAAGTGCGCCGCCTCTATGAAATCAATATATTCCGTTAATATCCGGTAGTTAAAGCCGGGCATTTGAAGCAGGTCACTGGGCTGGTGCTCCAGTAATTCCGCGAGGGTGTTAAAGCCCAACTGCCCGGTTTTGATTTTAAATTCCTCAGAAAAGGCCAATTGTCCGATTGGCTGATTTAAAACAGGTTCATCAAATGTAGCAGGCATAGCACAAATCTAATGCTTACCGTTCCGTAGTAAGCCTGTTAAACGATATAGCACGGAACGCAGCCATATCTGTTTAAGAGGTACCGCGAAGCACCTAACACACAAGATAAGCCGCGCCCGCGCTATAACGCAGGCGATCAGCCTATTTTCCTTGTGTGTTTAAAAATTCGCGGTTTCCTTAAACAAGTAAAATAGCCGTTCGCTATAATATTTTATACGTCCAAATATAACAAAATCAACTCGATTTTGCCCTTTCCCAATCTTGCCAACCAACTACCACCCTAATCCCACTTGACTACTATAAGGAATAATCCTTGTTTTGAAAAATTAACCAACAGTAAAATAATGTGCCTATGATGAAATGATACACGTCGTTGCTTTGTTTAAACTGCCGCTCGGTTGCGACAGGCAAAGCGCAATTATCTAAATGTTTTTACCTATGCTAAAAGTGTATGCGAAGCAGCAATATGTATTGCTGGAAGATGAGTTAGAACAAATAGCGATCAACAATCCTGAACCTTTAAACCGCATGACCTCTGCATTGCGTTCTGTCAGGAAATCCCTTGAAGACCTTTTCGGTTATATTACTAAAGATCCTTTCAAGGACAAAAATGAAGAAGTACATTTCTTCAAATCAATCAAACCACGGTTTTATGCGCATTATATTTTTGAGGTGGCTTTATATAACTTGGTTACAGGAAAGCCCCGTGTTGACGAGGAACAGCTTCGGGCCTATTATATGGATGAATTGCAATTTATCCAGCGCACATTCCGGCAACACGCTTTTCTTTATCAATATTACCGCCTCGGCGCGACTGAACTGGACGAACTCTATTTCGTCAGAGGTGAAGAAGTACAAAGCGTATTGATCCCGGAAGTACCCAAACTGGATAACAGCTTTTCAACGAGCGGTGATTACCTGTTTTCAAAATTTAAAGCGTATGAAATGTTACAGGAGCATATCGCCCACGAACTGGCGAATATCCGAAAGCCGGAACGGTCCCCGTTTGTGCGCCCTGGCAAGAACAGCGAACCGCTGAAATGGACTGGCGAACAAGTAAACGCTATCGAAGTTGGTTACGGTTTATGGTTATCCGGCCAATTGAATGATGGTAACGCTTCTTTAGCCGATATTATGTACTGGTTGAGCCAAAGCCTGGATATTGACCTTAGCCGGCATACCCGTCGCTTTGACGAGATCAAGGGCCGGAAGTTGGTTAGCCAAACTCGGTTCACCGACCAGATGCGGGATGCTATCCGAACTCATATTGACGATGCGAACGCATTACAGCCAAATGGGTTCCGCAGGGCCAAACGAACAAACTCAAAGACAGGGCTTTAACAAAAATCTTTCACCGCATTTTTGGACTGCCGGTTATCCCACCGCGCTCCGGGCAACTTTGCCTTATCAAAACCTGCCGTAATGTAACGGCAGGTTTAAATCGCAAAAGCTATGTTACATCAAATCACCTGGCAGCAGTACCTGCTCTTTGTGGCAGCAGCATTACTGCTCTATTATGCTCTCATCTGGCTGACTTTCTATCGCGGGAAAACAGCGGGTTTATTTTCCGGAAAAAGACAATTTAAAATGCAGCCTGAACCTGGCGATGAATGGGGGTACAATGAACTATTGGGCAATGCGGCGGAAGAATATGGGGTAAGCACCGCGGAAAGTGGCGACTTGTATTTTGGGGCTACGCATCCGTTTCCGGATAACGAAGCTCTGTACGGATTAATCCCGGATGTGTTGGAAGAAATCAAATCCGTGATCCATACGGTAACAACAGAACAGGGCACAAAGGACGATTTTCGAAGCCTTTTCAAACTCGTTGCTGTCAAATACCCGCAACTCAAAACCAGCCCGCACCTGGAGGCCATCAATGAATGGATCGGTGATAATGTTCCATTTACGTTAAGCGAAGACGAGCTGTACCAGCTATGGGAATATGCATAGAATCTCTTAATCAGTGTAATCCATATTTAAAATCGGTGTAATCCAAAAAACAATGAAAAACCATATTCCATATAGTCCAAAACAACAAGCCCTGTTAAAAACCTTGATGTTCACCGCGTTATTGGTGACCATTAATTACTGCTTCGCACAGGACGGTAATTCGGGAATCAACCAGGCCACCACGCAGGTTAAAAGCTACTTCGATTCCGGCTGTAACCTGATGTACGCCATTGGTGCGGTTGTCGGCATCATCGGTGCCGTAAAAGTATTCCAAAAATGGAATGCAGGCGAACCGGACACTAACCGTGTGGCTGCCGCCTGGTTTGGCTCGTGTATCTTCTTAGTCATCGTGGCCACCGTGTTAAAATCATTCTTCGGTCTTTAACTAAGCGAAGCGTTCTCTTGAGTACATATAAAAAGCAAATAATTACACGAAAAATTACTATAGTCATGAGCAGCGTTTATCAGATTAATAAGGGCATTAACAAAGCGATAGAATTTCGGGGCTTAAAAGCGCAATACATTGGCTATTTAGCCGGGGGTTTAGTGGCTTTGCTCATCTTATATGCCATTCTTTATATCGCCGGGGTCAATATGTATATCTGCCTGGTATTGATCGGCGGTGCGGGTACAGCATTGCTAATGACCATATTCCGGTTAAGCCATAAATACGGGCAATATGGCCTGTTGAAAAAGACCGCCAAACGCAGTTTGCCCGTGTACCTGAAGTTCCGGTCAAGAAAAATCTTTATTCATTTAACAAAGCTATCCAATGGTAAATATTGAAAATATATTGCCCGTTTATAAGGTGGAGAACGATTGTATCCTGTCAAGGCAGGGCGATATAACCATCGCCTTTAAACTCGAACTGCCGGATATTTTTACACTGTCTGGCCAGGAATATGAATCCTTTCATCATGCCTGGATCAAGGCGATTAAGGTATTACCCAAAAACAGTATTGTCCATAAACAGGACGTGTTCATCAAGGCAAAGTATAAAGGAGATAAGCGGCAAAATCAAAGCTTCTTATCCGCTTCCAGTGAAGTTTACTTTGAGAACCGCTCCTATTTGGAACACGATTGCTATATCCTGTTGACCAAACAGCAGGGGAACCGGAAAGCGGCCAGTAGTGGTTATTCCGGCCTGATGCGCAAGTCCCCTGTACCTGCGCAATCCCTTAACCCGCAACTGTACCGTGACTTTATGGAAAAAGCCGGGGCTTTTGAGCGCATCCTAACCGACAGCGGTTTCGTGAGTTTGCAAAGGTTAACGGATGATGCGCTGGCCGGGACAAAAAGCAAAGCAGGTATCATGGAGCGATACTGTTTTTTGCAAAGGGAAAATGAAAGGCCGATGCTCAAAGATGTACACCTCAAAGACGAGATCAGGATTGGTGATAACCATTGCCAGGTATTTACTTTAGCAGATGTAGAGGATTTGCCATCACTTTGCGGAAGTCGGGTCAATTATGATAAGTACAGCACTGACAAAACCAAATTCAGTATCGGCTTCGCCTCTCAGTTGGGTCTGCTCTTAGACTGCAACCATATCTATAACCAGTTTATTTTTATTGGCGATGCGCAAAAAACGCTCAAAGGACTGGAGAAGAAAAGGCTGCGTTTGCAATCTTTATCCGCTTACAGCCGGGAAAATGCCATAGCCCGCGATGCGACAAGCGATTTTCTGAATGAGGCGATCAGTGAGCAACGGTTGCCCGTTAAAGCGCATTTCAACGTCATGACATGGACGAACGATGCCAGCCAGTTGCAGGAGATCAGGAACAAGGTCAGTTCTGCAATGGCGCAGATGGATGCCGCAGGTAAACAGGAAACCGATGGGGCACCGCAGATATGGTGGGCGGGCTTACCGGGTAATGCGGCAGATTTCCCTATGAACGATACGTTTGATACCTTTTTGGAACAGGCTACCTGCTTTTTGAATCTCGAAAGTAATTACCGCAGTTCCCAAAGCGGCTTTGGTATCCGTTTGGGTGACAGGCTATCCGGTAAACCGGTTCGGGCAGACATATCGGATGAACCCATGAAAAAAGGGTGGATTACTAACCGCAATAAAATGATTCTTGGCCCGAGCGGGAGCGGTAAAAGTTTCTTCACTAACCACATGGTCAATTCCTATTACGAACAGGGTGCGCATATCGTATTAGTGGATGTAGGCCACAGCTATAAGGGGCTTTGTGACCTGGTGGGCGGTTATTATTTCACTTACGAAGAAAATAACCCGATCCGCTTTAACCCGTTTTATATCCCCAAAGGTGAGGTACTGGATATTGAGAAAAAGGAAAGCCTGAAAACGTTGCTTTTAGCCTTATGGAAAAAGGAGAACGAGCATTTCGCCAGGTCGGAATACGTGGCTATTTCCAATGCCATTACGCTGTACTACCTATACTTAGCCAAACATCCAAATACCTTTCCCGGCTTTAACTCTTTCTATGATTTTCTGATGGAAGAATATTTAGTGGTATTGGAAAACGGCAAGGTCAAAGAGAAAGATTTTGACATTGCGAATTTTCTGTATGTGCTTAACCCCTATTACAAAGGCGGTGAATTTGACTATTTGCTGAACGCGACGGAGAACCTCGACCTGCTGAATGAACGCTTTGTTGTCTTTGAACTGGACAATATTAAGAGCCATGAGATTTTGTTTCCTGTAACTACCATCATTATTATGGAAGTATTTATCTCCAAGATGCGAAAGCTGCCAAAAAACGTCAGGAAAGTCATTTTAATCGAGGAAGCCTGGAAAGCGATTGCCAAAGACGGCATGGCCGAATACATTAAATATTTGTTTAAAACCGTCCGTAAATTCTTTGGCGAGGCCATCGTGGTAACGCAGGAAGTCGAGGATATTTTAAGCAGCCCGATCATCAAGCAGGCCATCGTTAATAACAGCGATTGCAAGATCCTTTTAGACCAAAGCAAGTACCAGAACAAATTTGAAGATGTACAGGAACTATTGGGCCTCACGGAAAAGGATAAGGCGCTCATCCTTTCGATGAACAAAGCCAATGACCCCAAACGGCGGCTCAAGGAAGTAACCTTTATCCTGGGCAGCGGGAACAGCAAGGTTTACCAGACCGAAGTATCGCCGCAGGAATATTATGCCTACACCACCGAAGCAGCCGAAAAAGCTAAAGTTTTGGAATATGCAGCCCAATATGGCAGCATGGAAAAAGGTATCGCGGTATTAGTAAATGAACAGAAAACCAAACATCAATAGTATGAAGAATTACATTTTTTTAATGGCGATAGCGGTTATAGGCTTATCTGCTTGCCACAACCAAAACGACAACAGTATTAAAGATTTCATACCCGGCGCGTATGTTAACCAGGCCCGAAGCGATTACAGCATCGCCAATGATACACTGATCATTGCGCCCGGTAAAAACACGGACAACATTTACCTCATCACCCGCAAGACCGGGTACAGGCGCATAGTTGACGGAAAGCTCATGCCGTTGCAGCACCAGGTCAAACACTGGTCGGGCGAGTGGGATAGCCAAAAGCAAATCTTACAGGTTATGCAGACCGGGAACTTCCTGCTATTCCAACCGGATAAAAACAGCCTGCTCAACGGCAGCAGCGAATACAACAAGCGGTAAAAATTAATCAACACATTTTATTAACCATTAAAAACATTCCCCGCTATGGGGGGAAAGGGGGGCTTATGAAAAACTATATGGTAATTCTGCCAATATCGGCCATGACCATTTTTATTTCGATACCAAAAGGCGCGGATGCACAATTCATTGTAGGGTCGGTTATTTCTTCTACCGTTGGCCGGGTCATACGCGCCATCGACCTGGAAGTACAGCGGATGCAGAACCAAACAATTTGGCTGCAAAACGCGCAAAAGACATTGGAAAACCAGCTATCACAGCTAAAACTGGGAGAAATATCAGGCTGGTCGCAAAAGCAAAAAGACCTGTTCAGTTCCTATTACACCGAATTATGGAACATTAAAACGGCTATTGCCTATTATTCAAAGATCAGCGAATTAACGCAGAAGCAGGTGGCTTTGGTCAACTCCTATAACCAGGCATGGGGCCTGATCAAAAATGACAAGCATTTCACCGCGAATGAACTTACTTACATGAGCAACGTTTATTCCGGGATTTTGCAGGCCAGCGTCAATGATCTTGACCAGATTTTAAACATCATCCATGCCAATAAAATGCAAATGCCGGATGCCAAACGGATGGAGATCATTAACAAAACGGCAGACCACATGGATACGAATTATAACGACCTGCAAAAATTTAATTCCGAAAACCAAATGCTCAGTCTGCAAAGGGCCAGCGATGAAAACGAGGTACTCACTTTAAAACAATATTATGGAATCAATTAAAATAAAAGGCTTGGCTTTGTTGCTATTACTTGTCGTCTGTACCACGACACAGGCGCAAACTTTCGCTGAATGGTTTTCACAAGGCAAAACGCAGATCAAATACCTCACCCAACAGATAGCCGCCTTAGAAGCTTTTGAAAGTTCCATGCGGCAAGGCTATAATATGCTGCATAGTGAATGGACGGCCATCGGCAATTTTAAAAACGGCGAGTTTGGCCTTCATCGAAGTTATTATACCTCGTTGAGCCAGGTCAACCCGGTGGTAAAAAACAGTACCGACCTGACCGGCATCCAATCCGAGCAACAAAGTATCATCAGCCAGTTTTATTCTATCAGCAATTTGAACGGTTTGACGGCAGACGAACAAAGCTATGTTTCATTGGTAGCGCAAAATTTGATGAACACGTGTAATTCCGACTTAGACGAATTGCAAAAGGTGTTGACCGCCGGGCAACTGAAAATGAGTGATGATGAACGAATCAAACGGATAAATCAGTTAGCCGAGGCAATAAAGGATAAGTACCTATTCACCTGTCATTTTACTGCACAGGTTAAAATGTTGGCCCTGCAAAGAGCACAGGAAAACGACCAGTTACAAACAGAAAGGGGGCTTTATGGGGTTCATTAAAAAAATGATGGTTGCATTGTGTTTTATGATCTGCACTTTCAGCCTGCAACGTACTTATGCACAGGCATCGACCGCGCAGGATGTGCAACAGTTACTTTATGACATTGAGAAGCTGACACAATTTAAAGCGATCCTGTCGGATATGGAAACCGGCTATACGATATTGACACAAGGTTACGAGGCGGTCAAATCCATTTCAGAGGGTAATTTTAACCTGCACTCCGCATTTCTGAATAGTTTGGAAGCGATCAGCCCATCAGTTAGGCAATATGGCCGGATAGCCGATGTTATCGCTAACCAGGCCAGTATCGTTTCGGAGTACAAGAACGCGTGGAAGCAAGCGAACGCCAGCGGGCGGTTTACAGCATCGGAACTGATCTATATGAACAGGGTATTTACGCAATTGCTCAATCAGAGCGTAGATAATTTAACAAACCTCACTAATATTATTACCGCCAATACTTTACGGATGAGTGATGCGGAACGTTTGCAGGCGATTGACCATATCTACTCGGATACACAAAATAAACTGACTTTCCTGCGCGGTTTTAATAACCAGTTGGCTATCCTTTCACTGGAACGGGCCAAAGAACAGAACGATTTACAAATGCTTAAAAAATTGTACTGATATGAAAACAAAACTTTTTTATACAAGCGGTTTATTGCTGATGCTACTCTTTACTGCTACTGCGAGTAAGGCCGACGGTTTAGCCGATAACCTGCAAGGGATGCAGCCGGTACTGGATAACGTGTACAGTCAGATGCTGCCGCTTTGCAGCCAGCTTATCGGGGCGGCGCGGGGCATAGCGGGCTTCGCAGCTTTGTGGTATATCGGTTCCCGGGTTTGGGGGCAAATCGCCCGCGCGGAGCCGCTCGATTTCTACCCGCTCTTGCGCCCATTCGCTTTGGGCATGGCGATTATGCTCTTTCCGGCGGTCATCGCTTTGATGAATGGCATTTTGCAGCCGGTCGTTGGCGTTACCGGGGCAATGGTGCAAAACAGCAATACGGCGATAGCGCAATTATTGGCGCAAAAGGAAGCCGCCGAAAAACAAACATCCGCTTACCAGATGTATGTGGGTGACAGTGGGAACGGTGACGAGGATAGGTGGTACAAATATTCGCACCCGGACGACCCGAACGGAAACGGCAATAGCGGTTTTTCCGGTATCGGCAGCGATATTCAGTTTTGGATGGCCAAGCAGCAGTACAATTTCAGCAACAGTATCCGCAAGTGGATGTCAGAGGTACTGGAGGTGGTTTATGCCGCAGCTTCGCTTTGCATCAATACGATACGGACGTTTTTTCTCATCGTATTAGCCATATTGGGCCCGTTGGTATTCGGATTGTCCGTGTTTGACGGTTTCCAGCATAGTTTGCACCAGTGGCTGGCGCGGTATATCAATATTTTCTTGTGGCTGCCCATTGCCAATATCTTCGGCAGTATCATCGGGCAAGTGCAGCAAAATATGCTCAAATTGGATATTGCGCAGATCCAAAGCCAGGGCGATACTTTCTTTAATTCCACAGATAGTGCTTATCTGATATTTCTTTTGATCGGAATTGTGGGTTATTTCTCCGTCCCTACCGTAGCCAATTTTGTGGTACACGCGCATGGCGGTAACGGGATGCTGCAAAGGGTAACCAGTATAGCCACAACAACGGTAAGTGCCACTCCGGGCGCAGCCGCAGCCATCGGTGAACGGGGAGAGCAGGCAAGAAGCAATATACTAAATGCCCCATCGGACTTTATCAGAGGCTGGAACAGCGCAGGCTCGGGGAACAGCAATTACAAAAAAGACAAACTATCCGGTAAATAACAATCAATCTTATGTTTCAACAACTCAAAAATATAGACACGGCCTTCAAACACATTAAGCTATTCAGCTACCTGTTAATTGGGGCCAATATGGTAACGATGTGTTTTTGCGTTTACAAAAGTTATGCAATCGTCAACCAGGCACAGAACCGGGTACATATCTTATATAACGGTAAGGTATTGGAAGCTTTAGCAACAGATAGAAAAACAAATCTTCCGGTTGAACTTCGGGATCATATCAAAACCTTTCACGAGGATTTTTTTACACTCATTCCCGATGATAAGCAAATACAGGCCACGATAACCAAAGCCTTGTATCTGGCCGATGGCAGCGCCAAGACCGCTTATGATAATTTAAAAGAAGCCGGTTATTACAATAACGTGATCTCCGGTAATATCAGCCAGCAAATACTGGTGGACAGCACCCGGCTTGATCTGAACCAGGAGCCTTACAGATTCACTTGTTATGCCACCGAAAAACTGGTACGCGCCAGCAGCACCGTTATCCGCAAGTTGGTCACACAAGGCCACATCAGGGATTTAAGGATGGAAACAGATAACAACCCGCACGGCTTTTTAATACAGGGATGGGAAATATTGGAAAACACGAATGTAAACACTCAAAACAATGCTAATGCGACTATTCAGGAAACGAATAAAAACAAGCAGCCCGAATAGGGTGGCCAGCCAAATCGAACGGGCCATCGCTAAAAAGCAACGCCAAGTCGCCGATTACCTCAACCGGAAAACGCAGCATTGGAACAGGGCTTCAAAGCTTATCCTGTTGCTGTTAATCTGCCTGGTATTCGGCGGGGCCAGCCTTTGGCTGCTTGTCATAGCTTTTAATTAATCAATTATATACTCTGCATAAAAATTAAGAAAATGAAAGAACAAATGGAACAACAGCAACAGCGTGAAAAACTTAAAAAGTTTCTATTGGTATTGCCTTTGCTTGTCCTGCCATTCCTGACAATGGCGTTTTGGGCATTAGGGGGCGGAAAAGGTAATCCTAACGATCAAACCATTAGCCGTAAAGGCATTAATACAGAACTGCCGGAAGCGCAGTTTAAGAAAGGTCAGTCACAGGATAAATTAAGCCTGTATAACCAGGCGGCAATGGATTCAGCAAAGACCCGGAATAATGCGGCTAACCCTTTATTTGATGCTTCAAAGCAGGAGTTAACCGCAGGGCCACCCGATAGCCACCCTGCGGATGCCAGCGCAGCCCGCATTAACCAAAAACTGGCGCAGATCAATAAGGAAATTAACCGGCCCGAGCCGGCTGTAAATCCTTATGTAACCCCTAATCCGCAACAAAACAGCGCGGAAGCGGACAAACTGGAAAGGTTAATGAAATCCATGAATACCAAAAACGCGGACAATCCCGAAATGAAGCAATTAAATGATATGCTGGAAAAGATCATGGATATACAACACCCGGAGCGTATAAGCGCAATGCCTCTAAAGGGGGTTAAGACTGAACCTGACAGCTTATATAAAGCTACCCGTGCGGTGATTGCGGATAATCAAAAAGTGTTACAGGGTACATCTGTTAAGCTGCGTTTAATGGACAGTTTGGTGATACATGGCCAGGTCATTCCAAAAGGACAGTTCTTGTTTGGGCTTTGCCAGGTTACCAACCAGCGGCTGATCATTAATATTAAAACCATCCGTTTAGGTACTTCTATCCTGCCCGTTGACCTTTCGGTTTATGATATGGACGCAATGGCCGGTATCCGCGCACCGGAAGCCGTTACAGAAGATGCCGTGAGAAGCGGCACAGATAACGCCATTCAAAGCATGCAACTCATGTCGATGGACCAGTCATTAGCCACACAGGCGGCCGGGGCGGGCGTTGAAGCTGCCAAAACACTCTTTTCAAAAAAGGTTAAACGCATCAAAGTCAAGCTAAAAGCCGGATACCCTTTATTGCTGCGTAACAACCAGCCTGATAAACATTAATGTGCATCTATAATATATCTGTATAATTTAAAAAGCAATATTATGAATTTGAACAATCTGGACGATCTCAAAAACGAGGTCAACAACTTAGGTTTTAATCCTAAAGTAGCTGATGAACTGGAGCAGCACATGAAAGCGGAACATAAGTATTTTACTTTAAAAGACCAGTTTCCCGGCGACAAGGGCTTAGTCGATATGACCCTGCATTTCCGCAAATCCAATCAATCGGATTTTTACGCATTTAACAAATACGAGGTGACTGCTGGTAAAGTGCCGCCAACGGTTGAAAATCAAAACTACATGGTCATTTCAGAGAACAAGGACAATAAGGAAAAACCATTGGTTAAAACATTTGACAGCCCAAACGAAGCCATAGAGTTTTTCAAAAAACAAAAAGGCACGAGCGAACTGGCATTGGGCGAAAGCCCCGAGAGCAAACAGAACCTGGCCAGTAAGGAAAACGGCAAGATCAATTATATTAACAAGGATTTTCGTTCAGCTTATTTCAGCCCGGCCATGAAGCAAACATTTTACGTTAAAGAGGGCAACGGGTTTACGGCAAGGCAGGCCGCCAATATGGTACAGGACAGAACGGTTTACCGCGATAATATGATGACCAGTTTAGGTGATCCCTATAAAGCATGGATAAGACTGGACTTCGACCAGAAAAAAGATGATTACGGCAACCATAAATTTAAACAGTTTCACGATCCATCCTTTGGCTTTAATCTTGAAAAAACATTAAATGACTACAAGATCAAAGAATTAACCGACCCCGCCAAAAAAGCAGAAATTATGCAAGCCATGCGCCACGGCGACCGGCTTGCTGTAACCGCAGTTAACGGTGAGAACAAAGAAATTAAAGTAATGGCGCAGGCAGTTCCCCGCTATGGTAAACTGGATTTCTTTAACGAAAGCGGAACGCGCCTAAAGCGGGAACCATTTGAGAAAAAGATAACAACAGAATTGTCACAAAGCAAAAGCCAGGGCAAAGGCAGGGAAAAGGAATTAGAAGAAAGCCAGTCGGTAAAGATCTGATTCCCCTTAATCAGTTAGCGTAATTAAATCAATTTATAAATCAGTAAACTTTAACAGCATGAAAAATTTCCAGGCATTAAAAGAACTCATCGCTACCGCTGAAAACGATGCGGTAAAATTCTATGAAAAAGGCAACAAGACAGCAGGCACCCGCTTACGCGGCGCAATGCAACAACTCAAAGCCGCCGCAACAACCATCCGCAAAGACGTAAGCGAATTGAAAAATAACGTATAATAATTTGCTTGTTTTTAAATAACAAAGAAAGCCCGGTCAATTCTTGACCGGGCTTTCTTTTTACCTGTTATTTTTAGATAACTTTAGGTTTTATTCAGATGAGCATAGATTCCTGGTTAACCACGATAGGTTTATTAATAGCGATCATCGCATTCTTCCCAAAGCCGGAATTAAAACTGTTGCGATTAAAACTTCATTTTGCAGAGCTATGGGCTGGATTGATTATACTAATGGTCGTACTGCCCTTTTTAATCTATTTCTACGCACTGGCTGCCCGGTTTCCCTTTTTAAATACCTTCACAATAAGAAATGGGATTTTGCCCAAAAATGCCGCCTTCCTTTTCTTGTACGGTTTGATTCTTTGGTTGATTATCCGTTTTGTGTGGTTACGTCCGAACAAAAAATTTAACCCTAAAATTCTTGACTATTATTTGGAATTAATTAAAGAAGTACCATTTGATGTCTTTTTCAATATTTTCCGCCGTTACGAGGATATTGGCTTAATCAGGAACGCATGGCCTCAGTTCCATGAGTTGTTCACACAGCCAATATTTTTAAATGGGATCATTCATTACCAACCAGAGTTTATGTATCGCAATTGGGGATGTGTTGACCGACAGGGAGATTTTGACCAGTTATTGGATCTATTCATCGACGACCCTGCTTCCGCTTACTATAAAGGGATACAAGGGCATTGGAACAGCGGTGCTTTAATTCCTTACGTATCTCAACTATTGAATGAATTGATAAGCTTGCATCTTCGGCAATCCATGAAATTTGGCATTATTATATACATTTCCAAAAAAGGTAATAGCCATTTACACCGCGAAGGTTTTAACACCAATAGTATTTATTTGCAGACCCCTATTTTTCTTGACCACGCATCCGAAGGCAGTCAGTTGCCAATGTTTTTTCATATCCAGTTCATCAGCTTGCTATATGGCACATCCATAACTGACAATATTGATATAGAAGAATACGGTGGAAAAAATATGTATTCTATCTATTCACAATGGATAAAGCACATCATTGAAAACCTAAAATTATCCGGGAAAAAGTTTACGGAAAAAGATAACAGCAATTACCACTGGCTGATCAGTAAAATGTTAGATAACGCGGGTGACTGGATGCGGTTTTTTAACGAAAATGAAACTTTGAACAGCACTTTTTGCAGCTACCGCGAGTTTAATCCCGGATGCTTGGGATTGTGCTTAAAGGAGGTTTACAAAGGGTATGAAATTGGACTTATACCTATCGAATACATCAAAAGCCATTTACACTACGATGTTTTAAGCCTTTATTATATGCCTAATTTGAATGGCGACTTCAGGGGCGTTATCGAAAAACAGATCATTGCCAACATACCGGAACAAGTAGTCATTGCTGTATTTAGTTATAGCCTCAACGAGGAGTTCGCAATGAATTTTGATGATTTTTACAATGGCAATTTCCCTTCCCTGCAACACCAATCTGAAATTAGTTTGATATCCAGGCTACGAAATCTACTTAAAGAAAACAAACAATTAGTGTAATTACTAATGATGTAATGCTAAGCCAAATTATGCAAAACCAACTGCTACTCACTAAGCCCTGGGAACAATTCCGGGCTGAATTACACCAATATGTCAACAAGGGCAATGCTTTAAAAAACCAGCCAGTTAACTCCGATGAGGAATTTACAGAGATCGAATCTAAACGGCTATCATGGGACAGGGATGGATTTGAATGGTTGAAAAATAGTTTTAACAACGAAATTAACCCTTTGGTTATTGAGCTTAATAATATCGCTGCAAACAATTTTACAGTTCATTTTAGTTCACCCTCATTAAAAGACCAACTGTTTCAATTCGCTGGCAGGATACAGACGAAAGTGAATTTCCTGCTCTTAAAGGAAAGGTTGTTTAGTATTAGTGATGCGATTATAAGTCCTGGCTTACTGCAACTGAATGAACGGGCCGGTATGACCCTCAAACAAAAGCAAAGGTTTATTTTAGAAAAACTGTTTGACTTATATGATGATAATTTTTACCCGATAGAAGATATTCTTGTCGGTAATGGTATCAAGCTTAACCGTAATAGTGAGGCGGATGAACTTGCAACAACTTTGAAAAAAAGCGGGCATTTGGAAATAAGGCAATTTTTAGGTCAAAAAGTCACCGCTCAACTCACCGCGAAAGGAGCCATGTTGATAGAAGAAAGCAGGCAGCCCGTTTTGGAGAACTATGATGATATACGTTTTTCTGCTGCCGAACTATCGAAAAAAATAGACGACCTCAAAGCTGGTTTGGATAAATTGGGCTTGGCCACGAAATATTATATAACGAAATGCAGGAACTTAAAGACCTATATAATAAACTAAGTCATAAAAACTGGGGCCAATTGCTAAAGGGCAAATTAATCGATATAGCGATCAGCAAGGCAGTAGATATGAAAACGCTTGAATTTGTTTATAAGGAATTAACTGACCACGTTCTTAAATTATTTTAAACTACCCTATAAAGCATTTCGTACAGCATCTTCCGGAGTGCGGCCATCTCATTGCCATATACTAAATGTGATTGGTAGGGATTGTAAATCATCCTTCCATTCTCCCGGTAGTAGGCATCCCTTTCCGGCACCTTTATTTTTATCCATACTTCAGTGTCCTTAAATTCCTGGACAAATACTTGCCAGTACACAGGGATGTGCATAATTACAACCAAATGATACATAATATCTTTCGCCGATTTTCAAATCAGGTATCGTCCGCTGGCTTCGTGGTACTAACTTTATTTTAGCACTGACCTTAATATGGTATCTGAATTCTTTAAGCATAGGTATGAATTTAATGATTAGACATCCTTCTTTCTAACAGGCTGAACGGTATCAGCTTAAATTGGTCAAACGCAAGCTGAACATCGACCGTATTTATGACCTCTCTGCCACGAATAAAATACTTAGAGCCGATTATGTCTATGGTATTCCCATTATGGCGGTATTTTTCTGTATCCTTTTTTTCATTAACATATAACCGAAAGCCCAATGCATCCAATGCAAGCGGCAATTCCGCTTTAACGAGATCATCTATCTCAACTTCCCTATCATCACCCAACCTGTTAAAAAGGGTCGCGATACCTTCCTTTTCTTCAATAAACTGGGCCCATGAACCGTTTTCAATATCATGAACAATCTCACCTTTCAGAAACCTTTGAACAGCCATATAACAAAACTACTATTATTGATTTAATGTAACCTAATAACTCTGCTAATCTTTTTATTTCCGTTAAGCTTCTTCATTCAAGGCGATATAAATTAGCCGCTCCAGCCGCTTCGTTCCTCAGCCGCTTCGCTGCATTTTAAAGCCCAGGCTCCGCCTGCGCTTTTCTTTTTTACGGCTTCGCTTTCTAAACCGCGTTTTTCAAGCGCGCTTCTCGGCCTTTTATATACAGCAAATTTCTGATTCGCCGGGACACAACGGCAAGGCCAAGCCTCCGGTTTTGGAAAAAAAATCTTCCTCTCCTTTTTTCATAGGCTGCCCTTCGGGCGGGGTGTTGGAGAGCGTATTTTTTTCCCAAAAGCCTTGCCGTTGTGCCCGGCTCTTTCAGGTGCGGTGCTTAATAAAAAGCCGGCGAGCGCCATGCGAGCTGACTTAAAAAACAAAGTAAAAAAGCACCGCAGTATGAAAGACTTAAAAAATAAAGCCCCGCCCTTAGAGAATAGCGCACAGACCGCAGACCCTCACAGAAAGAAAAGAATTAATAAACAATTTAAAAATCAGAATCATGAAAACCGCAGAAATAAATAACAAGGTTGGTAACAACACAGCCAATAAAACAAACAATACAGGTAACGGTCAAAAGATAAATAACCTACCTGTTAGCACAGCTTTTAACGGCGATAATAAAAAGGAAGAACCCAAAGCAAGCGCCACGCCTGCAAAACAGGAAGAACAGCCAAAGCAACCCGCAGAAGCCCCAAAGACAACAAACGGGCAAGCCCAGGCGGAACAGGTAAAGAGCGAAGCACCGAAAGCCGAGCAACCAAAGGCAGAGGAAGCCAAGCCACAGGCAGAGCCGACCAAAAAGGAAATAAAAGAGCAGTTTAACGAACAACAAGCCCGCAAGTTAGACGACACCGTAAAATTGGTGGAAGCGTTGGGCAAAAAAATTGCCCAAAAGAACAAATTGCAAAACACCATTAATAACATTGACAGCTTTAAACTTGCCCAAAATGAAGAGGACGACATGGTAAGCGACAGCCGTTTTGCACGTTGCGAGTTGGTTATTTCCGATGATGACGGCAACGACTTTGTAACCAAAAACCCTTTTATTATTGCTTACGTAGCGCATGAAGTTAGGGGACTTTGTGTTGCGAAACTGGCAGAGGTTGAAGCAAGTATCGTAATCCCTTTTTGAGTTAATTAACTGGAAACGCCCTATGTATTCGGAATACATAGGGCGTATTTCTTAGTAGTCAAACCACTAATAACTAAAGCAATGTTAGAGTTATTTATTGAATTAACCAACCAAATATTTTGGACAGGTTACGCCCAACAGTTAGCAAAAGAAAACCCCGCAGGTTTTCAAACAGAGTTTACCGACTTCTTAAATAATTACTTATGAAATGGTTTAACGAATGTGGTACACTCGAGGAAGTCAAAGCCACCTATAAGAAATTAGCTAAACAGTATCACCCGGATTTAGGGGGCGATACAGCTACCATGCAAGAGATCAACAAGGAATATGCCTTTGCCTCTGCCAAAGCCATTAAAGGCGCAAACCTATCTGAAGAAGAAACAGAAAACGAAATCCTATCATCCGAAGCCTACCGAAAAGCCGTAGAGCAAATTATTCATTTAGATGGTATTACCATTGAATTAGTTGGGTACTGGCTTTGGGTAACAGGAAACACGTACCCAGTAAGAGCCACACTAAGGGGTGCGGGGTTTTTCTTTGCTCCTAAAAAATTAGCGTGGTATTTCAGAACAGCCGAATATAAAGTTTCCAAAGGCGGTAAAAAGTCGCTTGACGAAATCCGCAATAAATACGGTAGCGAAGTTTTGAATGAGGATAAGCCAAAGCGCCACAATTTTATTAAATGATTTAAACGGAGGCGCAACCGCACAAAGGGCGCAATTTTTTATGAAAGCATTAGCAAGTTTAAATAATATAGAAAAAGCAAAATTATTGCATCAGTTATTTCCTTCTGAAATACCCACATTACTGGAATTTGTAAAGGATATGTGTATATCATTTAAGGAACGTGAAAATGTACACCGCATAACATGGGAAAACGGCTTATTTGAATTTGATTACTGGCTCTCCCTTGTCAATGAAGCAGAAAAGAAAATTAAACAATACGGGAACAGGCTACATAAAAGCAGTAATTTATTTGCCGACCAGCTTTTTGACGGTTACTTAGCTATTTACGTCATAGACAGCCTTATTGTCTATACTACCATTAAAGAAAAGACGAACCGAAAAATCAAGGTAGCTATTGATTTATTGTTTAATCCTAAGAGATTAGCTCTTTAATATTTAACAGCCTTGTGTTAACAGCACAGGGCTGTTTTTTTTGAAAAATTTTTCTGTTAAAGTTCAGATAAGGCTTTACAATTTTTATCCTAACTAAAAATTATATTCGCTGATTTACCAATGTTGAAACACTTTGTAAATCCTTAATAATTTGATTTTGCAAATCCTTATTATCATACAACGGCGATCGTAAATCAAATTGGGCGTTTAGATTTAAAGGCTCATCTATAAACCCTCTCACATTAAAAGCCCCTTTCGTAAAGTTTGCTTTCAAGTCAAAATCTAAAGAAATGAGGTTTTGATCCAGGGTAGTTATTTGTCCGGTGAAAGTATATTCCACATTTTCCATTGATGTTAGGGCATCAATTATAAGTTTAATGATTTCTTGTTTCCTCATGGGATTTATTCAGCAATACTATAAATGCTAATATATCAGCAATTTAATCTAATTTGGATTCTCTAAATCAATTACATGGATTCAAATTTCCAATATCCCAAAGGTGCCGAATGGAGAAAATGGGATTTACACGTTCACACTCCATATTCCTTAGTTCAGCATTTTTCAGGACAGGATGAAGATACGAAATGGGAAACATTTATAACCGATCTTGAAGCACTCCCAGCAGAATTTAAAGTATTGGGAATAAATGACTATCTGTTTATTGACGGATATAAGAAAGTTTTAGAATACCGTAGAGCCGGTCGTTTAAAAAATATTGATACGATATTTCCGGTAGTAGAATTTAGGGTAAAGAAGTTTGCCGGGCATAAGGACTTTAAGCGCATAAATTTCCACGTTATTTTTTCTGATAAGTTGGCACCAAACATTATTGAAAGCCAGTTTTTAAATGGGCTAAACGGGAAGTACCATCTTGCACCTGGCGTAGGGGTAACTTGGAGTGGGCTTATTACAAGAGAGAGTTTGAGTGATTTAGGGGCAGCCATTAAAGCAAGTGTACCGGCAATCCAACTACCTAACTATGGCGCTGATTTAGAGGAGGGTTTCAACAACCTTAACTTAGAGGAAGAAGATATTTTAAGATTATTAAAGGAGAATACTTATCTAAAAGGACTAACATTAACTGCGGTTGGGAAAACAGAATGGGAAAGTCTTTCGTGGAATGACCAAAGCATAGCCGAAAAAAAAGACATTATCAATAAGGTTGATTTTGTTTTTATTTCATCTGAAACAGCAGATGCGTGCCATAACGCGAAAAATAAATTAACTGAACAGGCGGTAAATAACCTACTCCTGGATTGCAGTGATGCTCATTATAATTCCACAATAGCCGCTCAAAAAGATCGTATAGGAAAATGCTTTACATGGATTAAGGCCGATCCTACATTTGAGGGTCTAAAACAAATCGTCTATGAATCCACCACAAGGGTTCTTATACAAGATGAAAAGCCGGAAACTAAAACCGACTATAATGTAATCAGCAACGTTAAATTTATAGGGAATGCCACATCCTTAATATTCTCTGATGAGCAGATAGAAATAAATCCCAATCTCAACGTAATTATCGGCGGCAAATCTTCCGGTAAATCGTTGCTGTTATACCATATCGCAAAATCTATCGATCCTAATCAGGTTACTGAAAAGTTAGGGATTGTTGGAGAAAAGGAGTTTGATCTTAAAAGCAAGGTAACAGCTTTCGATTTTGAAGTGGAATGGAAAGACGGATTCAAAAATAAACTAAGTGATCCTATTGACACCAAATTAAGGCAAATCACCTATATCCCGCAGATGTATATCAATCATTTAGCGGAATTAAAGGGGGAAAAGAATTTAGCTGATTTAATTGAGAGCATTTTATTACAAAATACCGAGTTCAGGCAGCTTAAAGAGATTTATGATAAAAAAATACAGGAAGTCAATTTAGATATTGCCAATAACATCAATCAAATTTTTATTGTTAAAGAGAATTACCAAAAAGCGTTCAAAGAGTTAAAGGAGATTGGCGATAAGGCAGCAATTGAGGCGAATATTGTTGCAATCAATAAAGAAATCGACGAGCTAAAACAACGGGCTGGCTTTACTGATCAGGAAGATATTGACTATGCGCGGTTAAAAAGAAAACAGGAAATTGCTAAAGCCAATAAAGAACGGATTGAAAATTATAGGCAAAAGGCAACCGACTATATCCAGTATTTAACCGAACTCAAAGAGGACACCAAACAATCCTTATCAGAGTTGCCATTATCGTGGGACGATTTTGGAGAAGATCATGTCGCATCAACATTTATTGAACAAAATTTGTTGACTGATGGTATTCTATCAGATAAGTTTTACGATGATTTAATAGCAAAATATGTGGAAATCGGTGAAAATTTAGACCTTGTACTTACCGGCAAAACCAGCAAGATGGCTCTTTTAGATGAAGCATTTAAACCATTTACAACTAAAATAACCAATCAATCACTTTTATCAGCATTAAACGATAAATTAATTGTCGAACAAAATAAGCTGAAACTAATCGATGAGAAGCAAAAGCAACTAACCAAAATCAAAGATGAAGGAACTGTTTTAAAAACTGCCATAATAACGGGCTCTGTAACTCTTATGGCCCATTATGATGTTATATTAAAGAAAATCCAAAGCGCCGAACTTTCACAAATTGGTAACGGCTTAGTTTTAAACACTTCTTTAGTAATCGATACCAAATCATTTCAAAATGGGTTTTGCGGTTTATTGGATGGCAGATCGAATTTCAGCGGCTTATTTGGCGAATGCTTCAATACCGACAATGATTATGTTTATAATGAAACCGACCATTTAAAAAATATAGAATCCATTTACGATAAAGTTTGGCAAGCCGAAAAGAACAACATAAAATTCAGGTCCGGGTATGGATCAAAAGAGGCTATCACGCAATTATTAAAGGATAATTATAAGTTTAAATATAATATCATTTACAATGAAGACGATATATTACAAATGTCCCCCGGCAAAAGAGGATTAGTCTTAATGCAGATAATTCTACATTTGAGTAATGCTCAGCATCCTATATTGATTGACCAGCCGGAAGATAACTTAGACAACAGAACTATTTTTAATGATCTAAATGAGTTTATTAAAAGCAAAAAAATCCAACGACAGATTATATTGGTTACCCACAATGCAAACTTGGTGGTATCAACTGATGCTGAACAGGTAATTGTCGCCAATCAAAACGGGCAGGATAAAGGTAAAACAAATGAAAAATTCCAGTTTGAATATGTTTCAGGGTCGTTAGAACATACATTTAAGAACCCCAGTAATCCAGGTATTCTTCAACAAATGGGTATCCGGGAACACGTTTGTGATATTTTAGAGGGTGGTGAGCAGGCATTTATTTATCGCGAGAGAAAATATGGCTTTCAGCATTAGCTTTCAGCCAAAATAAAAAAAGCCCTTTCGGGCTTATATATAATGACCTCTTTCGAGTGGTTATGTTCAGACGGGAATCGAACCCGTACGCCTTATTCAAGCACAGAGTTGGCAACTCTGCCTGTCTACCAGTTCCAGCACTGCAAGATCTTTACGATATTGTAATATCAAATGAAATGCCAACATTTAAAATAATAGGCAACTGAAATTTTGGCAGTTACTTAAATTTGCACAATCATATATTATAAACGCGCAGCTCGTATGAAAATGAATTTTTATGAATTTGAATATATTCGAGATGAAAATTTGTCATTAGAGGAAAGAATAAATATTCTTAGAGAAAAAGGGAAGGAAGCAACATCAGAGTTTAAAATCAAATACGAGGAGGTACAAAAATGGTTTACCGAATACGACCAGTTATACATTCTCTCATTTTGTATGTTTTATTTTATGCTTTCAAAAGAGGGTTACGATGAAGAAGCTGAAAAGGGATCGATAGAGTTTCCACCTTACTATATGGAATTGTTGCAGGCATTTTCGCTTACATTGCCCTATAAGTATAATGGCAAGCCTCTTTATCAGGAGGCGGAGGCTTTTAAAGAAACTATAAAAAAAGTAGGGCACCTAAATAACTTGAAATTTTACGATATACCGGAGAAATTTCAGACTGAAACAGAATTAACAGCCTATTTTTTAAGGACACAAATGATGACCCACACTACCGTGGTTCGGAATTGGGCTTATGATCACCAAATGCGCCAGGTTACTTCAGATTTAGCAACTGGAATCAAAAAAGACTTCGAAAGCGTCTATGGCTTCAACCCTAAGTTGCTACTGGATTTGCTTTACGCTATGACGGAGGAAGTTGAAAACAGGATCAATCAGCATATTAAAAAATTAGCCGACTTCTATAACAAAGATAGCTATTTGGAGGTCTTGAGTACTTATGAAGACATTTTTAGTGATGTGCCTAAAACTACTAAAGAAGACAAAGAAAAGTTTTTCAAAAAGTTTAGTAAAGTTCACGATTTAAAAATGATGTTAATCATGCACTCTGATTTGAATCTACCAGGACTATTTGCTTTTTCAATTGAAGAAATGATTGTTTTAGTAGGCCAGCAACTATCAGGCGAACAAATCAACGCCATCTTTGAAAAGATGAGTTTTCAATTTAATGACTTGAAAGATTTTGAAAGGGAACATTTTCTTATGGGCAATCCCGTACACGCCAAACCATTTATCAAGGCTGGCAATGGCCGGTATTTTAGTTCCCTTTGGACGGTTATGACACACTTGAGCATAAGCATATTGGAAAATTTGGTAAGCCAAAATGAAACGTTGAGGATAAAATACAATGATACCCGTTCTGATTATTTAGAAAATCAGCTTGAACAAATGGTCAAAGATTCTTTTCCATTGGCAAAAGTTTATAGAGGGAGTTTGTGGCAGGGTGAGGACAATAAGCTTTATGAAAACGATCTTTTGGTTGTTATTGAATCATTTGCCTTAGTTATTGAAGCTAAATCCGGAACGATTAGCCCACCGGCAAAAAGAGGCGCGCCCGATAGACTTTTTAAAACTCTAAAGGAATTAATTGAGGAACCTTCTGACCAGGGGTTAAGATTTATTGAATATTTGAAAAAGCAGAATGGGCATATTGTATTGAATACGAAAACAAATAAAAAAAACAATATCAATACAAGTGATTTGAAATTTTTTATACCATTAGGTGTAACACTCTCTCATTTGGGAGCGATCAGTACCAATATGAAATTATTGATTAAAGCCGGAGTAACGGACAAAACAATAAGCCAACTCGCTCCTTCGATTAACCTCACCGATTTACAAGTAGTTTTTGATTTTCTTCCATCGATAGCGCAAAAATTGCATTATCTGCAAAGGAGGAGAGAAATGGAAGCACATATCGAATATATGGGAGATGAGGTAGACTTGTTAGCGTGGTATTTGGACGCAGGATTTAACATCGGTAAAGATGAATACAAGAGTAAATCATTTTATAATATTATTTTAAAATCTAAAGAACTCGACCCTTATATCATCGGCTCGGCCAAAGGTATTGAACAAACCAAACCGACATTGCAGTTAACTCAGTGGTGGAAAGATATGTTATCACGTTTAGAATCCAAAAGGCCACAACAGTGGCTTGAAAACTCCTTTATATTGCTAAACGTTGGCTTCAAGGAACAACAGTTATTTGAAGCAATGATTGACGATTTGATTTTTAAAATTAAAACCGACCAGCCCGTTCAAAGGCATAATTGGATACAGGTAGACAACACCACAATTAATCGGCGTTATGTGGTAATAGGATACCCTTACATCGATAAATATTTTGATGAACGAAATGCTATGATGGAAGATATACTCGCCGATGAAGAAAAGGCAAATACTAAGGGAATGCTTGTAATCGGTAAGAATATAGACCAGGGACATTATCCCTATTCGGTACTGGCATCTAAATTATCAACCCAATTATTTGACGTTGAATTTTCAAAAATGGTAAAACACGATAAATAAAACTACATATCTCTATATCTCGCGGTATTCTCTATACCCTGATTCAATAAATCTATTATTTCAGAGGTATAATGAGCCGACGCTAATTTGCTTTTGAAGTCATTTAGATTCGATGCTTCAGCTGCGGTTGGTCTTGATTTTAAAAATTTATCAATCGCATTTTCTATATTTTTCTTAATTGCAGATAACTGTTTATCATATGAGCCTAAATGCCTTGTAGAAGACGAGCCATTTTCAGTTTCAATTAGATTTTGAAAGTAAGAGTTTTTTGAATTGTGTGCATCGTAATCGCATTTGAAAGCTCTACGGATGAATACTTCATAGCACATGGAATCAGTATATGATGACATTGGTGTTTAAATTATAGGGTAATTGTGTTACTGCTAATTTAATCATTATAATGATTGGCTACCTTAACGTTTTCTCCACATATCGACTCATCTTAGTAGTCATACGGAGAATAATGTAATCTCTATTTAGACAAAAGTGGAGAATATCGCATTTTACTTATATGTTTCAAGCAATTCCCGTGGATTAAAAAGTGCGATTCCTGCAAATTAGGACGGTTTTTCTAAATAAAAATCATTAAGAAAACAACTCTGGCAAAATCTCTGACAATAAGAGAAATCAGAAAAGCTAAAAAAGCCACTTGACAAAAAGTAAGCAAGATTTTTCCAGAATTTAACGCTGGCAATAGTCTGTCAATAGAATAAAGTGAACTACCCGCATTTTAATATCTTTGCTATGTGAAACTACTCTGCCTTATATTATCCATTTATGTAATCATGCTTTCTACGAAGCCCTGTTGCACGGATAATGATTGCCAGGGCAAGGAATTAACAAAAAAAGAATTAACGGGCAAATCGCCAATAAAAGAAAAGGAATGCCCCGGCTGTTCACCATTTTTTACTTGCGGTATATGCGTAGGTTTTGTGATAGCCAAGCCTTTGATGCTTGATCTTAAATTAGTTGCCGAAACCCCGGCTAAAATTTATACTGATTACAACCAGCCTTATGTTCAGGAGGTATCCCTTTCCATCTGGCAACCACCGCAATTAAGTTAATACACTTATTAATTCATGCTGTATTTACTTAATTCTTAAAAAATGAAAAAAATCATTGTGCTTTCTATAGCACTACTCTATACAATTACCGTTCACGCTCAAAACACTTTTAAAGCTGTTATTAAGGACAGTAAATCCAACGAAACCTTGATTGGTGTAACGGTATCACTCCAAGGCTCAACCGTAGGTGCCGCTTCAGATACTTCAGGTTTGATCATTTTATCTAAAATTCCGGATGGCAGGCAGGTTATCAAATTCAGTTATGTAGGTTATGAAACCAGGCTGGATACTTTAATATTTCCAATTGCCCAAACTACGCCCATGCTTATCTTATTACAAGCCGCCGGAAAGGGTGATGGCGAAGAATTGGATGCGGTGGTCATCAGTACGACCCGTAGCAGCCGGACGATTGCCAATACACCTACCCGTGTGGAAGTGATCGCGGGGGATGAACTGGATGAAAAAGGCAATATGAAACCGGGCGATATCCGCATGATGCTGGCGGAAAGTACCGGCATCCAAACCCAACAAACATCCGCTACCAGTGGCAATTCCAGTATCCGCATACAGGGGCTGGATGGTAAATACACCCAAATTATCCGTGATGGCTTTCCTTTATATTCCGGTTTTTCGGGCGGCTTAGGTTTATTGCAAATCGCGCCATTAGACTTGAAACAGGTGGAAGTTATCAAGGGCTCGTCCTCTACGCTCTATGGTGGCGGCGCTATTGCGGGATTGGTTAACCTCGTTTCCAAAACGCCAACCGATGAACGGCATTTGGATTTTCTGTTAAATGGTACATCCGCGTTAGGATTGGATGCCAGCGGCTTTTATTCCCAAAAGTTTAACAAGATCGGCACAACCATTTATGCAGGTTATGACCACGGAACGCCTTACGACCCGGCGGGTATCGGGTTATCGGCTATACCCCGGTTTAACCGCTATACCTTAAACCCCAAACTGTTCTTTTACCTGGATGACCGTACTACTTTAATTACGGGTATCAATTCCACTATTGAGAACCGCATTGGCGGTGATATGCAATACCTGGATGGACATGGCGATGCACAGCATTCCTATTATGAACTGAATAAAACGGGCCGTTACAGTTCGCAACTGGAACTGGATCACAAGCTAAACGACAAGGAAAAACTGACCTTTAAAAATAGTGTAAGCTACTTTGACCGGAGCATCAGCCTGCCGGGTTATCGTTTTTCAGGGGTACAGGTTTCCAGTTACAGCGAAGCGAATTATGCCTATAACAGCGAGAAAACGGATTGGGTGACGGGTATCAACCACGTGACGGATAATTTCAGCGAAGATCAAAACAGCAGCTTCCCCTTACGCAGTTACAATTACAATACCATAGGTGCATTTGTACAAAACACCTGGAATGCTACCGATAAGTTTATTTTAGAATCAGGTATACGGGGCGATTATCATAATGAATACGGCTTTTTCTTTTTACCCCGGTTATCCGGCTTATATAAGCTCAATTCCCATTTCTCTATGCGTTTAGGGGGCGGTTTAGGTTATAAAGCGCCTACGGCATTTACGGAAGATGCGGAACGAATCGAGTTCAGGAACGTATTGCCCATAGATGTAACCAATACCAAAGCGGAGCGTTCTTATGGTGCGAATTACGATTTGAATTACCGTACGGGCTTGTTTAACGACCAGGTTAGCTTTAGTATTAACCAGTTATTCTTTTATACCCGGATAGATAACCCGATCCTGCTCACGCAACTCACTAACGGCAACCTGCAATACTTGCAACCCAACGGTGATCTCAATACCAAAGGAATAGAAACCAATGTCAAATTAACTTATGGCAACTTTAAGCTGTTCCTGGGTTATACGCTGGCAGACGTTACACAGCATACCAATAGTATTGTCAGCGCCTATCCTTTAGTTTCTAAAAACAGGTTGAACAATGTATTGGTTTATGAGGTGGAGGGTAAATTCAAGATCGGTGCTGAGGCATATTATTTTAGTCCGCAGCAACTCAATGACGGTACCACAGGCCGGGGTTACTGGCTGGCAGGTTTAATGGCCGAAAAGATATGGGAGCGGTTTTCGCTATTTGTTAATTTTGAAAACTTAACGGACACCCGGCAAACCAAGTTTGGAGCCATTTATACGGGCAGTATTACTAACCCCGACTTTAAAGATATTTATGCGCCTTTGGACGGTTTGGTGGTCAATGGCGGAATAAAGCTCAAACTGTAACAAGGTTTTGATAGTGCAACATAGTGTCTTTTCCTATTTATTATTACATTTGATATAATCACTTAATGGTCAACTGCTGATTTGAAAAAAAGCAAATTTCATCTATTCGGTGCATGGGTACTGGTCGTCTTTTTTGCGGGGGGCCAGGTGATTTTATTTGCCCATCAGCATAAGGTGAATAAATTCGAATTTAGTACGCATAGCCGCCCTTTTCAGCAAACCGTAACCGAAAAATGTTCCCTATGCGATGCAATGCATTTCAACGCCATGGTGGCAGGTGATCATCCCGTCACGGTGCATCTGCTGGCAGCAAGTCCTTACGCTTATAAAGCGGTTACATACACCATTGTCAGCCTTTCGCTTATCCTTTCTCCTGGCCGCGCTCCGCCGGTTTCGTAATATTCCCCATTTTTTATGGCCATGTCCTAAAACCAGGCCTTCGTTTGCATTTTAAAAAATTTACGATAAAATCAAAGCCACTTTATGGCTTATAAACGATGCGCCGTAATCGGTAGCGCCAATAGGAAGCCCGTGCCAAGGGGAACAGGACAACTGTATATTTTAAGAAAACGAATGGTGAATCCTATGCTAATCCGTATCGAATGGCGCAACGCAAACCTAATCGAAAAAAAAGAATAAGCAGGCTTAAACCGGGGAAATTCCACCCGCTGAACAGGTTCGTCAGGAACAGAGTAGTCAGAAGAGCCGTTGAGCGACAAAAGAAAAAGAAGGGCGAAAAGGAATGGAAGGATATCTTTTTTATTATTCTCTGCATTCTATTGACGATAGCTGTCATGGTCATATTAAACCATATCGCGAGATTGCGTGAACAACAATACGAAAAAGAATAGTCCACTGTAACAAAGTTTTGATATTGCAACATGATGGCTTTTAATAATTTATTATTTACATTTGATCGATCACTTAATCGTCAACCTGCTGATTTGAAAAAAAACAGATCT
>NZ_JAQBOD010000019.1 GCF_028288205.1 Mucilaginibacter sp.
TAATCAGGAAAACCCTGTGAACTACCGTTCATGGGGTTTCTTGTTTTCCGGAAAGCCGGGTATTAACCGCCCGCCATGGTACAATAACGCTGCAGTGCCTAAGGTTGAAATTGATATGGTTATATAAGTATTTAAATCATTACATTTGTGAATTAATCAATTATTATGATATTTTTTGAAGAAAAAAGGCAGGAAGTAATGGCACATATTGAGAAATTCATGCTTGAAAAAATGCAGGAATATCTTAAGCCCATCGACACCATCTGGCAACCATCTGATTTTTTGCCGGATTCTACGAGTAACACTTTTTTCAGTGAAATTAAAGACATGCAGGAAACAGCCAAAGGTCTGTCATACGATTTGATGGCTGTTTTAATTGGCGATACTATTACCGAAGAAGCATTGCCGACCTATGAATCATGGCTGACTATGGTTGAGGGCGTATCAAAAAATGAAGAGGGCGGCTGGATGAAATGGACCAGGCAATGGACAGCCGAAGAGAATCGTCATGGCGATTTGTTGAACAAATACTTATATCTTTCGGGCCGTGTTAACATGCGCGCTATGGAAGTATCAACCCAATATTTAATAGCCGACGGATTTGATATTGGTACCGGTCATGATCCGTACCGCAATTTTATATACACTTCTTTCCAGGAGTTGGCCACTAATGTATCCCACCGCAGGGTAGCGTCGCAGGCAAAAAAAGACGGCGATGTGTTATTGTCAAAAATATGCGGTGTTATTGCTTCTGATGAAATGCGCCACGCAAAAGCATATAAATACTTTATAGAGAAAATTTTTGAAGTGGATCCTAACGAGGCAATGTTAGCTTTTGAGGATATGATGCGCAAGAAAATTGTAATGCCTGCTCACTTTTTACGCGAAGTGGGTTTAAAAATAGGCCAAACCTTTGGCCACTTTACTGATGCTGCACAACGGCTGGGTATTTATACAGCTGTTGACTATGTAGATATTTTAAAAGAACTTATAGCCGACTGGCATATTGAAAGCATAGGCGACCTGAATGAATCGGGCGAGAAGGCACGCGATTATATTATTAACCTGCCAGACCGCTTATTGCGTGTTGCCGAAAGAATGAAAAATCCTATGTTAGAGTATAAATTCAGCTGGATAAACGGATAATATTTAACTTATTATAAGTATATATTTAGGCTAAAGCCATTATGGTTTTAGCCTTTTATTTATCCGTTGGCAGACAAAACAAAGTGTTTCACATCAGCGTGTTTCACGCTATATTTGCAAAATTGATAAAATGTCATAACCTGCTTATTGTAAAGTACTTATATATATTTACGTAAAGTTTTTGTACTGTTTCAAAGTGTTTCACTCATTTTGTTAAATTATTATATATCAATAAGTTAAACTAAAAGCGTGTTTCATCTGTTTCATTATTTTGTGAAACACTGCATCACCTTTTTTAATGCGCTAACCATTACTATCCTTGCAGGATACGCTAAAAGAAACTGCTATCCTTCGATAATCAGATCCACTCCCCTTACATCATCTGTGAGATCTTCAAACAAGCTATTTAGTATAGATTCAATTGTAAGCGAGTTTACATCAGTGACATAATTTGCATTACGGGTTATCCAAAGTTGCCTGCCTTTTATTTTTAAATGGAACAGTATACCATCATACATTTCTGGCTGCGAAATTTCGATAGCATCACCCACCCGTTCAATTTTAAGGGCAATATCTTCTTGCCTTTGTTCTCTAAACAAAGGGTTAAGATTTTGTATTAAATGTGCCAGTAATTTATCCGGATTGATACGGGTATGCAAGGTTATAACTTTCATATATAAATTACAATTCTAAAAAGGTATTGTTTTATTTCTGATTGACCATATCATCCCACCCTATCATTCTGAGTTGTAAAATTTCCCGAAATTCTGAAGGTGAAATGACGAGGTTTAAATAAACAGGTCATGAATAATGGTAAAAGCAGTAAGCAGCCAATTTACATGGCGTATAAGATTTCTTCGTTATGCTGCCAATGACAAGAATAGTTTGTCATTCTGCAAGAAATCCCAATATCAAATTCGGATCAGGAATATTGTTAAGATATTTTTCTTTTTCAGTATATCGGCCAACGCCGGGATAATCGCCTGTTTTGCCTTCCATATCAAACATCAGTTGAAAATGCAGGTGCGGGGGCCAATGGCCGTTCTCATTGATATGGCCGAGTGTTGCAATTTTTTGATTTTTGCTGATGCTTTGTCCGATACTTAAGCCTGCTAAGCTTTTGCGACTTAAATGCCCATAAAGACTATATAATATTAAGCCACCAAGATCATGTTGTAAAATGATGGTGGGGCCGTAATCGCCAAAATTATCATTGTCCTGAAAGCTATGGATAGTGCCATTTAATGGTGAGTAAACCGGTGTGCCGGCATCGCCCCAAATATCAATGCCTAAATGTAAACGGCGCGGTTCATCCTCTGTATCAAACAGCGGACTACGGGCGTAAATAGTTCTGTGCTCCATATAACCACCAATGCCATAGCGGCTGTTGCTTGCCGTGAGTTTGGCGTTTATCCAGCGGCTAAATTGCTCGCTGTCTGTAACAACATCAAGGTTTAGTTCGGTATTGGCAGCGGTAAAATCAAAGGGATAAAGGCGATCTGTATCTGCATTAAAATCAACTACCTTGCCAATAGCATCGGGGTGTGCTTTAATATAAGCGGCTAACCGGGCAGATGCATCCATAATAAATCCCCTCTAAATGGCGTAGCCTTCATGAACGCCTTAATAAAAAATGATACCGTGAATAATCTCCCCCGGTACGGAAGACTTACTGTCTTTTATTGTGATATTTAAAGCCCTCCCTACCGGGGAGGGTTTGAGTGGAGCTTTACTCGCTGTCCGGCTGTTTTTCTTCGCGATGTATTTTATCGAATATCTTGTCCATACGATCTACATATTCGCTGGTATCATCAATAAAAAATTCCAGTTGCGGTATTATCCTAACCTGATCCTTTATGCGGCTGCCAAGCTTATAACGGATCTCTGAGGCATGTAATTTAACAGTTTGCAATGCAAGGGCTGTATTAGTGTTATTAAAAAAGCTTAAAAACACCCTTGCAATTGCCAGGTCGGGTGTAACCCTTACTTTGGTTATGGTTACCATAGTATTTGGTAAATAGTTCATGCCTTCGCGCTGAAATATGGCGGCAAGGTCCTCTTGTATTACTCCGGCAAATTTTTGTTGACGTTTTGATTCCATAATGATTTAATTAACGCCAAACAGGCAAATGAGTTTGATTTTAATATTTAACAATTAATCGCACTAAAGTTTTTCTATAGCTTACAGCCTTTAGGTACATTTTTAGTGATAGTTATTATTTTAGTTACTATAAGTGTATTGTTATAACCTTCTTCCTCTTCATGGCCCCCGTCATCATTTTTGTCAGACGTTACAATCTTGCCTTCGGCTTCTATGTAAACAGGCTCGTTGGGTTTTTCAAATGGCACAAGCTGCCAGTATTTTAACTCTAATTGCTTTGAGCTGTCTGTAACCCAGTATTCATGCCCGTTGGCACAATCTTTAAATATTTTCGCTTCGGGCCCTAAACTATACAGCCCCTTAAACACATGCGCAGCCTCTTTTTTCTCTGACTTATTTTTACAGGCAAACATACCGATAACGATCAGTACACCTAATAAGTATTTGAGTTTTGTTAAACGCATCCTACAAAATTATAAATCCTGTTTAATATCATCCAATCCTTTTACACTTAACCGCGCGCTAATACCCGATGCAATAGCCGAAATAACTGTAACAGTTAAAAAAACTATAACAGAATCAACCATTTTTATAGCAATAGGGTAAGCATCAACAACTGTCATTTTTTCGCCAAGCTTTATCAAACCGTAGTGTTGCTGCAATGTACAAAATAACAGACCAAGCACAAGCCCAATTATACAGCCGATTATTGATATCATCATTCCCTCGAAAAAGAATATGCGTTGTATTAAATTCCTATCAGCGCCCAGGCTGGTTAAAACTGCAATATCCTTGCGTTTATCAATAACCAGCATGGTTAAGGTACCAATAATATTAAATATGGCAATAGTTAATACAAAAGTTAAAATCATAAATATGCTTAGCCGTTCGCCGCCTAATACTTTATATAATTCGGTATCCTGCTCCTTGCGGTTTTTTACGGTGAAGTTATTACCTATTTTATCCTGTATTTCTGCCTGTACATTGTCAAGGTCAGTGCCTTTGTTATAATTAAGATCAATAGATGAAACCTCAACCGGTATGTCAAGCAGCTCGCGGGTAAATTCAATAGGCACTACCACTATGTCATCAAATTCCTGCTGGATAGAAAATACACCCGATGATAAAATGCCGCGCGTAGTAAACTCATCTTCGGGGTTCACGGAAACAGCAGTACCGCGCCTGGGAGAATATATTTGCAGGGGCGATTGCTCATCGCGAATATTAACTGATAAATTGTTTTGCACAATAGCGCCAATAACAGCCATTGGCCTGCCATCACTATGTAAGGTGAATGAACCATCTGATATGGTGCTGTCTAACATCTTGTTTTTTAAAAAATCATCACTCACCCCTTTTAAGGTTGATATAAATGATTTGTTACCATACATGATGAGCACTTTTTCCTGCAATACATCTGTATAGGAAAATAGCCGTGCATCCTTATTCAGCGATTTAAAATAAGGTGTATTAGGATCAAACGTTTTACCCATGCGGGCCTCTATCCTCAATTCGGGCGAGAAGTTACTGTACAGATTAAGCACTACCTTTTCTAACCCGTTAAATGCCGACAGCACAATAATTAATGCCGCGCTGCCAATTAATACGCCCATCATGGATATACCCGATATGATATTTATGGCATGCATTTTCTTACTTGAAAACAGGTACCGTTTAGCTATGTAGATGGAGGTGTTCAAGTGTGAGTTGTATAATGATGAGTTTTAGCTCACTGCAAAACTAAGTTAAAAAAGGATTGTATTGTTTTTCAAAGCCAATAGTTGTTTCGGGGCCATGACCGGGATAGATGGTGCAGCTATCGGGCAGGGTAAATAGTTTTTCTTCGATGTTTTTTATCAGCAGTTCAAAACTACCGCCGGGCAGATCGGTACGGCCAATGCTACCCCTGAATAATACATCACCGCCTATAACGTAATTAGCTTCTTCGTCATGATAACATAAATGAGCAGGAGAATGGCCGGGCGCATAGATCAAGCTTAATGTAGTATTGCCAAAGCTGACGGCGCCTGTTTCGGACAAGTATTCATCAGGCATGGGCGAGGGGTCATATCGTATCCCAAATTGCGGGGCATAAGCAATAACTGCATCAAGCACATCCTGTTCGCCTTTATTGAATTTTGGTTTTAGTCCGTATTGATCAAACACAAATTTATTGCCCAGCACATGGTCTATATGGCAATGTGTATTTAGCAGTAAAACAGGGTTTAAGTTGTTATCTTTAATAAAATTCACAACAACATTTTGCTCGGTTGCATTATCCATACCCGGATCAATGATGGCGCATTCGCCGCTTTCATCATATAAAATGTAAGTGTTTTCGCTGAAGGGGTTGTTGGGGAATACTTTTACTGAAGCCATGTTTTTATGTCTGATGTTCGATTTCGGAATGTTTATTTAATGGTTAGTTTATTTGATAATGATCTAATTTGTTGATTATTAATATATTATAATATTTGGTGTGCCAAGGTGTACCCTGGTGTATCAACGTGTGCATGGTACAGTACAGTAATAACATTTAACGTATAGGCCTATTGCTGCATTTGCTTACTTCACGGGGAACTAATTTTCTATATCGAATTTAATTACTAAACGCGTTAAAATCATTAATATTTAATTAATTCAGTATTCAAACTTTCGCAATCCACATTTTACTACTTCCACCTAAAGCTTTTTATCATTACATTAATATCCTGCTTAACAAAATTTAGCACAGGCTGTATGGAATCAAGTCGGGGCTCAGTATTAAAATACAATGCACCGCGCAGATAGTTTTTTACGCTATCAGTTAAAAAAAACTGTACAGATGATGCCGCGTTGCCATCAATAGTATAATAAATGCCGTAAACTTTATGATCAGGGAACCTAATGTTGCCCTGGTCAATACCGCTTGATTTTACGGTGTTTTTAAAAGCAAGTTTGCGGGCATCCTCTACCAGTTCATTAAATTCTTTTTTTGAAGTAAGTGGTTCATAACTTAAATGCAGCGTGCCATTAAATTGCGGAAACTGCATATTTAATAAGTATTCCATTTTTTGTATACTGCCAGGCAGCCTGCCTTTTGGGGCAAGCTCCATATTGGCATACTTTGGATATAAAAAAGTGAACGGGTAATCAGATACATATTCGCGGTATTCTTTTTTAGGCAATACAATACGGTAATATCCCCTTGGTTTTGGCGAATAATCATGATTGCCCCCACAAGCTGCTAAAAACAATATAGCAAATATTATTACTGCAAATATTCTCATGGATGCTTCTCCTTCGCGTTCCATATCTCCCATGATTTTTCGGCCTGTAGTACCAGCATTTCATAACCATTTTTAGGTGTTGCACCCCGCTCTGCACCTTTTCTTAAAAACATGGTTTCTGGGGGATTATATATCAGGTCATACAATAAATGTTCGCCGGTTATTGCCTCGTAAGGTATTGGCGGGCATTCATCAATTTTTGGCGCTGTACCCAGCGGGGTGGTGTTTATAATGAGTTTATGGCTTTTTATATGATGCGGCTTCAGATCTTTAAACAATAAATTACCGGGATGTGGCCTGCGGGTAACTACTTTAAATTTAATTTCAAGGTTTTCCAGCACACATTTAACAGCTTGTGCGGCACCGCCGTCGCCTAATATTAAGGCATCGGTATGCTGATCTTTTAATAATGGCCTTAATGACATTTCAAAGCCGTAAATATCTGTATTAAAACCTTCCAGCCTGAAATCATGCCCCTCCACACCAACCTCGCCAGAGAATGCTGCCAGCACCGGGCTTTCCTTGCTTATGCGTATGCAATTTACCGCGCCAGCTGTACGTGCATCATGTTCAATCCAGTCCAGATATTTTAACACATTCTTTTTATGCGGAACAGTAACATTAAGGCCGCATAAATGCGGATTAACATCTAACAGGTCCTGCAGATCTTTTATATGTTCTAACGGAAAAAGGTCATATACCGCGTCTTTAATATTTTCATCGGCAAACTTTGCGGTGAAGTATTTTTTTGAAAAAGAATGCGAAAGCGGAAAGCCGATAAGCCCATATTGTTTCATGTTGTAATATTAATAACAAACAACGAGGATTTTAAATTTTTTATATAGACACACCCGGATAATTAAGCTTGTCAACTTTTTTAAAAGTCGGCAAATCTTTATGCCTTAACATTATTACATAAAAATCGCACCATTTATTACGCTTTATTTATATTTGAAAGCACTTTAACCTTAGCTATTTAATTTATCTTTTTTAAAAATGAAAAAAGTAATTCTTGTAACAGGAGCTTCATCAGGCATTGGATTGGCCAGCGCTACTGCCCTGCACGAAGCAGGACACACAGTTTATGGTACTACACGTAACCTTGCAAAAAAGGTAAACGTACCTTTTAATTTAATTGAACTGGACGTAACCGACGACGCATCAGCAAAAGCAGCTGTTGATAAAATTATAAAAGTCGAAGGCAAAATTGATGTTTTGGTGAACAATGCCGGAAACGGAATTGCAGGCCCCGCGTATGCAATGCCAGTTGATAAGGCTAAACAACAATTCGAGGTTAACTTTTTTGGTGTGGTGCGTATGTGCAGCACGGTTATACCCGAAATGCTGAAAAATAATAGCGGTATTGTAGTTAATATAAGTTCGTTAGCCGGTTTATTTGGCTTGCCATACCAGAGCATGTATGTAGCTTCGAAATATGCGGTGGAAGGCTATTCTGAAAGTATGCGCATGGAACTGCGTAAAACAGGCATTAAAATAGTAACCATTAATCCCGGCGATTTTAAGACTGAATTTACCGGAAGCCGCGAAAAAATACCTTTTACAATTGATAATACTACGCTAAAAGCTAACTATGACATCGCTATCACCAGTATAGAAAAAGACGAAAATGCAGGTGCCGATCCATCGGCTATTGGTAAACAACTGGTTAAGATAGTTGCTAAATCAAGCCCGGCACACCAGTATTTGGTGGGTGCTATCGGGCAAACCATAGCCGTTACTTTAAAGAAGGTATTGCCCGGTGGTGTGTTTGAGGGTTTAATGGCCGATCATTACGGAATAAAATAATTTAATTATACAATATACTTTTTTGTCATTTCGAGCTCATACCTCGTTCGAAATGACATTTTATTTTGAACAGTGGGAAAAGATAAAATAAGGCGCTTTGCAGAGATAGAAACTTTCAGCAATGTTTTGCAGCTGGACGAGGGCAAGCCCTGCAAAGGCGAATGGAGCAAAGGTTTTTTTAAAAACGATAACCCGGTGGTGCTTGAGTTGGCCTGTGGTAAAGGTGAGTATACCGTGAACCTGGCAGTATTGTTTCCCGACAAAAATTTTATAGGGATAGATTACAAAGGCAATCGTATATGGCGTGGCGCTAAAACCGCATTGGAAGATGGAGTAAATAACGTAGCCTTTTTACGTATCCAGATAGAGAACCTTACAGATTACTTTGCCCCGGGCGAGGTAGATGAAATTTGGATAACCTTTCCTGATCCGCAACCGCAATTGAGCAGGGAAAAGAAACGATTGACGTCTCCGCGTTTTTTAAATAAATACATAGAGCTGTTAAAATCGGGCGGCTGTGTTAACCTGAAAACGGATAATGATGGCTTATATGTTTATACCGCAGATAAAATTCAAGAACTGAAGCTAAAGGAACACATCAATACTGCCAACCTTTACCATTCTGAATATGCCGACGAGGTTTTATCAATCAAAACCTATTACGAGAAAAAATATTTAAAGGATAACAAGAATATTAATTACCTTAAATTCTCATTTCAATAACCCCAATGCCCGATTATAACTTTTACGATAATGTTTATGATGTTGCCCGGCAAATACCAGCGGGCAGGGTAACTTCATACGGTGCTATTGCCAGTTATTTGGGTACAAAAGGATCGTCGCGAATGGTGGGTTATGCCATGCAGGCTTGCGGATCTGCGCAGCCCCCGGTACCGGCGCATAGGGTAGTGAACCGTCAGGGACTGTTAACCGCAAAGTTTCATTTTGGTGGCGATACTATGCAGCAGTTGTTAGAGGCCGAAGGTGTTAAGGTAAAAGACGACCAGGTGCAGGATTTTAAAACCGTGTTTTGGGATCCGGCTGTAGAGTTGGCTTTGTAATAGTAATAAAATCCTACACACGTCATTGCCACGCTAACGCTCGTAATGATGTGTGGATTTACTCCTCTGGCGATTTTGGTGGTGCAGGCTTAGTAACCCCAGCTTTAAATCTTGGCGTGAAGCCGATCTTGGGCTTATCCTCAACCGGTGTCTCTTCTTTCTTTTCTTCAGGAGCAGCAGCTTCTGCAGGTTTGGTAACACCGGCTTTAAACCTTGGTGTAAAACCAACTTTTGGTTCAACCGGAGCAGGTGCTTCCTCTTTCTTTTCCTCAGCAGGGGTCTCAGCAGGTTTTGTAACGCCGGCTTTAAACCTCGGCGTAAACCCAACCTTTGGTTTATCAGAAACTGGGATTTCCTCTTTCTGTTCCTCAGCCGGAGTTTCAGCAGGTTTAGGTGGTACGGCTGCTTTAAACCGTGGGGTAAATCCAACCTTTGGTGTGGCTGTAGCAAGCTCGTCCAGGCTTTCAGTTACCGTTTGCTCGGCTAACTGATTTTCTATTCTTGGTTTTTCGGTTTTTACCTCGGGCGGTAAATTGTATTGCCGGCGAATTTTATTGAACCAGTATTTTTTGGTGTGATCAAAACTCTTTTCGCCCATTTGCTCGAAATGCGTTTTAAATTCAGAAAATAAGCCTGGTTCAGCTTGTTTAAAGGCAGCCAGGTCAATTCTCTTCTTTGTAAAAAACTCCTCGAACGTCATTGTTTAGCTTGTAGTGATATCTAAATCAAGTTTATTAAAATGTATTCCTTTATCCGTTTGTACCCAATCCTCACGCTCCGCGTCGCTTGCGTTTAACAATTTCGGGAACCATTCTAACGGAAAAGCCTGTTGTTTACCATTCTCACTTTCAACAAACAGCAAGCCATTGTTAAATATTACTTTAACTTTCTTTTCCTGCTTACGTGTGTGGAAGAACGGCATCTGACCTCCTCTAAATCTCCCCCGGTAGAAGAGACTTTATTTTTAAGTTTTTAAAGCCCTCCCTACCGGGGAGGGTTGGGTGGGGCTTTACTCCGCCATATTATGATACACCGCCTGCACATCCTCATCTTCTTCCATGCGGTCTATCAGTTTCAATACATCAACAGCCTGCTCCTCGGTCACTTCTTTAAATGATTGCGGAACACGCTCTAATTTTGCCGATCTTACTTCAATCCCCATCTCCTCTAACGTTTTTTGCATCTTGCCAAAATCTTCAAAAGCGGTATGTAATACAGCTATATCGTTTCCTTCCTCATCAGCTTCAACAAACAGATCCTCTAAACCGGCATCTATCAGCTCAAACTCCAACTCTTCCAGGTCGCGGTCGCCAGGCACAAACGTAAAAACAGACTTACGGGTAAAAATAAAATCAAGCGATCCGGTTTTGCCCAACGCGCCATTATATTTGGTAAAGTAGCTACGTACATTAGCTACGGTACGGTTAATATTATCAGTAGCGGTTTCTACCAGTACGGCAACACCGTGCGCGGCGTAGCCTTCATAAACCAGTTCTTCGTAATCTTTCTCGTCGCGGCTGGTTGCGCGCTTAATAGCGGCTTCCACGCGGTCCTTAGGCATATTTACCGCCTTAGAGTTTTGTACCGCGGTACGCAAACGCGAGTTGGTATTCACATCGCCGCCTCCGGCTTTAACAGCCATCACTATTTCTTTACCTAAACGGGTAAACTGTACGGCCATTTTGGCCCAACGCTTAAATTTTCTTTCTTTACGGAATTCGAATGCTCTTCCCATATTATAGTTAGTAATCCTTTTTAGGCAGGATTTTGAGGTACAAATATAATGTTTATGTTTTTAGATATTTATCGCAGAAAGGTTATTACCTATTTGGGTAATTGCGATGATGCTATTAAATCGTCTTGTGTATAGAGCCCTTTAAATTCTTCAACATATCCGCCGTCATGCTGCTCAGGTCAAATTTTTGTTTCCAGTCCCAATCGTTTTGGGCGTAGGTATCATCTATTGATTTTGGCCAGCTATCGGCAATTGCCTGCCGCGGATCATGTTCACTATAACTTATTTCAAAATTGGGAATATGTTTTTTTATTTCTGCGGATAATTGCGCTGGCGTAAAACTAATGCCGCCCAAGTTGTAAGATGAGCGAATGGTTAAATTTTCAGCAGGTGCATCCATTAATGATATGGTTGCCCTTATAGCATCTTCCATATACATCATTGGCAAAGCGGTATCAGCAGAAAGAAAGCTTTCATATTTGCCATTTGCCAAAGCCTTGTGGAAAATATTTACTGCATAATCTGTAGTGCCGCCGCCGGGCTCAGACCGCCAGCCTATTAAGCCCGGATAACGAATGCTGCGTACATCTAAACCGTATTTGGTAAAGTAATATTCGCACCAGCGCTCGCCGGCCAGTTTGCTAAAACCGTAAACAGAATTTGGGTCCATTATACAAAACTGCGGCGTATTTTCCTTGGGCGAGTGCGGCCCGAAAACAGCGATAGAGCTTGGCCAGAAGACTTTAGCCGTTTTAAATTCAACAGCAAAATCAAGTATATGGATAAGGCCGGTCATGTTTAGGTCCCAGGCCAGTTTTGGTTTTTGTTCGCCCACTGCGGATAGGATAGCTGCCAGTAAATAAACCTGTGTAGGACGGTGTTTTTCAAATACTTTATGCAGGTTGTCTTTGTCTAAAACGTTAACCAGCTCAAACGGCCCTTCATTAATTATAGGATGATCTGTATTACGGATATCTGATGCTATAACTTGGTCGTTGCCATATTTGGCGCGTAGGTTCATTACCAATTCGGTACCAATTTGCCCGTTGGAGCCAATCACTATTATTGTTTCATTCATATTGAGCATCAGTTGCGGCAAAGGTAAAAATTTGGCGCGAATGAATGGCCTTTTCGGTTAACGGGTACAAAATATGAGCCATCATTTACAATAATTTAGGCCTGTAAATAAAAAAATCCCGATATTTGGCGTTATATAATAAATTATTAATTAACAATTTAAAAAAATGAAGATCGCAGTTGTAGGCGCCACAGGATTAGTTGGCACTAAAATGTTGCAGGTTCTAGCAGAACGCAACTTTCCCGTTACAGAATTATTATTAGTCGCGTCAGAAAAAAGTGTTGGTAAGGAAATCACTTTTAAGGGTAAGGCTTATAAGGTAATCTCTGTTGAGGATGCGATTAAACAGAAGGCTGACATTGCCTTATTTTCGGCAGGTGGCAGCACATCATTGGCCCAGGCTCCGCTTTTCGCGGCAGCAGGCACTACGGTAATTGATAATTCATCAGCATGGCGCATGGATCCAACCAAAAAATTGGTGGTGCCCGAAGTTAATGCCGATGTACTAACTCCCGAAGATAAAATTATTGCCAACCCAAATTGCTCAACCATACAAATGGTAGTGGCCTTAAAACCATTGCATGACCGTTATAAAATTAAGCGCGTGGTTGTTTCTACCTACCAATCTGTAACCGGTACCGGTGTTAAGGCGGTAGACCAGTTGATGAACGAGCGTAATGGCATTGACGGCCCTATGGCATATCCATACAAAATTGACCTTAATGTTTTACCTCATATTGATGTATTTACCGAGAACGGCTACACCAAAGAGGAAATGAAAATGGTTAAAGAAACCAACAAAATTATGGGCGATGACAGCATCCGCGTTACGGCTACTACCGTACGTATCCCGGTTATGGGTGGTCACTCAGAGTCTGTAAACATTGAGTTTGCCAATGATTTTGACTTGGCAGAAGTTAGAGAGCTATTAGCAAAATCGCCGGGAATTGTGGTTACTGATGATGTCGCCAATTTAAAATACCCTATGCCGCTTGACGCGCACGATAAAGACGATGTATTTGTGGGCCGCATCCGCCGTGATGAAAGCCAGCCAAATACCCTAAATTGCTGGATAGTGAGCGACAACCTGCGCAAAGGCGCGGCAACCAACGCTGTGCAAATTGCCGAATATTTGGTAGCTAACCATTTAGTAGGGCAAGCTGTAGAAGCTTAATTAGAGATTAGTGGTTGGAGATTAGAGATTAATCTTCGGCGTAAAGGGATGACTGAGAAGTTATCCCTTTTTTATTAAATAGTTATTTCAACTTTCCCAAAACCATCCTTTAAACTGCCTGTAGTATTTATAGAGTTAAAACTTAAATTATAACTATTATGGAAAGCTTAAGTAATAAAAAAGTAGCTATCCTTACCGAAGAAGGATTTGAGCAGGTGGAGTTAACCAGTCCGCAGCAAGCGTTAAAGGATGCTGGCATAACGGTACATGTGGTATCGCCAAAGAGCGGTAAGGTCAAAGCATGGAATGAAACCGACTGGGGTATTGAAGTTAATGTAGACAAACAACTAAAAGAGGTTAGTCCGGATGATTATGACGCGCTGGTATTACCCGGCGGTGTACTTAACCCGGATAAACTAAGACAGAATAAAGACGCGGTTGCATTTGTATCGGCATTTTTGGATGAAGGCAAGCCGGTGGCGGCTATTTGCCACGGACCACAAATGCTAATAGAGACCGGAATGATAAGCGGACGCACGCTAACGTCGTTTCCATCATTACGAACTGATCTTAAAAATGCCGGCGCGCACTGGATAGACCAGGAAGTTGTTGTTGATAATGGCTTAATAACCAGCCGCACACCTGCAGATTTGCCAGCCTTCAACAGAAAAATGATTGAAGAAATTGCTGAAGGCGTGCATCACGGGGTGTAATCCCCAATTGTCATTTCGACGAGAAACGAGGAGAACTATCTCTTGAGCTATAGCAAAAAAATCTTATAGTCTGCGCATGACGACTTGCATTAGCGTCTAAGATTTCTCTCTTCGTTCGATTTCTATGATCTAAACAACTAATTTACAATAATTTTTTTCGTAGGGTCTGTTCTGATTAACGCAGGCAAATATCCGTAAGATGAGTTTGTTTCTGACTGCATTTATCACACTCATTTTA
>NZ_JAQBOD010000047.1 GCF_028288205.1 Mucilaginibacter sp.
GTCCTGAAATAGGTTTACACAAAAAAGTGTAAACAATGAACAAGAGCAAAGAAGAAAAGATCGTATTTGATCGAATGACAATGGGCGTAAGTATTCGTAACTTAGCTTTAAAGTACGGGGTCTCAGCCAGCCGTATTTACCGAATAGTGAAAAACAATAAAATAACCAGGAAAGTGCAGGCTGCCATTAGCGAGGAATTGCCTGATGACATAGCCTCACTCAAAGCGCTGCTGCGTAAAGAGCGTTTAAAGAACGAGTTGCTGAATAATATTATTGATATAGCAGATAAGGAGCTGGGTGCCAATATCAGAAAAAAGTCTGGCACCAGGCGGTCGGAATAAGCATGCAAATACGCTCGCAGGGATTGCGCGAGCTATGCGGACTGCTTGGTTATAGCTCACAAGCTTATTATCAATATAACCGTCATACAGAAAAGCGGACCTTCAAGCAAGAAGAGCTCATCCAACAGGTATTGGCGCACCGGCGGCTACAGCCCCGACTGGGTGCAAGGAAGCTGTTGGAATTGATGCAGCCTGAGATGGGCCGGGACGCTTTCTTTGAGCTGCTCAGAGAGAACGGACTGTTAGTACGAAGAAAACGGTACCGGGTGCGTACCACTTTTTCAACTCACCGCTTCAGGAAGTATTCCGATCTGACAGATGATCTTGTAACAGAACGTGCGGGTCAGCTTTGGGTAAGCGACATTACTTATATCCGTGTTGGTCGGGACTTTGCTTACCTGAGCCTGGTAACGGATGCCTATAGCCGAAAGATCATTGGCTTCTGTTTGAGCCATGATCTTTCTACGGACAGTTGTTTGAGTGCCCTGCGCATGGCTTTGGCCAGTCGGCTGAGGACAGACCAGCCACTTGTACATCATTCAGACCGGGGTACACAATACTGCAGCCAGGCGTACACCGGGTTATTAAATAAAAAAGGCATTGCTATCAGTATGACACAAAGCGGCAATCCCCGTGATAATGCCATAGCCGAAAGAGTAAACGGAATACTTAAAATGGAGTTGCTAAAGGAAAACTATGATAATATAAATACCGCTTACAAAAGTGTTAAACAGGCCATAAACATTTACAATACCTTACGGCCGCATAGTAGTTTAGATATGCTTACACCTGAAAAAGCACACCAAAAAACAGGACAACTTAAACGCAGATGGCGCAATTATTACCCTGCGGGAGAAATGGAGGTAAGTATGGATGGATAATTGTGTAAACTTATTTCAGTACTAAAATTAAAAGTGTAAATTCAATCAAGTATTAACAACCAAAAGTGTAAACCTATTTCAGGACGGGTCAACCCGCATTTTAAAAAAAAAAGTGTTTCACATCAGGTGTTTCACCCTAAATTTGCAAAAATCGATAAAACCGCATAAAATTCTTGTTATGAGATATTTATACTATTTAACCTAAAGCTTTTGTACTGTTTCAAAGTGTTTCACTCATTTTATTAAATAGCTATATATCAATATGTTAACCTAAAAGAGTGTTTCATGTGTTTCATTATTTTGTGAAACACTTTGTATTGCTTTTTTACGCCATTGTTGGTGCCTCATCCCAGCCTTATACCCGCTTATCAATAAATTTAACAGCCTTACGTACAGACTCAGGGAATTGTATTTTTTGCAGTTGTTCGGCAGTAATATAGGTAACGTGCGGACTTACACGCAACCGGGCCTGTAAATAAGCCCGTATACGATTATCGCAGGCTTTGCTATCATCCAAAGGAAGCAGGTGCAATAAAACCTCATCCATACCTATTTCATTAGAATATACTTCCACCACATAATCACGCACCTCTTCCATTTCATTCAGCAGATCGAACATCGCGGGCGGGTAAAGTGTAGTGCCTTTAAATTTGATCATCTGCTTTTTACGGCCAATTATGGGCGATAACCGCAAACTTGCACGGCCGCAAGCGCAAGGTTCGTCATAATACATGCAAATGTCGCCGGTTTTGTAGCGCAGTAGCGGCATGCCCTCTACCCCGAGCGTGGTAATAGTTAACTCGCCGGGAGTATTTGCAGATACCTGGTTATTATCTTCATCCAATAGCTCAGCGATAACTAATTCCGGCTGCAGGTGGCCACCATGACCCTCGTGGCATTCTGTAAACGCGGTTTGCATTTCGGTAGATGCATAGGTAGAATAGAGTTGTATATCCCAGGCCTCAGTTATTTTCTTACCTAATATATTTAGTGAGAAATCGGTATTACGGATATTCTCGCCTATGCAAATTGCTTTTTTAACAGATGTTTTATTCAGGTCGATGTTGTAATCCTTTGCAAACTGTATCAGCTTTAAAATAAAAGATGGTACTGCAACAATAGCTGTGGGATTTAAACGCTGTATGGTTTCTATCTGCATAGATGGCACTCCGGGGCCCAGGCGGATGATCCCTGCTCCTAATTTACGTAAACCAGCGTAATAGGCTATGCCGGCCATAAACTGCCTGTCGAGCGTTAGCATGAGCTGGTAAATATCTTCGGGCTTTCCATCCGCACAAACAAAGGAGTTGTATTCGTTATATGTTAAACGATTCAGATCATTTTCAGTTAGAGCGATAGTTACAGGGCTGCCTAACGTACCTGATGTAGAAGCGTATTCAATTATCTTATCCCGACTTACGCATAAAAAATCGTCGTTACATTTTTGAAGGTCCTCCTTGCCGGTAGTTGGAATTTTGGCCAGGTCTTTTACAGTTTTAATGGCATTAATATCAATTTGATGCTTTTCAAACAACTCTCTGTAAAACGGCGAATACTTGCTTAAATGCAATAATAATTGTCGCAGCTTTTGCTCCTGATCGGTTTTCACTTTATCTGCTGTAACGGTTATGCTCATATTGTTATGATAATCACAAATAAACCAAAAATACGTGTCATTTCTACGAGGTACGAGGAGAAATCTTAAATAAGCGGGCTAAGCAATCTCTCCCTATCGCACGATGAAAGTAGTTGGTTGATTTTTGAGAGATAATTTATAGGGTTTAAAAAAATTCCATATCTCCTCGCAAGCATTCAGATTACGCGTTGTTTTACCTATAATAAATTCAGGGAAATACTGCCAGCCGCCGGGCCAGGTATGGCCGCCATTGTTAATGGTATAGCTAATAACCTTTAATCCGTTTTTAGGATTATGGTATTCTTCTTTAAGAATACTGGTACCATCATGCGCTGTATCAGGTATATTGGTAACTAAGGGCACTTTATCGCAATCATTTAAGGCAACCCATTTTTCTATTATCTCTTCATGCGAATAAGCCCCCCTTCCAAATAATTTACCCCCTTTGTAAGAAACAACAGGGTCCTTAGTTCCGTGCATGTAAAGTGCAGGCATCGGGCTTGTAAGATCATAACCCTGGCCCATATCTAATGTTGCCGCGACAACTGCAATAGCAGCAATACGCTGATGAAGCTGGCAAGCCAGCCTTGTGGTCATAAATCCGCCATTGGATATACCGGTTATGTATACCCGTTCGGGGTCTGCATGGTAAGTTTTTATAATATAAGTGATCAGATGATCTATAAATTTCACATCATCAATACTATGAATATCAGCACCATCATGCCAGATATTTTTAGATGCCGGGCAAACAACAATAAATTTTTCCCGCTCGGCAACCGGCCTGAAATTTGCCAGATGGAACATCGACTTCGGACTTGCAAAGCCGCCATGTAACGAAATAACCAACGGCATTTTATCGGGCTCATCAGTAAACGGCACATAGGTTAGAAATGAACGCTTGTTGCCATCAATAATCATATCGCCCTTTATCAGTTGCATAGATGATTGTGCCAAAGCTGACATAGATATGAATATTATTATTAAAAAAGTGAACAGCCTCATATATTCTATTATAAAGTTTATTAACAACCAACTATTATTAAAAACGTTTATTTTACCGGTGCGGTTTTATTTAAAACTGTTTGGGATATTTAAAGTTATAGTAATAGCAGAAATATCTGCTTAAATAAATCAAATCATGAAAATTATTAAAGTATTGCTGATTACTGTGATTACAGCAGGCACGTTTGCACTGGCACAGGGCCAGATAAGGCTGCCGCCACCTCCACCTCGTCCGCCATTACCCCGTATACATTTAAGAACTCCGCCACCACCACCGCCACCCGGAAGGATTGTAGTAAGAGGATCGGAAAGACGATCGAGAGGTGTGGTAAGAAGGCATTATTATTACCGTCATGGAGTAAGGCATTATCGTACCTATTAATTAAAAAAGAAAAGAGCCGCTCATCTTAATTGATGAAGCGGCTTTCTTTTCAACTGTAAACCTAAACCAATAGTATTTTTATGCGGATTTTCTGCGGTTACTTGTGAGTGCTGCTTCATAAACAGCATTGATGATATCATCAGCAATAAATGCGCTTGAAAGATCGCGGTCAACATGATCATATACAATATGCCTGTCGGTATCCATAACGTACACAGCCAATAAAGGAACGTTCACATCAATACCCGAGAACCTGTTCCATGTAGGGTCATTTTCTGAATATACTCTGAATTTTCCGGCGATCTCGTTATTAATGTCATGATAAAAATTAAGCGATAAACTATGTTCCCAGGTAATTTTAGCTAATTGCTCGTCTCCTGTCTCATTAGTAAGTATTAATAAATTACCGCCATTTGCCTTTATTTCACTTTGTAGGGCGTTTAATTGTTTTAGTTGATCAACACCACGTTCCTGCCATTGTTTAGAGTAAAAGGCAATAGCCAATGGCTTACCAAACAAATGCTTTAATGATATAGGGCCATGTGTAGGTGCACCATTATAAAAGTTTTTCCAGCGATGATAATCTGTAACCAGATTAATATCCGGTATTAAATTTCCGGTTTTAATGGGTTTTAAAGATTGGTATTTTTTATAAGTAAGGTTATTCTCCAGAATAACTTCCGAAAGATCAAAAAATGGATATTTATTTATCGTAGTTAACATTTTAGTAAAATTGAAAGTTGATAGTAAAAAAGTGAATAGATGCAGAACCGGCTATTGCGAGAATTAACGACAACAATAACACATTCGAATACCAAGATCTGATCGGCCTGATAAAATGTATAAGAAAATGATTATTTTACTGTGTACCATTTGTTTGTTTCAATTACGATTCAAATATACTACTAAATCTATATACTTTATAGTATTTATTTAAAATATTTTTATTTTCCCTATTTAGCTGTTAATTATCACCTTGTTACACAAGATTATCCCTGATGATTAATGTGTTTTTTGATCTTAATGATAACCAATTTTGACGCAGGCGTATTACTTTTTTCGGCCACGGTATCAATGGGCACTAAAACATTACCTTCGGGATAATAGGTGGCCGTATTATGCTCAGGTATATTGTATGATACTATTACAAACAACCGTGCTATACGTTCTTTTCCTCCATGATAATTATACAGGTCCACTTTTTCTCCTGCTTTAAAGCCGCCTTTCTGTATATCTGTTGGGTTCATTAAAATAATACGGCGTTCATTATGTATGCCGCGATATCTATCGTTTAAACCATAAATGGTTGTATTAAACTGGTCATGGCTGCGTATGGTCATCATTTGATATTCATCATCGGCCAACTTATGTTCTGTTAGCTCTACAACAGAAAAACCGGCTTTATTTCCAAATTTTTCCGTTTCAAATTTGCCGGTGCGGGGCGCGTTAGGCAGATAAAACCCGCCAGGCTCACGCACACGTTTATTATAGTTATCAAACCCGGGAATTACTTTTTCAATATCTGCGCGAACCGCATCATAGCTCATGGCATATTTATCCCAATCAACCACAGTACGATCGCCTATTGTGGCTTTTGCCAACCTGCAAACAATTTGATTCTCGCTAAGCAGGTCTTTTGAAATGGGTTCTAATACTCCTTTTGATGATTGCACAACGCCCATAGAGTTTTCGCAGGTAATAAATTGCGCCTCGCCGTTCACTATATCCTTATCACTGCGAGATAGCGTTGGTAAAATAATAGCTTCTTCGCCATGCACTAAATGGCTGCGGTTAAGTTTGGTAGATACGTGAACTGTTAGTTTGGTTTTACGCAAAGCTTCGGCAGTATAATTGGTATCTGATGTAGCCGAAAGGAAATTACCGCCCATAGCAAAAAACACTTTCAGTTTACCATCATGCATTGCTTTAACGGAATCAACCACATCATAACCATGTTCGCGTGGTGGCTCAAATCCAAATACTTCTTTTATTTTATCCAGTTGCTTTTTATAGGGTTTATCATAAATAAGCATGGTACGGTTACCCTGTACATTGCTATGACCACGTACCGGGCATAAACCTGCTCCGGGCTTGCCAATACTGCCTTTAAGTAAGATAAGATTTGCTATTTCTTTAATCGTATCAACCCCATTTACATGCTGTGTAATACCCATTGCCCAGCATATAATTATGCGCCTTTTATCTTTCAGCATATTAGCGGCTTCCCTTACCTGTTCAATGGATACGCCGGCTGCTTCTGCCAAATCTTCTGTTTTATATTGCTGCAGGCTGGCAATCATATCTTCGTAACCAATTGTATTACTTTTTATAAATTCCTGATCGAACACCTTTCCCGGGGTTTTCAATTCTTCTTCATAAAGCAATTTTTCAATCGCTTTAAACAACGCCATATCGCCATTTATTTTTATTTGGAGATACAGATCAGCTAATTGAGTAGTAATACCCATTAACCCCTTTACATTTTGAGGATTTTTAAAACCCATTAACCCCGCTTCATGCAAGGGGTTAATAGCTATGATTTTTGATCCATTCTCTTTAGCTTTTTGTAATGCGGTAAGCATCCTTGGATGGTTAGTGCCCGGGTTCTGCCCCATGATGATAATTACATCGGTATCATAAAAATCATTTAGTGTAACCGTGCCTTTGCCAATGCCAATAACATCACCTAAAGCAACCCCGCTTGATTCATGGCACATATTAGAGCAATCGGGCATATTGTTAGTACCGTATTCTCTTACAAACAACTGGTAAGTAAAAGAAGCTTCATTGCTGGTACGGCCAGATGTATAAAACGCGGCTTCATCCGGCGATGCTAAACCGTTTAAGTGAGCTGCTATTTTTTTAAACGCATCATCCCAACTTATTGGCTCGTAATGCGTAGCGCCTTTTGGCAGATAAACCGGCTGGGCTATCCTGCCTTTTTTGCCAATTTCATAATCATTTAGCTTTGCCAGGTCGGCAACTGAATTTTGCGCAAAAAACTCCCCGGTTAATTTCTTGGTGGTTGCCTCTTCTGCCAAAGCTTTGGCGCCATTTTCACAATATTCGGCAATTGGTGAGCGATCATCATCCGGATCTGGCCAGGCACAGCTTGAACAATCAAATCCACCCTTTTTATTCATGTGGAACAAAGCTTCCATACCACGTACGGGGCCGGCTTCTTCCAAAACATCTTTCATCGCTTCGTATACAGCCGGAATACCCGCCGCCCATTTTTTCGGATCGGTAAGTTTCAATTTTAATAATTCTTCCGGATTCTTGGCTGCCGGTATATCATTGTCTTTTGGCATAATTATTTTCGGCTAATGGGTTTGGATAATTATCACTTTGATCTTCGGCAACATTATCCAGACATGTAAAATCCTTTTCTATTAGTAACTTTAACTCACCATTATTATTTTCAAAACCAACCTTGTTAGTATTTACTAATTCATCGATCATTATTTTGGGTATATACATGGTTACTATATTATTTTTAAAGTCTGCTGATATTTCTTTATCAACTATACCTTGCAAAACATATACCAATTCGTTATTACCAAAGTTTACTTTTTCTTTTATACAGCCTTCTTTAAACAAATTTGCCACATCTGTTTGAGTAAGACGGTAACGTAATGAATTACTATTAATACGTAGTTTCATGAGTAACAGGTAATGTTATGCGATGGGCTGCATTGTAAATATTAAAGCGATTATTGCGTAAAAACCCTACTAAGGTTATGTTAAATTCTTCGGCAAGCTGAACGGCTAAACTTGATGGTGCACCCACTGCAGCTATAATAGTAATACCGGCCATAGCTGCCTTTTGAACCAATTCAAAACTTGCCCTGCCACTTAGTAATAACACTGCTTTACTTAATGGCAGCCAATTATTTTGTAATGATGCGCCTATCAGTTTATCTAAGGCATTGTGCCTGCCTACATCTTCGCGTACCAGCAATAATTTGCCGGATAAGCTAAACAGCGCACAAGCATGCAACCCGCCGGTAGTTGCAAATACTTCCTGGTGAGCGGATAAAATACCCGGTAATTCATGCAATAATTCTGAACTAACCATATTATCATCCACCTGCTGCGAAAACGAACTTATGGTACGGATAGCGTTTATAGAACCTTTACCACAAACGCCACAGCTTGAAGTGGTATAAAAATTGCGTTCTGTATTTTTTAGTTCAGGTATAACCTGTTCGTTAAGGCTTACCTGTATAACGTTTTCTTTATTCTCTGCACAAGCTATAAAGCAATGATTTACATTAGCAACTTCGCCAGCTTGCTTAACTATGCCCTCTGTAAATAAAAAACCCATAGCCAGTTCTGCATCATTACCCGGCGTACGCATAGTAACAGAAACATTTTGTACAATACGTTGATCTTTCGGCCCATATTCAAGCCGTATCTCTAATGGCTCTTCAATAGCCAAAGAATCAGACGTGTCTGTACTAACAGTTGTATAAACTTTAGTAACCGGTAATTGTACTGTAGATTTAATTGGCATTGTAGTACGTATATTTAAATATACAATTCGTTTAAAGATTTGTTACTAATTATTTAACGTAATTTATATTTACATTATTCTATCCATTTCTTGCATATTTGTAGTAATTAGATCATAAAAATGAAAATTAACATATTAGCGTTTGGTATTGCAAAGGACATTTTCGGCGGCCCGTCTGTTAGTCTTGATCTGGCTAATGACGCTAACATATCTAATTTAAAATATTTACTGGAACAGCAATACCCACGACTTAAAAAATTAGCGACCTATATGGTAGCTGTAAATAACGAATACGCTTTAGATGGCGATACCATACACGAGCGTGATGAAATTGCTATTATCCCGCCGGTAAGCGGGGGGTAACAACAAATAACTTCTGTCATTTCGACGAGGATAAATCTATACAGGCGATTAGTAGCATATTGTATAAGATTTCTCACTACGTTCGAAATGACAATAATAATATTGTCATTGAATACACAAATAAAACTATCAGTTTCCACTTTAAACGTACAAGATTGCGTTGACTGGGTTATGTCGCCCGAATGTGGCGGCATTGATGTGTTTATTGGTACCGTGCGTAATGCCACTAAAGGCAAGGCTGTAATTCGGTTAGAGTTTGAAGCTTACGAAAAGATGGCAGTGAGCGAGATGCAGAAAATAGCGCAACAAGCAATTGCCCAATGGCCCATACAAAAAATATCAATTCATCATCGCACAGGAGTATTACAAATTGGCGAAATACCGGTAATTATAGCCATATCTGCCGCGCATCGGGATGCCGCTTTTGATGCCTGCCGTTATATTATTGACACCCTAAAGCAAACCGTTCCAATATGGAAAAAAGAAATATTTGAGGACGGCGAAGTTTGGGTAGCGGCGCACCCTTGATTTTGAATGAGTGAGTTTTGAATGAGTGAAGAGAATCAAGGCAATCCTCTAATCCTAAAAATCATGGTTCAGACAGCCTCAAACCAGGCTTTCAATCCACCTTCCAGAGAAAACACTTTTGCATTTGGCGACTTTTGCATGATAAGCTTTACAGCCTCTCCACTCCTTTTACCTGATGAGCAGTATAATACCTTAACCTTTTCGTTTGTTAAGTAGTTCATATTTTCATCAATTTCATCGGCTTCAAAGTGAATACCGCCAATATCAATTTCATCCCGTTCCCGGTCGGTGCGGATATCTACTAATTCTAATACATTATCTGCTAAGCCTTTTTTTACTTCACTAACTGACATGGTTGGAATATAAACCGTTTCTACTAAACTGGTTATATCTATTTTGGTCACCTTGCCAATTTTAATAACACGGCTTTGCAAAGTTAATGCATCAAATACCAGTACTTTACCAGTAAGTAGTTCGCCCGTTTTAATAATATATTTAATAACTTCATTGGCTTGGATACAGCCAATAATACCGGCCAATGTTGGTATAACCCCACCATCAACACAATTGGGTATTTGAGTAGCATCAACTTTTGGAAATAAGTCTCTATAATTAGGTGATCTGCTACCGTCAGAATTAATTATATTCCAAATGGCAGCCTGACCCTCAAACTGGTATATTGCACCATATACAATAGGTCTTTTCATTAATACACAGGCATCATTTATTAAATACCGCGTATCAAAATTATCTGTACCATCCACTATAATATCGTACTGACTGATAATATCCATCACATTATCAGAAGTTATCCTGATATCATGCGGTACTAATTTAATTCCGGGATTTTGCTGTTGCAACCTTTGGCAAGCTATTACAGCTTTTTTTAATCCCACATCCATAGGGGTATACAATACCTGACGATGTAAATTACTGATAGAAATGGTATCAAAATCGGCAATACCTAAAGTACCTATACCGGCTGCAGTCAAATATTGTGCGGCGGGGCAACCCAGCCCCCCGGCCCCAACAATCAATACGCTGGCTTGTTGTAAAAGCTGTTGCGAGGTTTCACTAAAACCCGGCAGGGCCATTTGGCAGCTATATCTTAAAAAATTGGGTTCCATTAGGTGGAAGCTATTTTTTGGTGGATCTGACGTTTTATTTTTTCAAAATCTTCGGGTGTATTTACATTAGTCAAAGCATCGGTATTCTCAGCCTTTAATAAAGCAATATCGCTATTTATTAAGACCTTGCGCGGACAAGAATATCCCTGCGCCAAAAAGGCCAGCAATATCGGGTAACTCTTAGGCTCCCATATGGTAATTAGCGGTTCGGGGAAGCCATCATGGGCATTCTCATAAGCCGTAGCTATTGCTGACGGATTACGGTTGGCTATTAAATATTGTAAAGTGTTTGCATCTAACAAAGGCAGATCACAGGCAACAACCAGCCATGCACTGTTTGGATTTTCTCGAAAAGCAGACAGTATTGCACCAAAAGGGCCTAAACCTATAAATGTATCTGTTAGCGTATTATAAGTTGTGTCTATTTTCTGCTTTTGTTCTGGCCTGCATGAAATAAATACATCTTCACAAAGTTCCTTCAATATATCTGCCATATAATATTGCTGCTCTTTACCATACCAGTTAAGTGCGCCTTTATCATGTCCCATCCTAATACTTTGCCCACCGGCCAAAACTAATCCGTTTAATATGGGTTTTGCCTGCTGCATTTTCGCTTCGAAAAAGGCAATTATTTTATCTGTTTCTTCTAAACGACAAATAGGTAATTGCTGCCAATTGGGTATGGCTTCTTTTATAAAATCAAATACATCATCTACGTTATCAGCTAATAATATCAATTCAACATTTGTTAGTTGCGCTACTCTTTTTTGCAAGGATGCACTTTTATTATTGTAGATGATCACTACCTGTGCTTTTGCCGGTTGATGATTGCCATTAACCAGCACCATATCATCATCGGCAAATTGTTGTTTAAAATTTATCGGCTTTAAAGCTGTGCTGTGGTTGAACTGATGATAATTAAGCTGATCTGTATACTCTAAAACAGCGCCACCGGCTAAGCGGCCCGGCGGCAAAGTTACTTCGTCATTATGCGAGGTATCAGCATAAGCACATTTATATTGGGGAGACAAGGCATTAATAACTTCATTAGCCAAAAGTTTAATATTAATGCAGGGCGCACCCAAAATTGCCCATTCATTTCGCCCAAAATTGCCTGATACCGGCCTTACCAGCGAAGTGTGTTTTTTATGCTCTTTTGAAATCACGTTTACCTCCTGCTTTTTCTATAAGCTTGGTTTCTTTTATAACAATATCATGGCTCAGGGCCTTACACATATCATAAATGGTTAACGCCGCTATGCTTGCCCCTACTAACGCCTCCATTTCAATACCGGTTTTGGCGGTAATGGTGGCAGTGCAGTCTATTACTACTTCCTGCTTTTCGTTTAGTTGAATATCTATCTTACAATTATCCAAACCTAACGGATGGCAAAGCGGGATCAAATCGCCGGTTTTTTTAGCCGCCATTATGCCGGCAATTATCGCAGTTTGAAATACAGAACCTTTTTTAGTTTGCAGATCGCCGTTAACCAAATGTTTTAAAACTTCATCCGGCAGGAAAACAATACTACGCGCAGTTGCCATGCGATATGTAACTTGCTTTGCAGATACATCAACCATAGTGGCTTTACCGGTTTTATTCAAATGAGTGAATCCGCTCATTGCTATATTTGATTAAATGGCCATATTCTGTAAACATCGCCTTTTTTAAACTCATTTTTCTCTAAAGGGAGTTCCATAAAGGCGTCTGTGTCTACTAAGTTAGCAAAATCACCCGAACCATTTCCTTCTATAGGCATGGCTAAAAGTTGTCCTTGCTCACTAAAATTCAATTTAACTTGTAAAAAATACTCCAGCTGCGGATTAAACGTAAAATCCTGGTCTAAAACTGCATAAACTGTCTGTTTAGGCGATACATTTAATGAGGTGTTTAACCACGGAATAAAATACCGCTCCATACACATAAAAGTAGCAACAGGATTGCCGGGGAAAGCAAACACTACCACCCCATTATCATGCTTACCAAACCAAAATGGTTTGCCGGGGCGTTGCTGTACCTTATGAAAAATCTGCTTAACCTGTAATTCTTTTAATGCCTGCGGGATATAATCAAACTTACCCATAGATATACCGCCGCTTAGCAGGATCACATCATAATTTTGCAAACATAGTTGTAACTGTTGCTTAATAACTTCAGGATCATCAGGAATATGCAGCATACCAGCCTCAAGTCCTAACTGAGTTAAAACCGCTCTTACCATATAATTATTTGACCGCCTGATTTGGTATGACGATGGCATGGCAGCAACTTCCACCAATTCATCGCCTGATGAAAGAATGACAACTCTTGGTATTCTCTTAACACGTAACTCTGTTTCACCAACTGATGCTACCAAACTGATAACCGCAGGGGTTATTAGCTGGCCGGATGTTAGTATAAGTTCGCCTTGTTTTTTATCAGCACCTTGGGTATGAATATTTTGGCCCTTTTTAATCTCGCTGATCAGCAATTTTGCCTGGCCATCACTTATTTCAATATCCTCATATCTGATAACGGTATCAAGTGAAGCAGGTAAAGCTGCTCCAGTCATGATCTCAATACATTCATCAGGTTCATATATATCTATTGGGACATCCCCCGCGGCTTGTGTAGCTTTAATTTGGAATATATTAATTCCGTTTTCAATAGCTTTATAACTCACTGCTATACCGTCCATACTTACCCGGTTAAATGGCGGCAGGTCACGGTCGGCTTTTATATTTTCGGCCAGTACCCTGCCTAAAGATTCTTCAAACAAAACAATTTCTGCTCCAAAGTCTCCGGCGTTTGCCAATATTAGCTTTTCGGCTTCATTAACCGTTATCATGTTTATTTAGTTTAATGTTGATTGAGTTGGATTGGGTTGATAAAGTTATCATTATATAACCATTCACTTAATCAACCAAATCCAACTACCCACCAATAGTAGCCATTGATTCATGAACGCCGGTTTTTTCAACCCGCATCCGCTCTGCTACCCATCCGTTTTTTACCCTGTGGTTAAATGCGTTCAATAAATTCTTTTCTAATTCATTATCGCTCAATCCGGACCGCATCAGATCCTTAATATTTAATACGCCATCATCATATAAACAATTCTTCAATGTGCCCTGCGGCGTAACACGTATACGGTTACAAGTACCACAAAATGTACGCGAATAGGCAGCTATTATACCAACACTACCCTTATGCCCCGGAATATGGTAATTGTATGATGTAGAATACGCAGGATCTGTTAATTTCTGTATGCTTGGAAATTTATCTTTTATCTCCTCTAAAATCCTTACATAATTCCATTGCAAACCACGGTTAGAAGCTTCATCACCATTAAAAGGCATTTCTTCAATAAAGCGCACGCTTACCGGCAAATCTTTGGTCAGTTCAACCAGGGGTAGTATATCCTGCGTGTTTTTGCCGTCCATTACTACCGTGTTTATTTTAACTTCTATATTGTGTTTTAACAACTCATCTAAAGTTGCCATAACATTTGTAAATTCATCACGGCGGGTAATGGTAAAAAACCTGTTAGCATCTAAAGTATCCAAACTCAAATTAACCGATTTTATACCCAACGCTTTCATTTCAGCAACATGCGGCGCTGTTAATACACCATTAGTAGTCATGCTAAGTTCCTTTAGCCCATCAAGTTTTGACAAGCCGGATAGTAATTTCATAATATCCTTACGTACAAAAGGCTCGCCACCGGTAATGCGTATTTTTTCAATACCCATCTTTACCAGTAAGGCACAGCTGTGCAGCATTTCCTCGTAAGTCATCAATTCGGCTCGTGATAGCCAGTTCAAGCCATCTTCGGGCATGCAATAAAAGCAACGCAGATTACACCTGTCTGTTACAGCCAGGCGCAGGTAATTAACTCTTCTGCCGTGATTATCCGTTATCAACACTCAACCTCCTATAAGATA